>NZ_QMEB01000039.1:18377-32001 GCF_012912135.1 Brasilonema bromeliae SPC951 | reverse complement strand
TGGATTGCTTATGTACGGACTGGTTACCGTGATTCAGCAATCAACGAATCGCACGTTTTCTACGATTGCGCCACTGTAACTTATTCAGCTTGGTTTTCGCTTTTTTGAGGCTACTTGGTGCAACTATTGTAGAACCGTCAGACAAGGTTGCAAAAGTTTTAACGCCTAAATCTATACCGACTGATTCAACTGAGTGAAACAAAGGAGGGACTTTTTCAACATCCAAGCTAAAACTGACGTACCATTTATTAGCTGTTCTGGAAATAGTGAAAGATTGACTAGAACATAGAAACGGTATTGGTCGCTTAAGTCGGAACTCTCCCAATCCTGGTATCGTGATTCTCTTTCCCGGCTGCAATACTTGCTTATTCGTAAAAGGCAGCATTGACTCACCTTTGGCTGGATAAATTCCTGCTTTTTTAAGAACCGTGAAACTGTCTCCACGCCTTTTAGATTTCATCTGAGGAAACCCAGAATCTCCTTTGCGCCAACGCTCAACAGCTTTTGCTAAATTACGAAGCGCAGAAGAATAGATTGCCGATGGATATTGTTTCATCCAAGTATAATCAGCATTGGTTTTTACGTAATTAGTAAAAACCTTTTCAATCGCTGTTAAACGCTTAGAATCACCTGCTTTAATTCCCTCAAAATCCCAAGAACTAGTAAGCATTGACAACCCAAAGTTGTAAACAAAACGAGCAAAGCCAGCACATCCAGCTAGCTTAGACTTTTCCTGATTATTCAGTTTCAACTCCAGCTTTAGTGAATACATGACGCCTGCCTGCTTTGTTATACTGCTAGTATACCAGTTATACTGTCAAATGTGTTATGCCTTTTCCTAAATTTAAACCACAAGGAGATGAAGCTTTAGATAAGATTCCTTTTCAGGTAAAGGTAAGATCTGGCTTAAGAGAAAGAATTAAGGCTATACCTGGATGGCAGTCGTTATTGAGAGAAAAGCTAGAACAATGGGTAGAAGAATGGGAGAGAAATATTGATAAATGAGCGAATTGTTGAATGATTTAGTTACTTAGTCGCACGTCTTTATAAGTCAGGATGGGCTTGGAAAACCTGAAATGAGGTGCAGTCCGAAACCTGATCTGAGGCAATCTGATTACTGATTCGCAAAAACTGAGAGTGTACAACCAGTTGCTTGCACACCTCGGTTTTTGCGAATCCATTATTTTCGCGCCCATACCTGTGTTACACGAGGGATGCCAAACGCTGTTGTTTCGTCAGCGGCTAACGCTTTGATTTGGGCAATCTTCTGGTTAATCTCTTCTTGTGTCGTCAATCCAGCTTCAATCAAAGCGTCATTTGCCTCGAGTAGTGACAAATCCACTAGACGCTTAGTCTCTCCACGCACTACGACAGCTTGCGCCAAAGAAATTTCTGGAGCTACGAATCCACTATCTTGGAAAATCCGGTGGAGCATAATTCCCATACTAAAGTGCTGACCTCTTGCATGTGAGAGAGCAAGGAAAAGCTCAAAACAGCGGTTGTAGGCTGGGTTAGAAGGTTCACAAAAAGCAGTACTAAAGTCTGCTTCTTCACACACAAGCAGTCCCCCAGGTTTAAGAAGTGATCGCATTTGGAGAAGTGCATCAATAGGACGGGTTAGATGCATTAGCAAGAAGCGACAGTAAACTAGATCAAAGGAGTCTTGAGGCAATCCAGTATCGTAGGCGCTACCAAGACCAAATGTTACATTACTTAAACTAAGAGTTTTTGCATTGCGTCGCGCTTGTTCTACTTGCTCCGCGCTCAAGTCCACACCAACAACTGAGCCACTAGAACCAACTTGTTGAGCCACCCAGTTAGATACATTTCCAGTACCGCAGCCAATATCAGCTACTGCCATTCCTTGCTCAAGTCCAACTCGTCGAAATAGGAACTCAGTATAAGGTCTGTGGATTATATTGAGGATTGAAAGTCGATATGCGCCCAACTCTCCAGTAGCAAGTGTATAACGATCATTTTGCGTCATTGCCGTTGTCTGAGCAGCTTCAACAGATTGTAATTCTTCAAACATGATATTGTGTCCGATACAAGACTCGCTTTATCATACAGATCCTTTGTTACCTGATGGTTAACTAGGCTGCTGGCTCCCCCTGCGCCAAAAAGTTTTACTCGTAGTGTTGTGAGGCGAGGGGTGCTAAATAGCGTTTGCGACGATATTGCAAGCTCCTCCAAAGCAACACGCAAGCAAATATCATGGTTGAGAGCAGCACAACACTGGCTCCAGAAGCAATATCGAAGTAGTAGCTTAGGTAAATACCGATAAAGGCGATCGCAGCTCCCAAAAAACCAGAAAAAATCATCATGTAACCAAAATGGTTACTCAACAACCGTGCTATTGAAGCAGGAATCACCACCGCCGAAATAATCAGTGTTACGCCTAACACATTAAGCGTTGCTACAAGCATTGTCGCCAGCATCAAAGCAAACAATGTATCCATTGCAAACACAGGAACACCGTGAACCTGAGCAACTTCTCTGTCGAAACACCAAAATAATAAAGGGCGATAAAAACAGAAAACTAAGCTCAGCAAAACAACGGTTACGCCTGTCACAACCCATAAATCTGTTGGAGAAACTCCCAGCACATTACCAAACAAGGCGGCTTCAAAATTTTGGCTAAACTTCCGGTAGCTGCTGATAACAGCTACTCCTAAAGCAAAACTCGCAGTTGTGACAATACCAATTGCCGCATCTGAGTAGATTTTGCGTCCTGTCAAATATTGGATCAAAACAGCAGAACCAAATCCCCATATTCCAGAGCCAATGTAGAAATTAAGTCCCAAAACATAGCTTAATACGGCTCCACCCAAAATAGCATGAGATAAACCGTGGGCAATGTAGCTCATCCGGCGAGTTGTAATATAAACACCCATCATGCCACATAACAAACCTGCCATCATGCCAACTAAAATGGCACGGCTAAAAAACTCATAGCGGAAGGGTTCGAGTATAAAATTCATACAAATATGTTGAAATCACGCAGACTTCGATTTACCTTGAAGTAGGCTTGGAGGCAAGTTGCGTTGCATTTGATGGCGCAACGAAGTTCCCCCGCTAGCAATCAAAATGCGGTCTTCTTGGTGGAAGACAACCATTTGGGCACCAAAGGTGCGCTCAAGGTTAGCAGGAGTAAAGATATCAAGCGGTTGTCCTTGACAAATCAATCCGTGGTTGAAACACACAACCCAAGGTAGATGTGTGGCGACTGAGTTCAGGTCGTGAGTGGATAGTAGAATCGTCAAACCTTGCTGATTCAAATCCGCTAATAAATGTAAGAGTTCGTGCTGAACCTGCAAGTCCGAACTGCTAGTCGGTTCATCTAATAATACGATTTCTGGTTCTCCCACCAGCGCACGGGCGAGAAAAACCCGCTGCTGTTGTCCCCCAGATAATTCACCGATGGGTTGGCGGGCGATATGAGCAACTCCTACGCGGTTTAGGAGTTCTCTAGCTGCAGTGCGATCGCCTCTTGAAGCCCAAGGTAACATTCTCTGCTTCTGATATCGCCCCATCATCACCACTTCTTCAGCTGTGACAGGAAAGTTCCAGTCTACCGTTTCGACTTGAGGCACATAACCCACTCGTGGCGGTGATGTCCCTGGCTGCAAACGTTTCCCCCGAAACCAAATTTCTCCAGCCCAAGGATGAATTAACCCCAAAATTGCCTTCATCAAGGTGCTTTTACCGCTTCCTGATGGTCCAACCAAACCAGAAAGTTGACCACGATACAAGGACAGATTTACCTGTGTAAACACAGGTTTGTTTTGATAGCCGCAAGTTAAATTTTTAACTTCTAGTAGTGGTTGTTCCATTAACAATAAATAACCTTGGCAGCAGGCGCAATGCATTGTTAAGACTAAATGATAAGTCCAGTCTTTAAGGCTTATCTTTGGTTTTTATTTATTTTTGAGAAGTTTTTGTCTCGTTCGCTGTTGGTCCAACTACATTGGCAGTATTGACATTTTTCACTAGCTCAGGATTTCCGCCTAGATTTTCAGCAATAATCCGCATATTGTTAACCATCATCCCAATGTATGTATGTTCAGGGTTGGTGTTTTCCATTGCATTAGCTGACCCCTTGCCAGGTAACTCATCATCAGCAGTATTGGCTGTTTTCACCTTCGCTTCTCGGGCAATCTGCTCTTGTACCTTGCTAGGATAGACTTCTGAACCAAAAATGGCAGGAACGCCAACTTGACGAATTTGAGTAATTAGCTTTGCCACGTCTTGGGCAGAAGGCTCTTTAAAATCTGATGGTTGAATCGCACCAATGACTTGAAAGCCGTACTCTCTTGCCCAATACGCCCAAGAATCGTGGTAGGTCAAAAGTTTGCGATTTTTAGCTGGTATACTCTCCACAACTGCACGATTTGCTTTATCTAGTGCATCCAGGCGTTGCAAGTAGTTTTTCAGATTGGTAGCGTAGTAATCTTTACCAGCCGGATCTAACTGAGTTAACTGTTGGGCAGCTAATTTGGCGTAGGCTTCAGCATATTTGGGATTCACCCACAGGTGGGGATTGGGATCGCCCTTTTCTTTGGGAAAGCTGAAGTCGTAAATCCACTGACTTTGGGTGATAGTGTTATCGCCAAGTTCGTAAATATTAGTTTCTTTAGGCTTAGAAGCTTTTGCCAGTTTTTCTGTCGGGCTTTCCAAGTGCAACCCATTGACGATGATTAACTTAGCTTTGGAGAGCAAATCAGCATCCGAAGGACGAGGCTCAAAGGTGTGTGAGTCTGTACCTTCAGGAATAATGCCTGTGACTTGAACGCGCTCTCCTGCAATATTACTGATAATGTTAGTTAAAGGTGCTACAGTAGTGACAACTAAAAGCTTATTTTGAGCTTTTTGGTCTCTAGCCTGAGCAGGAGTTGCTGTTGCTTCTGGAGTAGGAGATACTGTTTGATTCCCTGGTGTACTGCAAGCGACCACTGAAAAGCTCAGTGCCAACACCATTGCAGAAATTTTTTTCATTGGCAGTCAATCTTAGCAATTTCTCTATCTTTAATAGAGAGTTTTTCTACATCAAAATGCAATCCCCTACCTGGGGATATGACAAAAGTTTATAGTATATTTAATTACTTATAATTGAAAGACTTTGCTCTAAGTGTATACACGGCAGCTTGGAGTGACTCGGACTAAAAAGAGCTTTACATAACAGTAACTACAGGTTGATACTGCATCCGTTTTGATGTCACAAAGGTGTAACCAGGTAGACCTGCACTTTGCTTACGTACACTTAAGATCAGGCAATTATCCAAATATCAGCAAAAATGACTGAATGATTAAGTTACTATTGTTTCGGTTTTATTGGTGGTAAGGTGTTAATGGCTGTTTGGCGTAGATATACCGTTATTATTCCTATTAGCTTGAGTATCGCTTTGTTAGTGACTGCGTGCAGTGAGAGCAAAGCCTCCCAATGTGAGCGACTGGTTAGCCTCATTAACAAAGGAAGTGACCTGATTGATAAAAATAAAGGTCAGCAGGTGACAACCAGCTTGCAACTATCCAAGGATTTGGAAGCTGTGACCAAAGAAATTAAGGAGCTAAATTTAAAAGACCCCAAGCTTCAACAATTTCAGAGCAGTTTTGTCAAGGTGTTTGAGACTTTCAGTCAATCAATTGCTACAGCAGGTAAGGCTCTTGGTTCAGCTAAGACAGCTCAAGCCTCATCAGAGGGTAGGGTCAAAATTCAAAAGGCAAGAGGAGACATCGATACAGCTCTGACAGCAGCCGCAGATGCTGCTAAACAGTCTGATGCGCTGGCGTCTGAGGTGAACAAGTACTGTAGCGAATCAAAATGAGGTAAATGGGTTTGCAGTAGCACGCAAGTGCTACTGTAAATCGTTAGACTATAGCTAAATTTACAAAACTCTAGTTTTAAGACCTGCGATGAGAAGGCGCATCACAGCACGGGCTTCATTCTCAACGTCTCGTTCCCTATCTTCGATCACAAGGACGGGGTGATGGAAACGTAAGGTAGCGCTACGTACTACAGATGCAGCTGCTTCGGCATCAGTAACTTGAAATTCTCCCGATTGAATACCCTCATTGATAATCTGAAAAAGAAGACTGTGAATGTAAGTTAAATGCTTTTGAACGACATCATTGCATTCCTTGGCAACAGCATAATAGGTCGCGAAAATCTCTGGATCTGTCAAAAACTTCTGGCGCTTTACACGATGCAGTTCAATCACAAAATCTTCTAACTTAAGAGCCGCTGAGACTTCTCGTGCAACAACGAGTGCTAGATGCTTTTCTGCTTGGGATAACCAACGTTGTGTAATTCCATCAAAGATTGCTGCCTTGGTTGGAAAGAATCGATAGACATTGGAATGAGACATCCCAGCTGCACGTGCGATATCGACGACAGTCATCTTAGATAACCCGTGACGCCGCAGTTGTTGTTCTGCTGTCATCAGGATAACCTCTCGCGTTTGTTCAGAAGTGTTTGATGGTTCGGGCACTTCTATAACCCCTTGTTGAATTATGCATAGACATAAGCCATCATGGCTTCTGGATAACGTTCACCAGCTACGACATTAACTGGAAATGAATGTTCCAGTTCCTCTAGGTCACCTTTTGTCAGAGTTATCGCAGCCCTTCGGGTTCGCAGTTGCTTCAAGTCGGGGAACCCGCCCAACGCACTGCTCACCGCACCGAGATTTTCTTCCAGATATTTCCGGCGCTTGGTACCGACAATTGAGACAAGATCATTGCCTTGAGCTATTACCCAGGCGATCGCCAGTTGTGCTGGAGTGCAGTTTTTGGAAGTAGCGATCGCCTTGAGTTTTTCGACCAAGCCAAGATTGTGTGTCAAATTATCCCCTTGATAGCGAGGCATCCTGCTGCGTGTATCTCCCGATTGTTGGAGAGAAGTCTCATCTATCTTACCTGATAACAAACCACGGGACAACGGACTATATCCTACAAGACCAATCCCTAGTTCTCGCAACGTTGGTAACAGTTCCTTTTCGATTTCCCGACTCCAAAGGGAGTACTCAATTTGGACGGCTGAAATCGGATGAATCGCATGAGCGCGGCGTAGGGTTTGCGGTGCAGCTTCAGAAAGTCCAATGTATTTCACTTTACCCTGTTTCACCAACTCGGCTAAAGCGCCAACAGTTTCTTCAATGGGGACGTTTGGATCGACACGGGACGGAAAATAAAGGTCAATGTAATCGACATTGAGACGGCGCAGACTATGGGCTATTGCATTTTGGATTGCGACAGGACGCCCATCAAAACCAATCCAACCACCATCATATGAACGTAGTGCACCAAACTTTACTGACAAAACAACCTGCTCTCGCCGTCCTTCAATTGCCCGACGGACCAATTCCTCATTGTGTCCAACTCCATAAAAATCCGCAGTGTCGATGAGATTGACACCCATATCGATTGCTTGCCTAATGGTGGCTATGCTCTCTTGGTCGTCACGAGGACCATAGAACTCTGACATCCCCATGCATCCTAAACCAATCGCTGATACTTCAAGCCCTTGATGTCCTAAAGCTCTCCGTTCCATGTAGACCTCTTTGTATGTCTTACTTTCCCAGAGTACCATGACAAATAACATAATTAATTATTTGTCATTGGTTAGTAACAGACCAATGAACATAGGTATTTCTCTAGACAGTTGACAAGAATTTATGAAACTGTATTAGGGCAAGATGAAATCTATAATCATAGCCAGCACAAGCGCACCATTCCAGATGAGAAACTTGTTCATGGTAAAGTGGTTCTGATTTACGCATTGGCTATACTAGTGGCTTAGCCCGCTTGATTGACCATTTCCTCAGTAGTCATTTTTCCTACCTGATGCAGTTTTGATAGTCAATCAGCTAGCTTATAACTATACGGAGAAATCGGAATCATTTACACGTCTTCAAGGAAACAGCTATGAAAGCGGAACTCACTGAATTGATAGCCAAAGTCATGCAAGTCCTGCGCATCAATATAAATTGGATGACTTGGAACTTATTTCTAGCTTTTATACCTTTGGCTTTGAGTGTTTGGTTGTTTCGCAATGGGCGCGGGCGGTCTTGGGTTTGGTGGTTGGGATTTATTGTTTTCTATAGTTTTCTACCGAATGCACCTTACCTGCTGACTGATATCATTCATCTTATAGATGATATTCGTACAATTCAGTCTGTATGGATAATAACCCTCATACTGATCCCGTTGTATGTATTGGTTATTTTAGCTGGATTTGAAGCTTACGTTATATCTTTAATTAATTTAGGTTATTACTTACATCGCATTGGTAAGAGCAAATGGATTTTGTGGGTTGAGTTAATTACCCATGCTCTCTGTGCTGTTGGTGTTTATTGGGGACGTTTCTTACGTTTTAACAGCTGGGATTTTGTGACTCAACCTGACGCTTTGCTAACTAGAGGTATAGAGGATATTCTTGGTAAACAGCCTCTGGTGATTATTGCTATTACCTTTGGCATACTTGTCGCTTTACATTGGATTATGAAACGAGTGACTTTGGGTTTTTTTTCGCAAAGGGGAAAAAACTTAACTAACAACTCAAAACATATGAACTCAAACACGCCTAATGTTGGATAACTAATCAATAATTTTTGAATTTTTCTTATTCCTACACTCTACGGGAACAGAAATTGTATCCAAATTTCCTGCCATAGGAAAGATGAAACGTAACTTTTCTTGACGTGAAATAAATCAAGCTCAAATAATTGGGGGCAAAGTCCCATAGAACCGTTGAATATATCAACGGTGTTGTTTGGATGTCCACTCACGTTAATACGAGGAATATGGCATGACATTAATTTCTAGAGAGGAAATCAAAACACTTCTAGAACAGCCAAGACAAAATTCTGTTTCTATTTATATGCCTACGCAGTTAGCTGGGCCAGAAGTTCGACAAAACTCAATTCGCTTTAAGAATTTAATCAAAGAGGCTGAGGCACGTTTAATTGATGCAGGTCTTGAGCAGAACGATGTCATTGAATTGCTAGCAAAATCTGATCAACTGGATGATTCAAATTTCTGGGAACAAAACGTAGACCAAGGACTAGCAGTTTTTATTTCTAGAGATATTTTTCGCTACTATACTCTACCTCTGACATTTGACGAGTTGGTTGTAGTGACAGACCGATTTCATATTAAGCCACTACTGCGGATATTAAATGGAGATGGGCGTTTCTACCTGTTAGCTCTCAGTCAAAAAGATGTTCGTTTCTTCGAGGGAACACGCTATAGCATCAAAGAGCTAAAGGTGGAAAATATGCCTAAAAGTCTGGATGAGGCGCTCAACTATGATGACACTGCTCAACAAGGTCAATTCCGCATTGCTACATCCAAAGGGGGAACTGCTAATGCTTCTGTACAACCAGGATCGTTTCACGGGCAAGGTAGTCCCGATAGAGATCAACACCAGAAAGACATCTTACAATTCTTTCAGGTTGTTAATCACGCCCTAGAAGAGAAACTGCGAGAGCAAACAGCGCCTTTGCTACTGGCTGGGGTGGAATACTTGATGCCCCTTTACACAGAGGCAAATACTTACCAACATTTAATTGAAGAAGGTATCACTGGGAATCAAGAGATTCTCAGCGCACAAGAACTACACGAACGAGCTTGGCCCATTGTTGAGCCACACTACCATAAATCACAGCAAGAAGTTGTAGAGCGATTTAACGAATTGTTTGGTGGTAATACTGGCAAAGCATCCAATGAACTCAAAGAAATTATTCCAGCAGCCTATTATCAAAGAATTGATTCATTGTTGGTTGCTACCAGTCAGCAGCAATGGGGACTGTTTGACCCTACCTCAGAAACTGTTTATTTGCACCAAGAAGAAGAAACTGGTGATGAGGATTTGTTGGATTTCGCTGCAGCTCATACCTTGTTAAACGGTGGTACAGTCTACGCCGTTGAGGCAGAACAAGTACCCTTTAGCACACCTGTTGCAGCAATTTACCGTTATTGATGTCGTTGCCGTTGTATAAAGTATAACAAGCTATATACAACGCCAATTAGAAATATTAAGCTGTCACGTATTAAAACAATTATCAATTATTAGTTTTGATTGTTCATTGTTCATTATTGAATTTGCACACCACCAGAGACTAGACTACTTGCTAGCACTACAGCGATTTTCACTTGCATCCACAACATGGTAGAGCTATAACAGTCCCCCTATAAGCGCGGTGTATTTCAATTAAGCACAACTTTACACAGAGTTGCTGTTACACCGTATTTTTTACATATTCAAATATACTGACAATTTATCTTAAATCATAATCAAAACATTAGCAAGTAGTTGAAAAATCATATCATTTGTGAGAAAGTATCATAGCAAAATCTAAGATCCACTGTCAAATTCATTGATTGACACTCGTACAAAAGCTATGCCAAAAGCAGCACGCTCTGTCAGGCTGAGCACGTATGCGCTTTGTGTTCAGTTTTCCTGCTGGGTAGGCTCAAATGCTAGATTGCAAAGCTTTTTGTGTCTTTTTAACGGTGAGAGTGTTTTCTCCGTGATGTACTAATTTGAATGTTTTAATGATTACCTTTTAAACACTTTTAGGAGCAAAAATGAGAAAATTTCGTTACATCTGCCTAACTATTGCTAGTGCAATCATCTTCGCTCTGACTTCCTGTAACGGTACACAAACCGCAGAAAATCCAACAGCACCAGCTGCTAACTCCAGTCCCCAGGCTACTGAAGCAGTGAGTCATAGCGGACACAGCAGCAAAAAGAAAATCAACATCAACAATGCGATCTTGTCGGAATTGGATAAATTTGAGGGACAGCTTGGTGTTCCGGCATTATCAAATAAAATTCAGGCAAGTCGTCCCTACAGCAGTCCTGAGGACTTAGTTTCTAAAAAAGTGATTACTCAGGAGCAATTCAACCAAATTAAGGATCAGGTTACGACTCAGGAAGTCGTTCTAACTGGGGAACCAAAAGATGTGGACTATATGACCAAACTGGGACTCATGAAAGGACACCTTTTGGTAGCAAAAGAACTGTTGGATCAAAATCAGCCCAAAAAGGCAGAACCTCATATCGGTCATCCAGTTGAAGAGATTTATGTTGATGTAGAAGACCAATTAAATGAGCGCAAAGTTAAAGAATTTAAGACATCTTTGGTGAGTTTACAAGATTTCGTCAAAGCCAATCCCAAAAGTCCCAAGGTCAAAACTGATTTTACCTCTTCGATGCAAGCAGTTGATGGCGCTGTGACAGCTTTACCAGCAGATCAGCGATCGCAACCTAGATTCGCGCTACAAGTCATTAACGGATTGCTAGATGCAGCTAACTCAGAATATGGTGCGGCAATTGCAGATGGTAAAATTTCTGCAGAAATTGAGTATCAAGATTCCCGTGGCTTTGTCAACTACGCTGATGACTTATATAAAGGTATTTCTAGCAAAGTGGCTAAAGACCATCCCCAAGAACATAAAGCAATTGAAACCAGTATGGCTGAACTGATAAAAGTTTGGCCCTCTGCTATTGCACCAGCTAAACCAGTCAAAACCCCTGGGGATGTTACCAAGCTGGTAAAAACCATTGAGGAAAATTCTCAAAAAATAACAGATAGTTCCAGCACTCAAGCAAGCGCAATAGTATTTTGAATTGTTTGTAGTGGTACTTGCCTGGGATTTTACTCTCGGGCGAGAATTTAAAATGAGTGCACAGTGAACAAAGAGTTATGAGTTAAGAATTGGGTTAAGCCATATCTTGCATCAGCATTTTCAACGCTCGTGAAATTTATTTCCGCTCATTAGCGAGCAAGTAAGCGAAAGCTTACTAAGCACATATTCTAGCCCATTTCAATGGGCTTGAGTTTTTAGCCGGAACTTTAGCTCACAGGCTCGGTGCAAGGTATGACCATTAGCCAAATTGCGAGAGCTTTAACTTTTGACTTGTCAATTAATGAATAACTTATCACTCATCACTCAAGAAACTTCTACGTATCACTATAATCACTAACATGATGCAAGAGCTTGACCAGAAACAAACAATCAATCTGCTGAACGAAATTATAGAGTGTGAGCTATCAGGAGTCGTGCGTTATACTCAATATTCTTTGATGGTAACTGGTCCTTACCGCATTACGATTGTAGATTTTTTGAAAGAGCAGGCGAGCGAGTCTCTACTTCATGCCCAAAAAGTGGGAGAAATTCTCACAGGGTTAGAAGGTCGTCCTAGTTTGCAAATTTTACCAGCAGATGAAACTGATAAAGATTCAGTCAAGGATATCTTAGCGGAAAGTTTAGCCCATGAAGAAAAAGCATTGAGACTGTATAAAAATCTGCTGGAAACAGTAACCAATTCTAGTATTTATCTTGAACAATTTGCTCGTAATATGATTGGTGAGGAAGAGATGCATAATATTGAACTGAAAAAGATGTTACGCGATTTCACTGAATAGTTATTAGTTATTAGTTATTAGTCATTTCATTTCTACTCATGACTAATGACTAAGCACCGAGACAAAATAAAGAAGGACAAATAATGAACTTTAGTGCTGCCTTACCCACTTTTGTGATTACACTCCGAGAAGGAGTAGAAGCTGCTCTCGTAGTTGGCATTGTACTAGCTTTGCTAAAAAAAGCTAAACAATCTCGTCTTAACTCTTGGGTTTATGCTGGTGTCGGCGTTGGCATTATTGTCAGCGCACTCATAGGTTTTCTTTTCACTCTTGCGGTTCAAGCACTCAGTGCAATTAATCCCCAATACTCAACCGTGGTTGAACCAATGATGGAAGGTGTGTTCAGCGTGTTAGCGATCGTTATGCTCAGCTGGATGCTTATCTGGATGACCAAACAAGCCAGATTTATGAAGGCTCAAGTTGAAGGAGCAGTAACAGATGCTTTAAAGCAGAATAAGGTTGCTGGTTGGGGTGTTTTCAGTTTAGTATTTATTGCCGTTGTACGCGAAGGTTTTGAAACGGTTCTGTTCGTTGCTGCTAACATTCAACAGGGGCTTGTTCCTGGTTTTGGCGCTGTTGCTGGTATTGCAGTCGCAGCATTAATCGGTGTGTTGTTATTTCGATGGGGTGTTAAAATTAACATCCGCCAATTTTTCCAAGTCATGGGTGTTTTCTTGGTGTTGATTGTGGCGGGCTTAGTGGTGACAGCTTTGCAGAAGTTTGACGAAGGTTTTGCTACCCTTGCTCTTAGTAATCGCGCCTCGGAAGGTCTTTGTTTTTATTACGAACGGTTCACGAGAATTCGCTCTTGTATCTTAGGTCCAATGGTTTGGAATACTTCCAACATCTTGCCTGATGAAAAGTTCCCTGGCGTTATTCTTAATGCCTTGTTTGGTTACAAGCAATATCTCTATGTTGTGCAAGCAGTGGGATATGTCCTATTTTTAGTAACAGTTGGTGGTTTGTATTTGCGTAGTATCATTGGTACAGGAAGTGGTCGTCCTAAAAAGCAGTCAGCTGCACAGAAATCGATGGGTTCTCTAAAGGATTAGCCAAAATGGATAAAGGGTTTACCCTGAGCGTAGCCGAAGGGTTCGTAGTGAGCGCTTAAACGCTCATTACAAGCCAAATTACCAATCACCAATTCCCAATGACTAAGATTTGTGTCCAAGAGCGAAGCTATCGCATTGCAA
>NZ_QMEB01000039.1:8459-18367 GCF_012912135.1 Brasilonema bromeliae SPC951 | reverse complement strand
GCAACTTTCTTCACAGGATACCTCGCAGGAATTTACCCTAGTCAAGCTGCTAGACATCCAAACCGCGCACCCTTGCAGCTGGTGGGAGAATTTGGCAAGACTCGATACCCCGACCGGGAAGCCGTGCATATTTCTCTTGTCAGTCAAGCAACTCTTAACCACTTGAGTGAGATAGCAGGACGACAAATAGATGTTCGTCGTTTCCGCCCTAATATTGTTTTAGATGGTGTACCCGCCTGGGGAGAATTTGACTGGGTAGGCAAAGAAATGCAACTTGGTACAGCACGAATTGCTATTACAGCCAGGATTAATCGCTGCTTAAATATAGAAGTTAATCCAGAGACAGGAGAACGTGATATCTCCTTGCTGACTCTGCTGCAAAAGAATTTTCAACACACACAGACGGGTGTTTTGGCACAAGTTATTACCAATGGTACAGTGGCAATTGGCGATACTTTGAGGATTGCTGAGTAAGTACTAAAACGGTTGGAGCCAACAAAGGTGATCCATCGCTCCTCTAGAAGATTTTGCTGGTATTTAATTAGATAATGGGTAGTACACATCCTCAATTCTAGTTACCATAACTGTGTCGTCGATGAAAAAGACCCGTCGAAAAATACCAAAAACTCGGATAGTCAACCGGGACGGCGGCTCCAGCGTCGTGCGTATAGGTGTATCCAACAACCGTTGGCGCGATCCATATCATTTACTACTCACTCTGTGCTGGTATAAAACTCTAGGACTTGTCAGTTTAAGTTACGTACTTGCTAATACTTTGTTTGCCTTGGCTTATCTTGCAGGAGGCGATGGTATTGAAAATGCGCGTCCGGGTAATTTCTTCGATGCCTTTTTCTTCAGCGTCCAAACTATGGCATCTATTGGTTATGGGGCGATGTATCCCAAAACAACTTATACCAATATCTTAGTTACCATTGAATCACTGTTAGGGCTGATAGGGTTGGCGATGGCAAGTGGCTTAATGTTTGCCCGGTTTTCTCTTCCTCAAGCGCGAGTCTTGTTTAGCGATGTAGCAATCATTACTCCATATAACAGTATGCCAACTTTAATGTTGCGGGTTGCCAATGAACGTCAAAACTGGATTTTAGAAGCACAAGTCAGAATGAGTTTGGTACGCACCGAGATCAGCAAAGAAGGAGATGTGATGCGTCGATTTTATGATATGTCTTTGCTCCGCAGTCATTCTCCACTTTTTGCGCTGACTTGGACAATCATGCACCCAATAGACGAGAGTAGTCCTTTGTACGGAGTCTCAGCAGAGGAGATGGTTGAGGATGAGATGGAAGTGATAGTCACCTTCACTGGGCTTGATGAAACTGTATGCCAAACTA
This sequence comes from Brasilonema bromeliae SPC951, assembly GCF_012912135.1. GTDB lineage: Bacteria > Cyanobacteriota > Cyanobacteriia > Cyanobacteriales > Nostocaceae > Brasilonema > Brasilonema bromeliae. The sequence continues at coordinate 17,018 of NZ_QMEB01000039.1, read as the reverse complement.
TCCATGCCCGTCACTCGTATATTGCAAAGGAAATTGTTTGGAATATGCGGTTTGTCGATATTTTATCGAAGACACGGGATGGTAGGCGCAGCATTGACTACTCCCGCTTTCATGATGTCATGCCGATAGAGAATTAACTCATCAGGCATGAAAATTTACAGTGCGATTCGTTGACAACCAAATACATAAGTTGTCCAATCCGTCAACAGACAGGTTGAACTTCGGACAGGATGGAGGTGAAAGTCCTCCCCCTCAAACTCAGAGGTGACTCCTTATCTGCCCACAGTGACTAGACTCGGAATTCTAGAGGCTGAAGCTGGGAACAGGGCGCAATCAGACGGCTGTTATGGGCTGACACTGGCGCTAATAGGGAGTGTACAAGGTGAAATAGAACCTAGAAAAACAACTTATTTCAGGGCAGGGCATACCACAAAATCCTGACCCCACTAGAGATAACCCTGCCGATGTTAGTAAAGCAAACGGCAAGAGTAAAGGGTTCTAGCAGTTGAAGTGGTTACACCTGACGGCACATACAATCTCATCCGAGGAACGAATAAAAACGAATCAAGAGTCCTGAGGTAGTCGAACTTAGGTAGGTATGACGAGATACGGAACTCTCTTGATTCGGGTAGGACAGCGAGTAATTTCGCTGAGGTGTTCAGAAAACAATCAATAGGAGTAGAGTATGATTAGGCACAGTCACAAGACTAGTGAATCTTGGAAGAATCTCCCCTGGAAGAAATTCCGGAAAGATTTATTTCGCCTACAAGTTAGGTTGTTTAAAGCAGTTAAAGCAGGCGACATGCGGAAAGCGCGGTCACTCCAGAAACTGATACTGAAATCTAAAGCTGCAAGATTTTTGGCTATTCGTCAAGTATCTCAACTCAATGCTGGTAAAAAGACTGCGGGTATTGATGGCAAAGCGTCCCTGAATTTTGAAGAACGCTTCGCACTTGAGGAATTCCTCAAGAAATCCTACCTTAATTGGCATCATAGCAAATTAAGAGAAATACCAATACCCAAGAAAGACGGAACGTTCCGGATTTTGAAAGTACCAACCATAGCAGATAGAGCATGGCAGTGCCTTGCAAAATATGCCCTGGAACCAGCTTGCGCGTTGCAACCTTCCACGCCAAGAGCTACGGTTTTAGACCTGGTAGAAGCGCACACGACGCGCAAAAAATCATATTTTCTAACCTAAACTCCAACAGCAACGGAATAGATAAACGAGTCATAGAGATCGATATCGAAAAATGCTTCGACAGGATAAGCCACACAACTATCATGAATCAATTGATAGCACCAAAAGGGTTGAAAATCGGTATCTTCCGCTGCCTTAAAGCAGGAATACATCCCGACTTTCCCGAACAAGGAACCCCCCAAGGTGGTGTAGTAAGTCCACTACTAGCCAACATTGCGTTAAACGGGATTGAAAGTATACACAGATATCACCGTGAGGATTTTAAGATAACATCAAAGACCCCTGCGTATAAAATCAGCGAACCTTCTATAAGGTATGCTGACGATATGGTAATCATACTTAGACCCCAAGATGACGCGACAGAAATACTTGATCGGATAAACAAATTCCTTGAAGAAAGAGGAATGAATACCAGTGAAAAGAAGACCAAGATTACCGCTACGACAGATGGATTTGACTTTCTTGGCTGGCACTTCAAGGTGCAAGCCAACGGGAAATTCAGGTGTATCCCTTCAGTGGATAACTTCAAAGCATTCCGTAAGAAAATAAAAGCCATCGTCAATTGCTCTAACTATGGTTCCGAGGAAAAAGCTGCAAAGCTAGCATCCTTGGTTAGAGGTTGGAGGAATTATCACAGGTTCTGTAAGATGGACGGCTCGCGTAACTCGCTCTGGTTCATTAGTAAAAGAACCTTTGATAAGTTCAATAGAGAACCAAAGAATGACCGTCACTCAAGCAAAGACTTGATAGACAAAGCATTCCCAGCAGTCCCCTACTCCGAAAATAAACATGTCATGGTCACAGGGGAAAAATCACCGTTTGACAATGACATCACCTACTGGAGTGAACGCAATAGCAAGCTCTACGATGGTGAAACCTCTAAAACCTTAAAACGGCAAAACCATTCATGTGCCCACTGTGGTCTAAAAATGATGCCAGGTGAACGAGTTCACTTACATCATATTGACGGCAACCACAGCAACTGGAAAACCAAAAATCTTGTTGCTATTCATGAAAGCTGTCATGATTACATCCACATGAGCAAAGGGAAACCCTATAACATCGGGAGCCGTATGTAGCGAAAGTTACACGTACGGAGCTAACAGAGAGGGACGGAGGATAATACCTCCTCTCGACTCTAACCATATATATAGTGATCAATTTGAACTACTAATTACGAATAGGAACGAAACCAGCCTTCTCAATATACTGCTGCCCTTCTTTAGACAGCAACAGATTGGCGTATGCCACTCCAGCAGCCTCATCAATAGTACCGTCTCGGCGAATGACCACAAACAGACGCCTAGTTAGGGGGTATGTGCCATCCCGTAAGGCTGCAGCGTTAACCCGCTTACCATCATCTGTAAAGGGTTGCACATAGTTGTTAGAGTTGTGAGCAGCTAGTGCAAGAGGGCGGATTGACTGTTGACCGAGAATTGCTCCAGTAGAGCCAATGCCGATCGCACCTGGAATTGAGGAAACTTTACGAACACCATCAGTGTAATCGCGCATAAACTGTACTTTAGGACTGAGTTGATCCAATTCCGGACCAAGGAGAATATTGAGTGAGGAGCCAAACTTCGGGTTGAAAGCAAAAGCTGTGATTGCTAAGTCCGGTCCTCCCAGCTGCTTCCAATTGGTAATTTTTCCCTTAAAAATATCTTTAACTTGCTCAACAGCAAGTCCACGGATAGACACATTTGGATGGGTAAACAACAGGAAGCCGTCGATACCTATTGCCACCTGCTGTAGAGAAAAATTCCGTTGTTTTGCCTTGCTGTAATGAGTATCCTCTAATGGCTTAGAAGACTGGGCAAAGCTGAGTTCGCCATCAAGCAACATAGTGATCCCAGTATTTTGACCAGGGTTGTTGTACTTAGGTTCGGTGAACCGCAGCCCAAACTTTGGGTAAACTTGGTTGATAGCCTTATGTAAACTGTTCCTCAGAGGTGCGAAGACGACAGCACCACCGTAATTAAATGTTCCTTCCGGCACCTTCGGGACTTCCTTCATAGAATTATAGAGTCGGATATCCGAGGAAATGTTATCGGCGGAATTATTGAGATTGCTTGGGGTTGAAGCTACTCGGACTTGCTGCCAGAAAAAATAACCTCCGATAGCAAAAAACAACACTGTGGCTACTACACTAATCCCACCTACGAGCAGTGTAGAATCAGAACCAGGGCTGGGGTCGTTGTTAGGTACAGAAGCTATAACAAGGGGCGTACCACACTTTTGACAATGTGTAGCCCCACGAGGATTTGCATCGTAAGCACACCGACCACAGATGATGTTTCCCTTGTTATTCGATTCGTCAGTATTCATCTAATTTTTAGGGGAGTATGTTGTAGGTAGCAATTTGTCCTATGGTAGATTCCCCTTTTGTCGATTTTTGGGAAGGGGGTTTTGTACTTAACACCCGCTCCAAGATTTTCTCGACTAATGTTGCAAATATAGCATCACTTCGTTGACGAGGACGAGGCAGGGGCACAGATAAATTCATAGCCACTTCACCTCGTTCTATGAGAATAATTCTATCAGCTAAAGTAACTGCCTCTTCTACATCATGAGTAATTAATAATGCAGTAAACTGCTGTTGTTGCCAGATGTCTTCTATCAGACGCTGCATCTCAATCCGAGTTAGGGCATCCAACGCTCCCAAAGGCTCATCTAGTAAGAGTAAACGTGGTTCGCTCACCAATGCTCTTGCCAGTGCTACCCGCTGGCGTTGTCCTCCTGAAAGCACACTTGGCCATTCAAAAGCACGTTCTGCAAGTCCGACTTGTTCTAACGCCCAATGTGCCTTTTGTCGCCAGTGTTCCTTTAATCCCAACCCCACATTTTCTATCACTCGCTTCCACATCAAAAGACGAGCATCCTGAAACATAACTCGTGTTTCTGGATTGAGCTTACGCAATTGCTTGCCATCAAGTAATATACTGCCGTTACTCGGGGGTTCCAATCCCGCTAATAGCTTTAATAGGGTAGTTTTTCCACAGCCACTACGCCCAACAATCGCTACAAATTCGCCTTTAGCTATTTCTAAATCTAAGTTTTGCAATACACGAATATTCCCAAAGGTTTTACTTAGACCGATTACTTTTAAATCGACTCCTACGCGCTTGGGTTTAATCATAAAAAACTCCTATTAACTTTGGGTTACAGATTTTGGTAACTAGGATGCCAAGAAAGCAATTTATTTTCTAAAAATTTTGCAAATACATCTGCTAACTTTCCTAACAATGCATAGAGTAGAATGCTCAAAACGACCACATCCGTTTGCATAAATTCACGAGCATTCATTGCCATATAACCGATCCCAGAGTCATAGGAAATTGTCTCAGCAACAATCAGAGTCAACCACATAACTCCCAAAGCGTAACGTACACCAATCAAAATTGAAGGCAATGCGCCAGGAAAAATGATTTCCCAAAACAAAGACCAAGGCTTGAGTCCGTATACTTTTCCCATCTCAATCAAGTTTGGATCAACGGTTCGGACACCATGAAACGTATTTATATAAATGGGAAACGATACACCTATAGCAACCAAAAAAATCCTCCCTTCTTCTCCAACTCCAAACCATAAGATAACCAAGGGAATCATGGCTAAATGCGGAATGTTACGCAACATTTGAATTGGTGTATCCAACAGCTTTTCTGCTATGGGAATGATGCCATTTAATAATCCCAAAACAAAAGCAATGCTACCACCAATTAAAAAGCCAAGAACTGCCCGTTGTGCGCTAATGCCAAGGTGAAAAAAAAGTTCTCCCGATTTAGCAAGACGAATTCCTGCCAGCAAAACATTTGTGGGAGTAGGTAATACTCTTTCAGAAACAAAACCAAATTGCACAAGTAACTGCCAAATGACAACTAACAGAAGAGGGACGCACCAAGGAGCTAATTGATTGAAGTATCGCTTGAGAAATTGAATTTTCATTATCCAAGTCCCTTGGACTATCTGTTATTGCTGTTTGGGAAAGTTTTCAAAGCCGATAAGTTCGCCAACAGGACTGAACATTTGCGTTTGATTTGTGTTAGACGGTTTTTGCAGTGGTAGGCGAGGAAATAGTAATTCAGCAACTCGATAAGCTTCTTCTAAGTGAGGATAACCAGAAAGAATAAAGACATCAATTCCCAGTTTTGCATACTCCTCCATTCTGGCAATGACGGTGTCAGAATCTCCTACTAAAGCGGTACCAGCACCACCCCGCACTAAGCCGACTCCTGTCCATAAGTTTGGACTGATTTCTAGTGCTTTGCGATCGCCATTGTGCAGCTGCGTCATCCGGCGCTGTCCTTCAGAATCCATTCTGGCAAAGATTTTTTGTGCATTGGCGATCGCCTCATCACTCACATATTTAATCAAGTCATTTGCCGCGTCCCAAGCTTGAGTTTCAGTATCTCGGACAATGACATGTAGCCGAATACCAAAGCGTAGAGTTCTGCCCTGTTCTGCTGCTAATTTACGCACAGATGCAATTTTTTCCGCCACTTGTTGCGGTGGTTCTCCCCAAGTCAGATACACATCAACATGCTTAGCAGCAATCTGTTGTGCAACAAATGACGAACCTCCAAACCATAAGGGTGGATGAGGTTTTTGTACAGAAGTAAATAATAGTTTACCACCCTTTATTTGGAAATACTTCCCACTAAAGTTAGTTTCTAAACCACTTGAAATATCTTTCCAAACTGTTAAAAATTCGTCGGTTAATTCATAACGCGCATCATGAGAAAGATGCACACCATCCCCTGCCAATTCTACCGGATCACCACCAGTTACAACGTGAATTTGCAAGCGTCCATTAGATACGCGGTCAAATGTCGCTGCCATTCGTGCTGACAATCCAGGAGACATCAACCCTGGACGGATTGCAATCATAAAACGCATTTGACGAGTCACAGCAATCAGAGACGAAGCCAATACCCAAGCATCTTCACAAGAGCGTCCAGTGGGTAACAAAGCGCCAGCAAATCCCAAATTATCTACAGCTTGAGCAATTTGTTGAAAGTAATAAAAGTTGCATTCGCGACCACCAACTGCTGTTGCTAAATAACGACCATCTCCATGTGTTGGAATAAACCAAAGTAATTCCATGTCCCTCTGTGTTCATTACTAATTACGTCTTTCTAGCAGTCTTATTTGAGTTGTAAAAGTCCTCGTTATGACCGTCCTTAGTTATTTGTCATTTTTTACTACTTTAGACAGGGTTATTTCATTCTTTTGTAATCCGCCAGGAACTGAACTTCCTGGTTAATAGCTGAAGTCCGTTTTCAGTCACATCTTGCACCCTCCGGGTATGACCTCCGGTCACGCTGCGCTAACGCCAGTCGCAGCCTACGGCTCGCTCCGCTAACATGGGGGAAACCAACGCCAGGTCCCTAGGTCGGGAAACCCTCCTGTAGGACTGGCTCCCCAAGACCGCGCTGGCTCACCATTTTCAAGAACGCAACCTCGCCCGCCTAGGAATTAATTCCTAGGCTCACAGCCCAAGTCTACTAAAGTAGACTGAAAGGCTTATGCAGTCGTCTTTAGACGACTTTTGCTATGAGACTGGGATTTAAATCCCAGGCGGTTGTTGGCAGAAGTGCAAGGTCTCAGTTTTAACGCAACTTAAACTCCAAATTTTAGTCCGTTTTAATCGACTCAAGCTATTAGCCTGTGAAATTTCTTTCCAGATGGTTGTGCATAGAATGAAATAGCCCTGTTACTTTGGACTAAGGACACTAGACTTTTGACACCCTCAATGGAAGATTTCACGAATCATTTAGGATTGCTATATCTGTTTTAACTGGTCATTCAGCCACAACTTAGTATCACTATTTAGGTTTCCAAACAGCATCTGTGACTTTGATTTCTTTGGGTATTAATTTCTGACGTAAGAAAGTATCAGCAACTTTTTGTTGCTCTGCAACCACTTCCTTGCTAAAGGGTAGTACATCGTAGCGTTTGCGGCGAGTTTCTGCTAACTCTAACGAAGCAACATCAATGCCCATTTGCGGTGATAATACTTCAGCAACTTGGCGGTGATTTTTCTTTGCCCACTTCCCTACCTTGTCAACTGATTCGAGAATTTGCTTGACAAGCTGTGGGTTTGCGTCCGCAAAGCTTCGCGACGTCACATAAAATTCCCTCCATGACGCCAAACCCTTAGCATCTCTTAATATCCGCGCTCCCCCACTCTTTTGAGCTGCTGCTAGAAATGGATCCCATATTCCCCAAGCATCAATCTTGTCTTGTTCAAAGACAGCACGAGCATCTGCTGGAGAAAGATAAGTCGGCTGAATGTCACTGTACTGTAATCCTGTAGATGACAACGCTTGCACCAACAAGAAATGAGCACTTGAACCTTTAGCAACGGCAACTTTTTTACCTTTGAGGTCGGCTAGAGTCTTAATTGGCGAATTGTTGCGAACTAGAATTGCCAAACCTTCTGGACTTGCTGAAGAGTTACCAACATACACCAGTGGAACACCAGCTGATTGAGCAAATACTGGTGGTCCCTCGCCTACAGCCGCGAAGTCGATACTATTTGCATTCAAGGCTTCCATCATGGGAGGACCAGAGGGAAATTCTAGCCACTTGACACTAACCCCAGAAGGGGACAATTGTTTTTCTAAAGTGCCTTGTTGCTTCACCAAAGCAAGAACTGCAGATTTTTGATAACCCATCCGCACAACGTTAACAGCAGCGATCGAGGTATTAGCTATAGGCTTAGCATCAGAACTTTGAGTAGAACTTTTAGCGTAACTGGGACTAAAAGCAGAAAAGCTCAAACTTAGGCACAAACCAAAAGTAAATAGCACAGCAAAAGATTTAGCTGAATCTGGCTTCAGTAGCTTGATAGATTGACGAAAAAAACTTGTGATGCCTAAGAAGGGCTTTAACAGATTGAAAAGATTCATAGCTCCACCACAACCCTGATTATATTGAGATTCTCGCATGGTAGACGTCAAAATATACCATGCAATTTAATAGTTTCTCTAGGATGTTCAGTATTTTCTCGAAGACATGGAATGGCAGGCGCAGCATTTACTACTCCCGCTTTCATAATGCTATGTTGATTGAAGGTTACAAACTGCTTAAAAGACATTTAGTTGCTAACTTAATCAGGCGCAAAAACTGGAATGATATAGACTGTAACGGGTTTGTTCTTTTCTGCGTTTTAACTGTAAGAACTCCAGCCAATTCTCTAGCACTCTTGTGTGGCTTTATCGGGAAGTGCGATAGCGTTCGCGAAGCGGCTCCCTGCTGGAGCTAGCGCTGCTGCTTTCAGCAGATCGCATTTGTAGAGGAGTTTCTAGCCCCGGTTATGGCGGTGGAGAAAGTTGGTGATGGCGGTGAAGATGAATGGG
>NZ_QMEB01000039.1:0-8449 GCF_012912135.1 Brasilonema bromeliae SPC951 | reverse complement strand
GTATTGATCAGGGTTGGGGGGTCGGGGTGCAGTGTTCATGGTTTCGCCTCCATCCCTTCAAGGCGGAGGAAATGTATACGTCCTGTTACTTCGCCTGCTGCAATTGTCACCCCATCGGGTGCAACCGCACAGCACATTAACGCACTATCCGCAGTGAAACTAGCAATGACCTCCCCCGTTTCCAGATTCCAAACTTTGAGTGTGTTGTCCTCTGAACCAGAAATCACGTACTTGCCATCAGGGGTGACGGCGACTGCGGGGGGAACCCCCGCAACGCGCTGGCTCCTCTCTGCGCCTCTGCGGTTCATTAAACAAACCCTCCCTGCGACAGAGAAATTAGAAATTTACCCCCAAAGCAGTAATTAATAATACAGCATATATTTTTCCAGGCAGATGTCGCCATTTATCCAGCCTTCTATACTCAAATGTAATGAAACCCTGATAGGAGGCAATAGTATTATGGGCTGGTTAAAAAGACTTTTTGGAATGGAAAAACCTCAAGAAGCACAAGTCAATCCAGAACCACAACCAGTAGAACAAGCTCAGCAAACTGCTGCTCCTGCTGCTGCAACTCAACAAGTTCCCCCAGAGCGTGTAGGATTGAATGGAGAATATGACCAGAGCGGTTTGGCAAAGCGCGTGGCACTTGCATTTGACCAAGACCAACAATTAGATGATATAGAAACTCTCTGGGTTGCTCAAACAGGTAGCACTGTAGTCCTCAAAGGCAAAGTTCCCAGCCAAGACATTCTCAACAAGATGGTTTCTGTAGCGCGTTCCGTTAATGGTGCGACTGCGGTTGACAGCAATCAAGTTACCGTCGGCTAAAGGTTTTTCCATCAGGTGGGCATAACAAAACGTGACCCACCTGACAAAATTTAAAGCAGAAAACCTACAGTACAACTCTCAACAGTTATCAGTTTCACTGTTCACTGTTCACTGTTCACTGTTCCCTGTTCCCTGTTCCCTGTTCCCTGTTCACTGATTTAATCTTGTCAAGAATAAGTAAATTTCATGTAAATCTTGTTACGGTAAAAACGCCGCACAGGTCTATATTTGCTAAAGTAAAAACAAATAAAATAGAGGGCAATAGTGCAAAGCATCCGCCAGGATGCAATTGCATATCCAAAGCTCTTATTATCAATTGGGAAGTATGGAAGTTTTAGAACTCAAACGCGAAATCGAAACGTTGTCTGATCGCCTGGGTAAAACCCAGGACTATCTTTGACATACCTGCACTTTCTGCGAAAATTCAAGATTTAGAACAAATAGCAGCTCAACCAGAGTTGTGGAATGACCAAACGCAGGCACAGAAGACACTGCAAGAGCTCAACGATCTCAAAGCACATCTGCAACAGTATCACCAGTGGCAAACGAGTCTAGAAGACACTAAAGCAGTTTTAGAACTGTTGGAGTTAGACACAGATGAAGGGCTTTTGCAAGAAGCTGAGTCTAATGTTGATAAGCTCAAGCGCGAACTAGACCAATGGGAGTTACTCCAGTTGCTTTCCGGTCCTTATGATGAAAAGGGCGCTGTACTCACCATCAACGCAGGGGCTGGTGGTACCGATGCTCAAGACTGGGCAGAAATGTTGCTGCGAATGTACACCCGTTGGGGAGAAAAGTATGGCTATAAAGTCAGTTTAAGCGAACTTTCCGAAGGTGATGAAGCGGGGATCAAATCGGCAACTGTAGAAATAACCGGGCGCTATGCCTATGGTTACTTGCGGTCAGAAACGGGCACACATCGTCTGGTGCGGATTTCACCCTTCAATGCCAACGGTAAGCGGCAAACAAGCTTTGCTGGCGTGGAAGTGATGCCCGAGATAGATAACAATATACAACTGGAAATTCCAGAGAAAGATTTGGAAGTGACCACAACTCGCTCTGGAGGTAAGGGTGGACAAAACGTTAACAAAGTAGAAACCGCAGTACGGGTTGTTCACATTCCAACCGGGATAGCTGTCCGTTGTACGGAAGAACGCAGCCAATTACAAAACAAAGAAAAAGCCCTCGCCCGCTTGAAGGCAAAACTGCTGGTGATCGCTCAAGAGCAACACGCCAAAGAAGTCGCCGAAATCCGGGGTGATATGGTAGAAGCCTCTTGGGGTAACCAAATCCGGAACTACGTTTTTCATCCTTATCAGATGGTGAAGGATTTGCGGACTGCTGAGGAAACAACTGCGATCGCCGATGTCATGAACGGTGAAATCGATATGTTCATCCAAGCCTATCTACGGCAAGAAAACCAGTTGGTAGAAGCTTCTGCCTAGTTGGGATGAGGGAGATGGAGGACAGGACAATTAACGCATTCGCTCATGATTACCATCTCTCTCATCCTGTTTATCTCCTCCAAGGGGGCACTATGGCAACTTGGTGCGATCATAACTGTTACATTATGAGAAGAGTTTGTTAACAAATCATTATTATGAGCGACTCTCGTTCTGCGGAACCGAAACCTAGCTACGTCAAACTTGCCATGCGAAACATGGTGCAAAAGCGCCTCACCTCCTTGAAGCATTTTGTACTGACGACTGTAGGTCTTTTAGCAGTACTTGTAGGTCTGGCTTACCTCACTCGCTAACGAATAAATTTATACGTAGGCTTAGGAGACTTTGTAGCTGGTGCAAGTTGAACTGTATGTGCAGGATTGTTATGATGAATCATCCGAGCCAGAAGCTCTCTGCTCTGGAGAGAAGGATGCCCATATTACTGTTGAAACTTGGAAAGACTGGTTTGAGTGCTGGTTAGAAATACTACAGCCGAGTATTTCTCCAGCGTCTGCTTACGAAGTTGGACTACGTTTAACAGACAACAGTGAAATTCTGACACTCAACCAGCAGTATCGTCATCAAAATAAACCGACAGACGTTTTATCTTTTGCCGCACTAGAGGTAGATACTCCTGAACTGGCAGAAATAGACGCCCAAGAACCGTTGTATCTTGGTGATATTGTAATTTCTGTCGAAACAGCTCAGCAGCAAGCTCAACAGCAAGAGCATCCTTTGCCAACAGAGTTAGCTTGGTTAGCAGCTCATGGGTTACTGCATCTTTTAGGTTGGGATCATCCTGATGAAGAAAGTTTGAGCCAAATGCTCAAGCAGCAAGTCATCTTACTAAAGGCGATAGGTATTGACACTGACTTTGAATAGCAATGAATTACCACAAGAATCTAAGTGTTATTCTGTATTTAAGATTTGATATTTTTCTGTGAAAAATTGCTGATAAGTGCACTATTCTCCTAATATCTGCTGTCTGTTCCCCACCTACTCTGCTGTTTGGTCTTTACACTTATGTCTCAACAAGTCTCATCTCCACCAAAAGCTTCGCTCCCGCCAGTACCGGACTGCATAGAAACGGTTGTTAGTAAGCAACGTCAATTATCGTGGCAAGTCGCCTCTAATTTATTTATCAGTTTTAAGTATGCTTGGTGCGGAATTAGCTACGCTTTTCAAACACAACGTAATTTTCGCATTCATGTTAGTGTTGGTGCTTTGGCAATTGGCTTGAGCATTTTTTTGCATCTTAAATCTGTGGAAATAGCTGTCATTGGACTGACGATCGGTTTAGTTTTGGCGTTGGAGTTACTAAATACGGCGATCGAGTCAATTGTGGACTTAACAGTTAAGCAGACTTACCATGAGTTGGCAAAAATTGCAAAAGACTGCGCTGCTGGTGCTGTGCTTGTCTCTGCTTTGGTAGCAGTGACCGTAGCTGCTACACTCTTACTTCCTCCCCTGTTAGCTTTAGTGTTGGGATCGAAATCATCCTAAGTGCTGGGCAGAAGTGTCTTTTTTCAAGATCAGTAAAACAAACATTAAAATCTTCTGGTTTCTACCAATCACATAATTATGATTGATAAAAACCAGAAAAAATAAGTTTTGATTATAATTATTGATAACTACGATAGTTTTACCTATAACTTAGTGCAGTATCTGGGAGAATTGGCAGCTGAGTTCCCAGTAGCCGCTGAGATTAAAGTTTTTCGTAACGACAAAATTACCGTAGAGGAAATTCGTGATCTCAAGCCAAATGGAGTCGTGATTTCCCCAGGACCAGGTCGCCCAGAAGATGCAGGAATTTCCTTAGATGTTATTTCTTTGCTTGGACCAAGCTTACCAATCTTGGGGGTTTGCTTAGGGCATCAAAGTATCGGTCAAGTGTTTGGTGGTAAAATCGTTTCTGCGCCAGAGTTGATGCACGGCAAAACTTCTCAGGTATATCACACAGGCGTAGGAATCTTCAACAAAATAGAAACTCCGATGACCGCAACCAGGTATCATAGTTTAGTGATTTCGCGCGACACTTGCCCAAATGTGCTAGAAATCACTGCTTGGCTTGAGGATGGCACAATTATGGGGGTGCGACACCGGAACTATCCTCATATTGAGGGCGTCCAGTTTCATCCAGAAAGTATCCTGACAACTTCAGGGAAGCAACTACTGCAAAACTTTCTGGAACAATTGCAGTCTGGAGAAATGAATCCATGAAACGACGACAGTTATTGGGCTATGCAGGGGCGGGATTAGCAACAACATTAGTTACGAGTTTGGGTTCCTCCCTTCAAGCTAATGCCCAATCTGGCGGTTCATTATCAATTCAGTGGCTAGGTCATACTAGCTTTCTATTTACTGGTGGTGGAGTCAAAATTCTCACGAATCCCTTTCGGACAGTTGGCTGTACCGCTGGTTATCGTGCGCCAAAGGTTGCGGCTAATTTAGTTCTGATTAGCAGTCAACTGCTAGATGAAGGTGCTGTAGAAGACCTTGTTGGAAATCCAAAACTTATTTATGAAGCGGGAGTTTACGAGTCTAATGGCATTAAGTTCCAGGGCATTGCCATAAACCATGACCGTAGAGGCGGTAGGCAATTTGGTGTAAATACGGCTTGGCTTTGGAAGCAAGGGGGAATTAGTATCCTTCATCTAGGAGGAGCTGCAGCACCCATTTCCATTGAACAAAAAATCCTTATGGGGCGTCCTGACGTGGCGTTAGTACCTGTCGGAGGAGGTGCAAAAGCCTATAATCCTGAAGAAGCCAGACTTGCAATTCAAACCCTCAATCCCAAGATAGTTATTCCCACCCATTACCGTACACAAGCTGCAGATGCTGCGAACTGCGATATTTCACCTTTGGATGACTTCTTAAAAGTGATGAATGGAATGACAGTACGTCCTAGCAGTGGTGACACAATTACTGTCAGTTCTGGTAAATTGCCCGACAAGAGTGTGATTCAAGTTTTGGGTTATAAGTTTTAGCTTCAGTCTAAAATAAGCCCACACCGACACGATCAGGAGGTATTGGGATGGCAGTTAGTTGCGGGACTCTAGCTCAGCACTGTCCTCATGAACTTTGGGGCAATAACAAAGGCATACACAGCTTGACTCAAAAGTCTTATAATAATATTTGTGAAGAGTATATTTACTTATATCATAATTTTCAGAAACAATAGTATATAAAGATTTTCTGGGGATTTCTACGAGACAAGGAATCATTCTATTAAAATCAGAAAGTCTTTACGTAAAGGGCAACAAACATATGGATGTAAAGCTGGTTTTAGCTGCACTAACAATTGTCTTCACAGTTTCGTGCTTGTTTTTTGGTACGAAAAATGGATTCTACGATTCAGATAACTATCATGGCAATGGCTCTGCCCACTGAAGTTACAAAAGCAATCAGCACCGCCCCCAGTCCGTAAAGTTGAAGAATTTTTATTACCCATTGGGCAAATGTCCATAAAAATGAGCTTAGAGGGGAAAAGAGCATGAGCGATCGCCTGTCGGTATCCTCCAGATTTGATGCGGGGGAGACGGCGAGTGAATTAGAATGTTTGCCTTTTGGGGTTCATCACGATGATGAAGGTGTTTGTCTATTAGTACGGATGGGACCACATCGCATTTTGCTTGACTGTGGTTTGGCGGATGTATCAACCTTGGTGCAGGAATTGAAAAAATCGGCACGTCGAGGAAGTTCGCCCGAACCCGCAGATTTCGTCTTGGTGAGTCACGCCCATCCAGATCATGCCAGAGGGTTGTTAGCTCTGCATAAGGCATTTCCGCTGCTACCAATATACGCCAGCGAAGTGACCAGCAAGTTGCTGCCTCTCAATTGGTTGGAGCAACCTCCCCAAGAAGTACCATCATTTTGTCAAGCGCTGCCATTGCGATCGCCAGTAGAATTCAAAGATGGTCTGGTAGCAGAAATAATTCCTGGTGGTCACCTACCAGGGGCTGTGGCAATTCTACTCACGTATACCACAAAAGAGCGCTCTTACAGGCTACTGTATACAGGCGACTTTTTTTTGTCTAATTCGCGGCTTGTAGAAGGTTTGCGTTTGGAGGAATTGCGGGGAATAGAGTTGGATGTGCTGATTATTGAAGGAAGCTATGGAACTTCCCGTCATCCCCACCGCCGGACTCAAGAAAATCAACTTGCTGAGAGAATTAACCGAGCGATCGCAGAGCGTTGCTCTGTGCTACTTCCCACACCAGCTTTGGGACTGGGTCAAGAACTGCTGATGCTTTTACGCAGTCATCACTATTTTACAGGAAGAGATTTAGATATCTGGGTTGATGGTAGTGTTGCCGTTGGATGTGACGCTTACCTGGAATTGCTATCCCATCTTCCCCCGTCGGTACAAAACTTTGCCCGCCATCAACCCCTATTTTGGGATGAACGGATACGCCCACGTGTACGGCGGATGCAGCCAGAACAACGCCCTGATGTGAGCAACCCTTGTATTATCCTGACTGACTCCACGGCTGACCTCAACGAATACTGGCAAAATGGTACTGGCTATTGGCTCACCCTTTTCCCAGAGAAAACCAATATAAAAATTAACGACCAATACTCACGGGTCACAACCGTCGAAACCTATCTTCTTGCTCAGCATAGTGACGGTCCTGGGACAACCCAACTCATTCATAATTTGCGACCGCAGCACGTCATCTTCGTCCACGGTTCTCCTGCTTACTTGGCAGACCTAACAAGCTTAGAAGAGTTGCAAAATCGTTACCATCTGCATTCTCCTGCGGCTGGCACACTTGTGGAACTGCCTATAGGTGAAACATTTCTACAACCAGCTGCCCCAGAAACAAATTATGAAGGCGAACTGACGGAATTAGGAACTGTAGTCACAATCACCCTACCCGATGCAATCACTGCTGACCCCCGGTGGCGACACTTTGCCGACACAGGTTTAATTGAAGCCAAGTGGCAAGGTGAAGATCTGGTATTACGAGGACTATCCCAAAGAGAACTGCTGAACCAAAATAGCGATCGCTTTACCTGGTCTGATATTGATTGCTGCGGTACTTGCCGACATCAAAGGGGACAGAGGTGTTGGAATCCTGCGTCCCCATTGTATAATTTCAAAGTCACTCTTGAGGGTTACTGTCCTGCATTTGAACGCAACATCGAAAAGAATCCTGAGTCTTGAGTGCTCAGTCCTAAGTTTCGACAGATAAGTGCTGAGTGATGGTTTGCCAATTCCCGAAATTTTACTCAGCAGTTACGTGTCGCTTACAACAGAGTGATTCTCCTGCAACGCTAGCTCATAAACACTGATTAGTCTGGATTTGAATCAGTGAAACGATTACGGATACGCTCAGCTTCTGGACAGTCTTCAGTTAAAAGAGGTTCAACATTGCCGCGTGGCACTGAAGCTAATTTTTGCGTTACAGCGCCAATGCTTTCAAGGCGAACCATTTCCTCCCAAGAACAAACTTCGTCTTCTTCTTCTGTTTCATAACGTAGGGTGACTAAATCTCCCTCTATATCGATGATGCGGGCACGCTCAATCCAGCGTTGCTGGTCCCGCAAGAACACACAGACTTCTCGCCCGTCGCAACACAATTGATAAATCTTGCGGTGTAGCATCTACTGCTTCTGCCTTTTTATACTTAGTTATATCTATCAACAACATCTGGGCTTTATCCCCAGCATAGGATACCCCATCATGGTTCGTGGATCGACCCCAGTCAAGGTATCTTTCTTGACTCAAGCCAAAGACTTGTTTGTCGTTGTCTGCTTTGTGAGCTTTTTGAGCCATAAAGTTCACGGTTACTGCACCAGCTAAACTTCATTTTTGTCGGGTCATTCAAAAAATGTTTACTTCTATAGAAGTCACAGATTTCGGGATTTTTCCTGCCAAAGATAAGATGAATTGGTGAGTTGTGACAACCATTGTGTTATATTTTATACTCCAAAACAAACGTTAGTTGCGGTTGTTTGAATTGCCTGCTTATAGTCCTTGACATCGCTGGGAAGTCCGGGGACTTTGCTTTACTTTTACCCCTATGTATTTGATCTTAGCTTATTCTCTTGTAACCTTGATGGTTTTAAACAACAACACCTTAACTTTAAATTCGTTGCTTGATTTGATATGTCTGTCAGCCTTAACCACACAAGGCTTGCTTGACGGGAACTAGGGGTGTAGGGGTGTGTAGGGG
>NZ_QMEB01000038.1 GCF_012912135.1 Brasilonema bromeliae SPC951 | reverse complement strand
ATCAAGGCAAATTCGATGAAGCGATCGCCTCTTACCGTAAAGCCTTGCAAATCGACCCAAATTATGCAACTGCTCACAATAATCTGGGGAATGCGCTGTACAATCAAGGCAAACTAGATGGAGCGATCGCCTCTTGGCAAAAAGCGTTGCAAATCGACCCAAATAATGCAGTTGCTCACTATAACCTGGGGAATGCGCTGTGCAAGCAAGGCAAACTCAATAAGGCGATCATCTCTTACCAAAAAGCGTTGAAAATCGACCCAAATTACGCATATGCTCACTATAACCTGGGGTTAGCGCTGTACGATCAAGGCAAATTCGATGAAGCGATCGCCTCTTACCGTAAAGCCTTGCAAATCGACCCAAATTATGCAACTGCTCACAATAACCTGGGGGTTGCGCTGAAAAATCAAGGCAAACTAGATGAAGCGATCGCACAACTGGAAATAGCTGTTAGCCTCGATCCTAGTAGTACGCTATTTAGTGAAAACTTAGAGAATTATAAGAATAAAAAGAAGGGTTTTTGGGGGCGTTTATTTGGTGGGTAGAATATTCTCAGTTTTATTAAAGTAAACGGTGTGCGATCAGATCAGACCACAATTGTTGTTCCAACACCCCTGTGATAAATGTTAGAGTTCTTGATGACGGAGCAAGATTTGGCAAACCAGCTATGCAGACCATTACCGACATTGGTACGCTAATTGTTCGTACGCCGGAAACTTGCGGTGGTCGTCCCCGCATCGCCGGAACCCGTATTACAGTTCAGTATATCGTGAATGAGATTAAAGCAGGTGTCACGCCTGAAGAAATTCTGGAAGATAAACCACACTTAGCACTTGCAGGGATTTATAGCGCTTTGGCGTACTATTATGCCAACAAAGAATCGCTGGATGCCGAATTTGCTGCCTATAATGAGGAATGCCGTCGCCTTGAAGCCGAGTATAAAGCAGGAAATCTGTCGTGAGCCGAATTCGCTTATACTTGGATGAAGACACGATGAAAGGGGCGCTGATCCAGGCACTGCGAAATGCCGATTTGGATGTCGTTACAGTCACAGATGCTGATAGATTAGGATATCCCGATGAAGAACAACTAATTTGGGCAGTTGAGCAAGGACGAGTTATTTATAGCTTCAACATTAGGGATTTTTGCAAATTGCACGCTGACTTTGTAGTTGAACAAAGAAATCATGCTGGCATAGTTCTCGCACCGCAACAACAATACTCGGTTGGACAGCAGTTACGCGGTTTGCTCAAATTAGCTGCTGATAAATCAGCCAAGGAGATGGTGAACCAGCTGGTGTTTTTGAATGCTTATGTTGAGAAAATTATTTAGAAACTTACTGCAGCCGTTCTGGCAGTTGCTTGAGGGTTATCAGTTCCTGCTTGATAGCATCCAATTTAGATATAGCGCTTCTCGGTTGCGTGCAATACACGGGTGTAGAGACGTAGCATGCTACGTCTCTACATTATTCGTGGTGGTGTATGTGATTCAAATGAGAACCGCTATAGTGTGCTGGCTTCGTGTAAAGCAACTTGATCTCGTCCTGGAATGGGCGGTACCCAGCCCTCAACTAGGCTGTCGCCATTCAGAAGACCGGAGAAAGCTTTGAGTATTTTTTGTTCACCAGTCGGCAGTGAAATCAGTAATACCCCGTACATCTTGCCTTCATATCATGTCCGGATAAACACTTATAAAAACGAGGAACCTCACCCGCCTCGCTTGCCCTCTCCTTAATAAGGAGAGGGTTGGGGTGAGGTCAAGCAGGCATTATAAGTAATTAAGCGGACTTGATATCACAGGAATAACACTCATCAGTTCCAAGGTGTTGCATCAAACTATAGGCGATCGCCTCTACCAAAGGAGTGCGTGGTAGTCTCAGTAGTTCCCCACTTTGAGGACAACGCCCTTGATAATAATAGTTGGCAGAGGAGTCGCTGACTGGGGAATTAGAGTCAATGAAATTTGAGAGCGGATGCAGAACCACCATACAAGGCTATGCCGTTATATTGGAAAGCATTATCCCAAACATCATCGATGACTGCCAAGGCATTCTCTAAGGGGAGAACGTGACAAAATCCCTGGTTATCATAAGATAGTAGAGGCTTTTGGTGTGCGCTGTCTGCTTCAGAGGCATTTCGTTGCGCTTTGCCACGAATATTTTCCAGATTGTTCAACGGACCGTTGATGTCAAAGTTAATCTTGGTGCCCAGCTTTTTCTCCATCCAAGATTCGATGCGAGAGTCTAATTGTTCTGGATTCAGCGGAGTTGGACTAGTCAGGAGATGGTAATAGACCAGAATAATTTCCTTACATTCCTCTTCTTCAGCAATATCGATAAGCGTCTGAAAGACACCAGCATTGTTGGCTAAATTTTTGAAGAAAAGCGTGTCAGTAATATCTTTTTGGAATTTGATTTTTTTGTTTTTGTAATTGGTATATTGCTTGAAGGCAAATCCGCCTAAGCCCATACCCAGCGATAGCGTTGCTACTAGAATCGGCAACACATTTCGGACTTTCTCCTGTTCTACATGTAGTGATTCGACTAGAGATGACGCATTGAGCACTAGCAATATTGCAGCGATGAGCAATAACAAATTCGGCAATGTTTTTAACAGCAGGGGAATTGCAGCCCCAATCGCAGGAATTCCAAATAGCAGCCGATCTTTCCAGTTCATACTGGTGGCAACATTCGGAAAGAGCAAGTCAATATCTAGTTTTGGAATGTTTTTGTAGAAGTAGACATACATTTTACCTGGAGTAAATTTCAGTTCCTCTATCTTGACTTTCTTGGCACTAAAGTAAGCCTCTTCTTTGAACTTAATCAGCAAAACAATTCGTTCAAAAACATCAATTATCTTTTCTTCTTCCCAAAAGAAGAGCTTTTTCACCGAAATTTTCTTAGAAATATCGCCTTGGTAATAGCAACAGAAAAGCTCAAAGTCCTCGAAATCGACCTGAGTTTTCAAATCAATCAGAGATGCCTTGCCCACAGATTCTTGTACTACCGATGCAGGCAAAGGAATGTAATTGGCTCTTTCTAAAATATGCTTAAATGCATCAACCACTTTTAACTCCATCTCCTTGTATTGGTCAAAGGTTGGTTGAGTTAGTGGTTGAACATTTGTATTGGGGTCGAAGGGTGCGTAGTTATCTTTAATAGTTTCCTGCGTTTTGTGAAAGCGAAAGTGGTAATACGCGGATAGGATTTGGCAGAAATTTTTAAACTTTTCAGCACTAGTAGCACTTAGCTGACCATCTTGCAGGCAAAGTTGGATAATATCTGTGCGACTGTGGGGAATAAATGCTTCTCGATTTTTGTAAACTGCCATAATCTCAAATCCATCGGACTAATAGGTTTGTGCATGCCACGGGTCAATAAGAAGAATTCGGCAATTCCTAATTCAGGAGCGTTCCCCCTGCCTACGCTCATCTGGTGGAGTCAGCATGCAATGAGTGGGGGCGGTAGGATGCGCCACGAAGAGTGTTGACCGCGCTCATTACCAGATGAGTGTGGGTGCGGTGAGTACCCCCAAGTCATCGGTCACTCGCACAGGAGGCATTCTGACTCCTGGCTTTTGAACGGCAGTCGCCGCAAGTCGCGAAACCCGCTCACGGCGCTGACTTCTCCTGACTACTTTTTTGGTCATTGCCTTTGCCTGACTAAATATCGCCATAAGTGAAGATTTTACACCCATTTAGATCTCAATTACTAGTCTTTTGAGTAGGAAATCTAGCAACCGCCGATCAGTCAGCCGTGGGAACATTGCACACATAAGCAGTCATTGATCAAACAGTCTTTATCCCACCACCGTTTTTATATTTCTTTAGCTTCTAATTCATTAAGTTATAATACTTACTACACCTGTATCCAAATCATAACGACCTCCTACGAGTTTCAATTGACCGGACTCTAATCGCTGAGTTAAAAGCGTTGATCGCTTCAATTGTTCAATTTGATAATGCACATTTGCAACCACAGCATTTTCAACCGGGTCGCCCGATTGATCCTTAACTCTTTTTATGGCTGGCTTAATTGCCTTAACAAAGCTACCAATATCACCAAGCAGCGCTTCGTTTTGTACGGCGGCAGTAACTGCCCCGCATCGTTCATGACCGAGCACCATCAGCAAAGGCGTGCCTAGCAAGACAACCGAATATTCAATACTACCGAGGGCTTCAGGCGTGGCAATATTTCCGGCAATACGAACATCAAAGATGTCTCCGATGCCTTGATCAAAAATAATTTCTGCAGGTACCCGTGAGTCAGCACAACTGAGGATGGTTACAAATGGATGTTGAGCTTGAGCAACTTCGTGCAACCGAATCTCGGATTGATCGGGATGTCGGAGTTGATGCTGGACAAACCGCTGATTTCCTGCCATCAACTTTTGCAGGGCTAGATCGGGACTGAGAGATTTCGGAACTGTGGGAGGCAATTCGGCGGCGTGTGCTTGTTCAACAGACCAGAGCAAGTTGCCAGCAGTCGCCATCAAACCAAATGCTCCAGTGGCTCCTAATTTTAAGAAATCACGACGTTCCATGAAACGCTTTCTTGGGTTCATCATTATCTCACATTGACGCGACGCATTTTACAGAGGAAATCTCCATAACATCGGAGATATAACAGGTGCCTCCAAACTTATTGAGCAGAGGTCTGATGTTTTCTACAACAGGCTTGATTTGCTCAGGCGTAGAGAACGCGATGATGTAAACATTATCGAGCATCGTCATGTCTAAATCTTCCGCTGTTCCTCGCAATCCTTTGCCAGCAACATTTCGGATCACAATATGACCGTGTACACCTGACTTATCTAAACGATCTAAAATTTTGCCAAGCTCAAACGAGTTGGCGATAATTTCTATCTTTTTAACTAAGTGCATATTATTGGCTCCAAAACAATTTAATTACGTACAGATATACCGGAATTCCCACAATAATATTGAATGGGAATGTTACTGCCAAAGCCGTAGAAACGTACAAGCTGGGATTCGCTTCCGGAACAGTCAGCCGCATGGCTGCGGGAACAGCGATGTAAGAGGCGCTGGCACATAGTACGGCGAACAAGAGTGCATTTCCTTGAGATATACCAAGGAATTTGGCGATCGCTAACCCAATAGCTGCATTCAGTATTGGAATCAGTATTGCAAATGAAATCAGGAAAAATCCTGTTTTTTGCAAGTCTTTAATTCTTTTGGCAGCAACTAATCCCATATCCAGTAAAAAGAAGGTGAGAATTCCATAGAACAATCCCTGAGTAAAGGGTTCCAAAACCTTCCCACCGTGTTCTCCGGTCAAGAATCCAATTAGGACGCTACCGACCAGTAGAAAGACTGAACTGTTCAGAAACGCATCTCGCAATACTTCTGACCAAGCAACCTCTCGTGACTTCCCTTGCTCAACAGTAAATAGATTTACCAGGATGAGACCAACAATGATCGCTGGAGATTCCATCAGAGCAAGAGCTGCTATCATGTAGCCATCAAAAGGAATGCCAAGTTCATTTAGAAAGGCACTCGCGGTGATGAAGGTGACAGCACTGATAGAGCCGTAGGTTGCGGCGATCGCTGCAGCATCATAAACATCCAGCTTCAGCTTTAAAATAAAAAAGGTGTAAATCGGGACAAAACAAGCCATCAACACTGCTGCCAACAGTGTGAAAACCACTTCCTGAGTGATTCCACTTTTCACCAGTTCTACTCCCCCCTTAAACCCAATCGCAAACAGCAGATAAAGCGAAAGAAGTTTGGGCGCAGGGGGAGGAATTTCCAGATCGGACTTGACAAAAACGGCAGTCATCCCTAAAAAGAAGAACAGAACTGGCGGATTCAAAATGTTGGATATGATCAAACTAGCATCCATGTCTATCCCTCATAGTAGTGATGCAACCGAAAATTTAGAAAACTTTGCATTGTCGAAAACTTATGTAACCCTTGAATCATGATGTATCGCGTACTGTGACCTAATGTCAATTGGGTAATCAGCGATGCTCCCCATAAAGTCGCCCAAAGGTCAGTGCGCTCTACGCAATTGCTAATAGATAATATTTTTGAATGAGTGAATGAGCGAATGAGCGAATTGCTCAATCCCGCCTTCTGCGTCCACTTCCAAGCTGCTTCAAGCGTGAAGGTAGGTTGACCAAGAAGCGATAACTCCTGCGAACAACATCCAGGACAAAGTAGGGTATTCGTATCCCAAGGGGGGAGAGGAGGGGGCGATACAACCAGTAGTATCCCTTCTTCAGGTCATCCCACTTTGAGCAAGCCTCCTCATGAAGGAAGTCCGAGACGTCCACAACAAGTCCCCTGCCTTTGTACATCATCACATTGCGTCCGTGGACGTCATGGGGGTGGAGACCGCGCTTACGGGCATAATCTAGGGCTTGGTCAATGTCTTGTATCACCTGCTTCGGTATCCGTAGACCACGCTGCATACAGTCGTAGAGAGTCACTCCATGTAACCGCTTCAAGATTAAGAAGCAATCATTGGCATACAGACACTCAGAGAAAGCAGGATGAGACCCCAAGCGACGATAGACCTCTACTTCCTCAAAAAAACCCGGGCGTCCAGGCGCATAAATTTTTACCACCAATTCAGGGTAATCTGGGTGATAAACCACTGCAGCGTAGTTCCCCGCCCCCAGAAGCTGCCAGGGTTTGGGGACATGGTGGACTTTGATTGGGTCGTGGGGGTCTACGCTTTCAATTCGGAACCTGGGAAGTAGGTCTTTGTGGACACTCTCGATTAGCCGATTCATGTGTGCTCCATCGATACTGGGTTCCAGCTACTACAAATTCATATGGAATTTTCCCCTATACTACCGTTTTTATGACCTTGATTTTTTTCAATGTTGCAATTTGATTACTGTGCTGATTGTTCCGCGTTAAACTGCTCGCTCAGGAGCTGTTCGAGATATACTAATAAAGTATCCACATCTTTACCAACTCGTTCATAACAAGTTGGTGGTGCAAGTTGTGGTTCAAAGTAAATTAACTTAACTTCATCTTTGCTAATTGCGATCATGAGAACTTCTACTTCTGGTTTATGGTGTTCCACAATCCCTACAAGTTCCTGAAGTCTGTTCTCAACTTTGCTATTTAGTTGTTCTATAGCCTGTCTGGGACAATAAACAAAGTGTGGTGTTGGTTGCAAATAAATACCAACTGTACCCTTTTCGTCAGCATTTTCTAACCACAAACCCCAAGACAGCGCTGCTAATTCCTGTTGATTTTCTTTAACGAATTTATCCAACTGGCGACGCCACTTGTTGTTTGGTGATTGAGATTGGGTAGAAGCAAATATCATACCAATTTTAGATTTTTGATTGTTGAAAAGTTTACCTCAAACCTGACTGCACGCGCCACAGACTCGCATAAACTCCGTTTTTGTCCAATAGTTCTTGATGGGTTCCTGATTCAACAAATTGTCCGTATTCCATGACATAGATGCGTGAAGCATTGCGGATGGTGGAAAGACGGTGTGCGATCGCAATTGTTGTCCGATTGACAGTAATATGTTCTAGCGATCGCTGAATGGCTGCCTCTGTCTCATTATCCACTGCTGATGTCGCTTCATCTAAAATCAAAATTGGTGGATTCTTTAAGATGGCGCGAGCAATGGCAATCCGTTGTCGCTGTCCACCAGATAACTTTTGTCCTCGTTCACCGACAATTGTCTCATATCCTTGAGGCAATCGCACAATAAATTCGTGTGCTTCAGCGATTTTTGCTGCCATAATAATTTCATCCTCTACAGCATCAAAACTGCCATAAGCAATATTTTCTGCTACACTACCATGAAACAAGAAAACATCCTGGCTGACTAGACCAATGCAACGGCGTAAATCCTGTAGATTCAACTGTTGTATATCAATGCCATCAAGGGCTATTGTTCCTGATTGCACTTCATACAATCGCAAGAGAAGTTTCACCAAAGTGCTTTTTCCGGAACCAGTAGAACCAACAATGGCAATTGTTTTACCTGCTGGAACGTGTAAAGACAGATCTGTAACAATGGATGGTCTATCTTTATAAGCAAAAGTGACATTTGTTAGTTCTAATTCACCACGTACTGTCTGAGTCGGTAAATGTATTTCTCCCGTATGAATAGCAATAGGAGTGTCCAACAAATTCATGACTCGATTTGTGGAAGCCATTGCTCTTTGATATTGGTCAAAAGTATCACCTAATCTTGTTAAAGGCCAGAGTAACCGCTGGACGAGAAATAATAGTACACTGTAGGTACCGACAGATATTTTGCCATTCGCTGCTGCCATTCCAGCAAACAGCAATAATGCTGTAAAACTCACCAAAATCAACATTCGGATCAGAGGAACAAATGCAGCGGAAAGTTTAATTGCTTTAGCGTTACTGCGGCGATATGCCTCACTTTCTTTTGTGAAACGTGAAATTTCGTAATCTTCGGAGGTAAAACTTTTAATAGTAGTAATACCGCTCAAATTATTTACCAGACGCGAGTTGAGTAGACCAACCTTTTCTCTGACATCAGCATAGCGAGGTGCGAGTAATTTTTGAAAAGCAAACGAACCCCAAAGAATAAATGGTATCGGCAATATTGCCATCCAGGCAACACTAGGAGCCAAAATAAAGAAAGCACCACTTATAATGACAACTGTTGTGACAACTTGGAGAATATCATTTGCCCCCACATCTAAAAAACGTTCCAGTTGGTTGATATCATCACTGAGGATAGACATCAAACCACCTGTACTGCGTTCTTCAAAATATGCGAGTTCTAACTCCTGCAAATGTTCATAAGCATCCAGACGCAAATCATGCTGTATGTCCTGTGCCAAATTACGCCAAAGCCTTCCGTAAGCGTATTCAAAAACCGATTCTAGTATCCAGATGATAACAGTCAGGAACGAAAGAATAAAAAATTGCCCAAAAATATCTTTCACTCCCCACTGAGCGATGATAGAATCTTGCTGTTTTACTACCACATCCACCGCCATCCCAATTAAGGCTGGTGGTGCCAAGTCGAAAAGCTTATTAAGAATAGAACAAGTAGTTGACAACCAAATTCGTTTACGATACTGGTGCCCGTAGTCCAGCAGCCGCATGAGGGGATGATTTGGGGACGATGTCTGACGTTCGCCCTTTGGGCGGCTCCCTCTGGGAGCATCGCCTAGTACGCGTCTGTTTCTTCTCGATCCCCGATGAGATTTCAATACCATTACCACAGTTATTTGTAGATGCGTGGATTTAAAATATTACCACAATTAGCTTCCAAAGGTGTCACAAAGGTGCAAAGGCGAGCAGTAAGATATCACAATTCACAAGAGTTGTCTGAAAATGCAAAGGAGATAACGATTTGAAAAATCAACCATTGGGGAATTGGCAGACTTTAGTAGCAGCAATTGTGGTAGCAATACTTGTCATTTTGAGCCTCAATTCCTTTACCATTATAAATCCAGGGCAAGCAGGAGTACTTAGTATCTTGGGTAAAGCCAGAGATGGAGCATTAATCGAGGGTCTTCACGTGATACCGCCCTTCATCTCCAGAGTAGATGTGTATGATTTGACTGTGCAAAAGTTTGAGGTTCCAGCAGAGAGTTCAACCAAGGATTTGCAAACCCTATCTGCAAGATTTGCTATTAACTTTCGTATTGATCCCACAGAAGTTGTTGATATCAGAAGGACACAAGGGACATTAGAAAATATTGTCAACAAAATTATTGCACCCCAAACTCAGGAATCATTTAAAATTGCAGCTGCTAAAAGAACAGTTGAGGAGTCGATTACAAAAAGAAATGAATTGAAAGAAGATTTTGATATGGCATTGGGGCAACGCTTAGATAAATATGGAATAATCGTGTTAGATACCAGCGTAGTTGACTTAACTTTTTCTCCAGAATTCGCCAGAGCAGTTGAAGAAAAACAAATTGCAGAGCAAAGAGCACAAAGAGCTGTATACGTAGCCCGAGAAGCGGAACAAGAGGCTCAAGCAGAAATCAATCGCGCCAAAGGAAAAGCGGAAGCTCAAAGACTTTTGGCTGAAACTTTAAAAGCTCAAGGTGGACAGTTGGTTCTGCAAAAAGAAGCGATCGAAGCTTGGAAGACTGGGGGTGCTCAGATGCCAAAAGTGCTGGTTATGAGTGGTGATACAAAAAGTAGTGTACCATTTCTCTTTAATTTCGGTAATATGCAAGATTAATTACAATTTGAACCCTGATTTAGGGTGTGTACCCTACTTAATAAGCAGATAGAGAACATCAAGGAATAATAAAAAAATTATGTCAAGCAATAATCAGAGCAATCTCACCGTTCAAGATGCCAAAAAGATTCTCAATAAATTCAACTGTATAGACATTGCCCCTAACCTCAAGCCATCAGAAAAGACCTTAATTCGTCAAGCTTTAGTTTTGCTAGCTAAGATTTCTGACTACCAAATATTAGGTATTTGTGCTGATACGCCAGAGGAAGCAATACTAGCGATGAAAACATATTCCCATGCTTTTGGCTATGAACCACCAAGCAATTTACCTGAGATTGAAGGTCCAGTTTACATCAAATTAAACGGCAAAAATGGTGTATGCTATCTGGATTCTTACTCAGGACATCATCGGGGTGTACTAGTCTCTTGTCAGTCTTACTCTCAAAGTGGAATTAACGAAATGTACGGGCATTTACCCCTTGATTTATTTGTTTAATAGTAGGGTTGTATTGCTCACCTTGACCCATAGCGTACTCTAAAATTGTAACCGCAGATACACGCAGACGGACGCTGATAAAATAGATCATTATCTGCGTTTCTCAGCGTTTGTCTGCGGTTCAAATCTAAACCCTAAATTGATATGAGTCTTATCACCCTACAATCTGTTAAAAAAGATTTTGGTATCAAGGAAATATTGAAAGATGCCAGCTTTAGCTTGGATGCTACCGATAAAGTTGGCTTAATTGGTACTAACGGTTCTGGTAAATCAACATTACTCAAAATGATTGCTGGACTAGAACCGATTGATAGTGGTCAAATTTTAGCAAATTCAGGAGCTAAAATTGTATACTTGCCTCAACAGCCAGATTTAGACGACAATCGCACAGTCTTAGAGCAAGTTTTCGCTGACAGTGGCGAACAAATGGAATTGGTGCGTGAGTACGAGGAAATTTCTGATAAATTAGCTCATGCAGCGGAAGATAAACAATTAATGGCGCGTCTTTCTTCTGTAATGCAGCGCATGGACTCACTTGGTGCATGGGAACTGGAAACGAATGCTAAAATCATTCTTTCAAAGTTAGGAATTACAGATTTTCATGCTCTTGTTGGGACTTTATCTGGTGGTTATCGTAAGCGCATTGCTTTAGCCACAGCCTTGTTGTCAGAACCAGAGTTGTTGTTGATGGATGAACCGACAAACCATCTAGATGCTAATTCTGTTGAGTGGTTACAAAGTTATTTGAACCGTTATCGTGGCGCACTCTTTCTTATCACTCACGATCGCTACTTTTTGGATAAAGTCACCAATCGTATCATTGAAATTGACCGAGGAGATATTTACACATACACAGGCAACTATTCATATTACTTGGAAAAGAAAGCACTAGCTGAAGAATCTGCTATTAGTAGTCAGCGCAAACATCAAGGTGTCTTGCGCCGTGAGTTGGAATGGCTAAAACGAGGACCAAAAGCTCGTAGTACGAAACAAAAAGCGAGAATTGATCGCGTTCACGATCTGAAGGAAACTGAGTTTAAACAAGCTCAGGGAAAAGTTGATATTTCTACACCTAGTCGTCGCATTGGCAAAAAAGTTATTGAACTGAATAATACATCGAAAGCTTATGACGGACGTACTTTAATTAAGGATTTTACCTACGAGTTTAGTCCAGAAGACCGCATTGGTATTATCGGCACTAATGGCGCGGGTAAATCTACGTTACTAGATATTATCACGGAACGTGTTGAGCCAGATTCAGGAAGTGTAGAAATTGGTACGACTATTCACATTGGTTATTTTAACCAGCATTCAGAAGAATTACAATCAGCGTTGAACGAAAATCAACGAGTGATTGATTACATTAAAGAAGAAGGTGAATTTGTCAAAATTGCCGATGGAACGAGAATTACTGCTTCCCAAATGTTGGAGCGTTTTCTGTTTCCTGGGAATCAACAGTATTCCCCAATTCATAAACTTTCGGGTGGTGAAAAACGGCGGTTATTTCTGTTGCGCGTTCTCATGAGTGCACCGAATGTTTTAATATTAGATGAACCTACGAATGATTTGGATGTACAGACATTGGCTGTACTGGAAGAATATTTAGAAGAATTTTCCGGTTGTGTTATTGTTGTTTCTCACGATCGCTATTTTCTAGACCGCACCGTAGATACAATTTTTACCTTTGAAGAAGGTGGGAATATCCGACAATATCCAGGTAACTATTCAGTTTATCTGGATTATAAGCAAGCAGAAGAAGCACAACAGCAACAGATAAATAGCACGAAAGAAAAGCCAAAAAATACAGAGACGTTACAGACAACATCTTCCAAAGAAACCGAAACGAAAAAACGCCGTAGGTTATCTAATTGGGAAAAGCGAGAATTTGAGCAGTTGGAAGGTAAAATTGCCAAGATGGAAGCCGAAAAAGCAGAAGCAGAGAAAGCAATGGCGAATGTTTCTCCTGGTAACTACTCTCAAGTACAAAAATTATATGAACAGGTGGAAACCCTGAAGGAAGAAATTGATGAGGCGACTGAACGTTGGATGGAATTAGCTGAGATTGAGTCTTAATTCTATATTTTAGAAACAGCTTTTTAAGGGTAGCAAAATTCGAGGAAGATTTTTGACAGATGGCTTTCAATGCAGCACAGTAGAGAGAAAGCTGCATTGACAGCACATTGTTTGTGCATAAAGTACAAACAATAAGCTTTAAAAGCCACACAGAAAGCTTTTTTACTTCCGACTTCCGCCGTATTATCTTCTACGGTTCATACCTAACAACTCCCTGTCGCGACAATATAGGATCTGCACAATCAACATTTCCTGTCCAATTCTTACAAGGTTCTCTCACTTCTGAAAGACCTTCAACAATGCGAACATGAAAACCATCTTCTGTTGGATAAACTTTATATAAAAGGGGTTTCTCATGACGTTTAGCAAGGAGTGCAGCTGCTAGGGCTGGTGTTGTACAAATCATTGCTTTTTTATCTGGAGGTATATAATAATCTATAAAAAAATCACGGTCTTCTGAATCATTAGTCCAGCCTCTACCTACTTCAGTTGTCGCCCACAATAAACATCTAGGATCAGGTTTCACATCAGAACCTAACCGCCTGAGTATATCAACTTTAGCAACAGTATAAGGAATTTCAACCTGTGCTTCCTTTTGAATTTCTAATCTTTTAAGTACAAAATCAATTTCGACAAATTTTACTCTCACAACTTTAGCGAAAAAGCTGATCCAGAATAGTGAAATAATGCCAAATAATGTTGCGACTGTTAGTAGATGACCTTTCATTTTATCCGGTAGGATTATTTTTCTCATAGTGACTTCAATAACAAACCCTGTAATTACCTAACTTTACTAATGGTACTGACTCTTAGCCGGATGAAATTTTGACACAAAATTTTTAAATTTCATATATATAACTAACACACTACTGATAATAGCAAAGCTTTTCAGTGGTTCCACCAAAGAACTAGCCATTAAAGATTTTAAACATCAATAGTATTACGACAATTTGATGATTATGCTCAATATTCCTACTCAAAACCTTCGTAGTCGCGCTATTCAGTTTTTAGAACAAAGTCCCCAACAACGTCTAGAAAATCTCAAGCAACTTGGTATAGCCCGCTATGATTTCTTAACCAAGATGTGTCTCAAGGAAGCAAATATAGCTTGTGTCATGCGATTTTTCCAAAATCCCACTCAGTTAAAATTCCCTAATTTAATAGGAGCGGATTTATCTTGCTTGATTTTAGACGGAGTGAACTTTATCCGTGGTAATTTATCAGGTGCAAACTTACAAGGAACTAGTTTAGTGAATGCAGACCTTATATTTGCCAATTTTACAAACGCAGACTTGAGAAATGCAAATTTGAATGGTGCTACTCTGAATGAGACTATATGGTTAAATGCTCTTGTAGAGGAGTGTGAGTTTGGAGAAGCGATTGGATTGACAAAGGTTCAGCGTCAAGATTTACAACTTCGCGGTGCCAAATTTAAGTATTTGGAAGAAGATTCTTGAAATAACGAAGTGCAAAGGTGTAAAAAAAGTAAAGAAAGAATTAAGTTTTTTGACTTGCAACTAACTAGGAGAAATTAATGAATAATTCGATGAAGCTACCCCAAAAACTAATGTTGCTAGGTTCGGGAGAACTAGGCAAAGAATTTGTTATTGCTGCTAAACGGTTTGGCAATTATGTGATTGCTGTTGACCGCTATGCCAATGCTCCAGCAATGCAAGTTGCTGACTGTTCGGAAGTGATTTCTATGCTGAGTGCTGATGATTTGGAAGGGGTTGTTAGCAAATATCAGCCTGATTTAATTATACCAGAAATTGAAGCAATTAGAACAGAAAAACTTTTGGAATTTGAGCAGCGAGGAATAACAGTCATACCAACTGCGGCTGCGACTAACTATACAATGAACCGAGACAGAATCAGAGAATTAGCACATAAAGAGTTAGGCATCCGCACTGCTAAGTATGGTTATGCGACAACTTTAGAAGAGTTGATGTCTGTCTCGAATGAAATTGGGTTTCCCAATGTAGTGAAACCTGTGATGTCATCTTCTGGTAAGGGACAATCTGTAGTTAAAGAAAAGAGTGAAGTTGAGAAGGCGTGGAATTATGCGATCGCCAATTCCAGAGGTGACAGTCAAAAGGTGATTGTCGAAGAATTTATAAATTTTGAAATTGAAATTACTTTACTCACAATTAAGCAGTGGAATGCACCGACAATTTTTTGTTCTCCTATCGGTCATCGCCAAGAAAGAGGAGATTATCAAGAATCTTGGCAACCAGCAGAAATTTCGGAAAAAATGATAGTGGAAGCGCAGGCTATAGCTAAAAAAGTCACCGATGCATTGGGAGGAGCGGGAATTTTTGGCGTGGAGTTTTTTGTGACCAAAGACGAAGTCATTTTTTCCGAGCTTTCCCCCAGACCACATGATACGGGAATGGTAACATTAATCTCGCAAAATCTTAACGAATTTGAACTACACTTGAGAGCAATTTTAGGCTTGCCTATTCCTAATATAGAACAGTTAGGTTATTCAGCTACTGCTGTCATTTTAGCCTCAGAAAAATCAGATTTCATTGCTTATACAGGTGTAGCCGAGGCGCTATCAGAAAAAGATGTGGACATTAAGCTATTTGGTAAACCTAATGCCCATCCTTATCGTCGAATGGGAGTGGCTTTGGCTAAAGGCAGTGATATTCAAGAAGCACGGGAAAAGGCTACTAGAGCAGCAAGTAAAATTAAATTGGAATACCAACCCTGATTTATTAGAAAGGTGCGAGTTTCCAGTGGATCAGTAACGCTTACGTTCTCATTAATATTGGAATTAGTTTTCAGATAATGATGTGCTTACCAAGCCAGCCTTTAGAGGACGGGGCTTCGGCTTGTTGGGGGGCGAGGGCTTCGTCGGCTTGGGCGATGGACTTGGCCCATCACCTAGTCCCCTTGCTGTATGTGTTGGTGCGTGTAGTATCAGCAATCTCCTCTCTCCATCGCGTTGGTTGTCTGATGGCTGAACTGGGGCTGACTTAAAGAGTTTAAGTTTCTGCCCAAACTGTTCCACGCCATTGAGTTCTTGAACAGCAAGATCCTCATTTGCTTCACCTTTTATTGCTACTGTTGCAAAACCGGAGTCAGGAAAAATGTCAATTTTTCTGACTGTGCCAAATTTTGTAAAAAGCTCTCTTAAATTTGCCTCAGTGACCTGAGAAGAAAGATTACCAACCAATATAGTCATATTTATCTCCAAACAAAGTTACACAAAAAGATAATCCAAAGTGGAATCAATGCGTAGGATTTACGCATTGACAAAAGTTTAATTAATAGAATGAAGCTTGATCTGAAAAACTGAAGGTCAGTTCAGCTTAGAGAGCTTTGCCTCTACACTCTTTATTAGGTGTAAGCAAAACTAACTTATGCATTAGACATCTCCAGAAATTAATTGTGCGTTGTCTGCAACCCTTGTAGAGACGTTCTATGGAACGTCTCTACATTGTTTTCCTCAGATGTCTATTTAAGAAATAAAAATGGGAAACATGCAATCATGTTGCTTGAAACTATTGAGGTTTAATCCCACTACAGAAACGGCTCGCCTCCTGGACAGAATATCCGCTAACGCTCTGCTTGTGCTGTGCATTTGTTCTGAGATAATCCTTAACCCAATCACAAGCGTAGCTCACTAGTTTATCTGTATCTAGAACACGATCCAAATTCCACAGAATCACTGTCTTGTCGTCACTCGTCGAAGCAATTGTCTTACTGTCGGGACTGAACGCCACTCTCCAAACCGTGCCATTGTGACCATTGAGGGTAGTCAGCAAAGTGCCATCTCGTTTCCAGACCTTCACTGTTTTGTCGTCACTTGCTGAAGCAATCATTTTGCCGTCAGGACTGAACGCTACTCCCCAAACCGTGCCATAGTGATCCTTGAGGGTAGTCAGCAAAGTGCCATCACCCTTCCACAGTTTCACTGTCTTATCTTGACTCCCTGTAGCAATTGTCTGACCATCAGGGCTGAACGCGACTCCCCCAACTCCGCCATTGTGACCTTTAACGGTGGTCAGCAAAGTGCCATCTTGCTTCCAAAGCTTCAGCGTCTTATCCCGAGTTACCGAAGCAATTATCTGACCAAACCCCTGCGGGGACGCTACGCCAACAGGACTAAACGCTACTCCCCAAACTTCATTATCATGTCTCAAGGTAGTTAGCAAAGTGCCATCTGACTTGTGGAGTTGTACCGTGTAATCGTCACTTGCTGAGGCAATGATATTACCTTGAGGGCTAAATGCAACTGCGTTAACCTGACGACTATGTCCATTAAGGGTAGTCAACAAAGCGCCATCTCGTTTCCAGAGTTTGATTGTCTTGTCCCCACTTGCTGAAGCAATTGTCTGACCGTCAGGACTGAATGTTACTGCCCAAACCCCGGCATTATGTCCCTTTAGAGTCTTCAGCAAAGTGCCGTTGGGCTTCCAGAGTTTCACCGTGTTGTCGTCACCTGCTGTGGCAATGATACTACCTTGAGGGCTGAACGCGACTCCCCAAACTGCACCACTGTGACCATTAAGGGTAGTCAGCAAAATCTTATCCCGCTTCCAGAGTTTGACTGTTTTGTCGCTACTTGCCGAAGCAATTGTCTTACCATCGGGGCTGAACGCGACTCCCCAAACAGTATCGCTATGTCCATTAAGGGTAGTCAGCAAAGTGCCCCTATGCCCTTCGGGCACGCTACGCGAACGGGGTTCGCCAGTCGCCTGCGGAGGGATACCCTCCTGCAGCGCTGACTCACCATCACGCCATCTCCAGAGTTTTATTGTCCTGTCCCAACCAGCCGAGGCGATTGTATCACCGTCAGGACTGAACGCTAATCCGTAAACCTTACCGCTAGGATTATTGAGGGTGGTCAGCAAGGTGCCATCACGCTTCCACAGTTTGACTGTTTTGTCCCAACTTGCTGTAGCAATCAGTTGACCAAACCCCTGCGGGGACGCTACGCCAACAGGACTAAAAGCTACAGCACTGACTACATCGCTATGTCCCTTTAGAGTAGTAAGCAAGGTGCCATCTTGCTTCCAAAGTTTGATGGTCTTGTCTCTACTTGCTGTAGCAATCAGTTGACCAAACCCCTGCGGGGACGCTACGCCAACAGGGCTAAAAGTGACTGCACTCACTGCATCGCTATGTCCGTTTAGAGTAGTAAGCAAGGTGCCATCGCTAGCTCTCCAGAGTTTGACTGTTTTGTCACTACTTGCTGTGGCTATAATGTTACCTTGAGGACTGAACGCAACTGCGTTAACTACATCACTATGTCCGTTTAGAGTAGTAAGCAAAGTACCATCAAGCTTCCAGAGTTTGACTGTCTTATCTCCACTTGCTGTGGCAATGATATTACCTTGAGGGCTGAACGCAACTCCGAAAACTGGACTATTGTGTCCTTTTAAACTGGTAAGCAACGTGCCATCAGGTTTCCAGAGTTTCACCGTATTATCATCACTCGCTGTGGCAATGAGCTGACCATTGGGGCTGAAGGCGACTGCGTTAACTTTTTCGCTATGCCCTATCAGCCGGTTATGTTCAACTACCGTATAAGTTGCCTGTCTTAGCACTGATTCAAGCCGATCTTGGATATTTGCATCTACTGTACCTATTGTTTTTAATTTCTCCTTCGCTGTGATTGCTTGTATGAGCGCATCCAATGTGTTATTCGAGGCAAACAATGCTTCAGAAGATTCGGTCATAGTTTGAATCTCGCTGATGCTTGCTTTATGGGATTGCCACCAAGCTACCCCAGCCAGGATCAAAGCTCCCACTAAACCACCTGTGAGTCCTAAAATGGTGAGTTGGCGTCTACGCTTGAGCTTATTTATCTCGTTATCCCGCAATGCTAAAGAAAGCTGTATGAAATGTCTCTCCCCTGTACTCAGTTCGTCTATGCGTTTGCTCTGCCAATATTCTGCATCCGAAAGTGGCTTTCCACGCAGCAGTGCTCCTTGATCTTTACCACTACTTTCCCATTGACGAATGAGCGATCGCAACTGCTCCTGCCAATACCGAAATTCACCATCAACTTGTATCCACCCCTCTAGGCGTCCCCAGCTTCTAATCAGCGCCTCATGCACAATTTCCACCGTTTCTTCACCCGATAACTCGTTGCGGTTGGTTACCACAAGACGTGCATCAGCTAAGCGCCTCACCAAATCCCAGTTTTCTGACTTCACCTCATCACGAGTTGCCAATCTCCGCGTCGCCTCGATTCCTTCCCCCAAACGCATCAACTGCATAAACACTTGCTGCGCCCGAGTTCGGTCTGTTTCATCAAGCTGAGCATACACTGCTTCGGCGTGGATAGCCAAAGCCTCCTCGACACCGCCAATCTCTTCGTAGCCTGCATGAGTCAGCCACCCATCTGTTTGTTTTGACCACAGTTGTGTTAAAGCAAACTCCAGCAATGGTAAACGTCCTGACTGACCCTCTACAGCATTAATCAGTTTCTTTGTCAACTCTTTTTCTAGTCTCACCTGCATTTGTGCGGCTGGCTGTTCAATAACCGATCGCAATTCCTCACGGTTCATTGGACCAAGATTGAGAACTGCTCCTTGCAACGCATCACTAAAAGGTCGGTAAGAAAGGGCATATCCGTAAAAATCAGCCCTTAAGGTCATAACTAAAGTAAATGCTGGAGCGAACTGAACTGCATTAAGTAATGTATCTAAGAAACCTTGGCGTTCTTCTTCTGAGCAAAGAGTGTAGAGTTCTTCAAATTGGTCTGCGATTAAAACCAGACGAGTTTTGGGGTTTTGCTGGACAAAGCTTTCTATAATTTTGTATAAAACTTTGTGATCTTGTTGCAGTGCTATTTCTAGTTTTAATTCAATCAGGCGACGAGCAGTTAATTTGGGATTTTGATTTATATATTCATTTAAGTTGTCTCGTTGAGAACCCCGAAGCGATAAGGCTTCACCAATGCTAGAAGTCAATGCCCCTGCTAACGCTTCAAAAGGATTATGACCCGGACGAAATGAGACAATCTGCCAGTCAGTATATGAATCCTGGCGTAACTGAGGAACCAACCCAGCAAACACGACACTCGACTTACCACTTCCACTGGGACCAACCACCGCCACCAATGGCTTTCTTTTGCTCGCTGTCACCAAGTTCTGTGTAAATTGCTCCCGTCCAAAAAATAGGTCAACATCTTCCTCGCGAAAGGCAAATAACCCGCGATAAGGACATGGAGGAGTTCCCCCTAACTTCAGCCAAGTCGGCGGTTCCACAGCTGGATTTTGACAAATCACAGGTAACCAAGAAGCACCCGGAAAATCATCTTCCAAACCTTGTAACTTCCTGCGTGCTTGTTGGACTGCTAAATATAAAGACCGTCGTTCAACTGCAAAAGATTCTAAAAAATGTTTAAAAAATTCCTGTGCTACCAAATTTGGCACTGGCTCCCGCATGACAATGACTGTCGGAATATTTAATTTTTCTAGAGCATTAGCTAGTCCTAGCCCATCACAGGAGTTGAAAATTGCTAGTTGTAAACCATTATCAATAGCAGCTTTGAGAGCTTCTTCTAACTGTTTAATTGTTAAACTATTATTAGTCTTATTATCATTAATATAAATTCTGCCCGTTTCACCCTCAGTTTGACTATGACCCGCAAAAAAAAGAATGTCCCAGCCAGGATTTTGCCAAAGAAGATTGTTAAATTCTTGACGAGAGGGCTTGACAATAAAAACTATTTCTGCATCTAACAAGCTGTTAAGAAACTTGATTTCTCTGTCTAAATCAATACCTTGGCTATTGCCTAAAACTGCTAAAATTCTAACTTTTTTCCTAGGTAATATTGACTTTGATAATTCTCGGGATTTATACTCTGTTTGAGAAAGCGCCATTTCTGCTTTGGGATAATCATTAAAAAAATCCCAACGATGCCAAGGTAATCGCCGTATCAGACGATCATTGGTTTCAATAATGAGGCGAATTTCTTCTGTTGGTTGTAGTTGCGATCGCAACTGTCGTTCTATATTCAGAAATCCACTAGATTTGAGCCAATCATTAATATTTTCTTGTAATTTTTGGCACAGATCATCAAAACTGACAACAGAGACATTTGTTAGGCCCTCTTCGTCAATTTCCAGTTCGTCATCTTCTTCAATTAATAAAGAGCGCAACTGTTGGCGACCACAGATATTTTTATAATTTGACTGCCAATTCTTAGATAATTCCACCAAAGATGGTGCTGCGGGTAAGCTACCAATAAATTGCTGTGCAAGGGATTTTTCTGATGACCATAATCGAGCAGTAACATTTGGAAATCCGTTGTGTAAATCACCGCTTCCTAGGCTAATAAAAACTGATTTACTCATGAAGAAGAATTCTCTGTCTTATTTGCAGGTATGCTCTTTGCTACACATTCAGTTTCTTCTTTTTCGTATCTTCACATCAAAGATAAGATTTATAAATTAATGGATTGGATTTCGGAATCGCGATTTCTCCTAGTGTAGTGGAGAATAATTTTTATCATGATTTCGAGATCAGCTATCTTGAAATCAATCTGTTATTTTATTTTGTCTATAAGTAAATTGTAGTCTAGTTCAATCTCTTGTATGATGTTCTATGATTGAACTCATCTAGGATTGTTTCAAAGTTAACAAAATGTAGTCATATTTTATACAAATGTGTTTCACTTTTGGTAAGCGTTTTCATGACTGACATTTTGTATCTCCCACATTATATGTCAATTAGATGAGCAAATCTCAGGGCTGCCATTCGTTAGATTTCAAGTAAAGTCAAAAAAAGGATGTAATTTTCTGCCACAGATCTTAACTTCTTCGTGGTGTCTACCGATGAGTGCAAGATATGAGCCTTTAACTAGGGCGGTTACACGCTCGCAACGAATGAAAGAAACATCATCTCCCTTCTAAAGAGTTCCCTGCTCCCTGTTAAGCGTTCCCTGTTAAGCGTTCCCTGTTAAGCGTTTTTTGTTAAGCGTTCCCTGTTAAAAGTTGAAAATTAAGTTTGGTTAATTAATTTTCAAAAATGTATTAGATCACACTTTTTTGATTAGATACCTAAGACACCCATGAATAGGTTGGTAGTTTTAAACTTGGGTCAAGGAAATCTATACGAAGGTTTTCCCGTTGTCACAGCATATATTGGGGAAGCAGACAATCTCTATCAGATGAAATTTAGTGCTAACTTACCTGCTGCACGAGAAATTCCTGAACTCTATCACCATTGGAAGTCACTTTATTCTGCGTTTTATTATCGTCCATTTTTACGTCTTGGTGTCCAAGAAATTGAGGAAATTGACGATACTTTTGAAATTGAAGAAGATACCGTTACTAACATTTCTGAAGTAGAGATTAAGCAATTATGCGAGCAACTCTACAACTGTTTAAACTTATGGCTCAATTCGGTAGAATTTCGCAAAATTGAACAGCAATTACGCACACATTTAAAACCATCTGAGGAAATTCGCTTCATTGTTGAAACAAATGACAATTTATTGCGACGATTACCCTGGCATGTGTGGAATTGGTTTGATGATTATCCAAGAGCAGAACTTGCCTTGAGTGCGTCCGAGTATCAACAACCACAGAAATTTCCGAAAAATATTCCGAAAAATCAAAAATCTAGTATGAGAATACTAGCAATATTTGGTAACAGTCAAGAAATTGATATTAGTCAGGATAGAATTTTTTTAGAAAATTTATTAACTGGTGCAGAAATTCAATTTTTAGTTGAGCCAAGGTTAGACGAGCTTAATAACCAGCTTTGGCAACAAGGTTGGGATATTCTTTTTTTTGCTGGTCATAGTTGTTGCACTCAAGAAAAAGGTTGCTTGCAACTTAATCAAACGGATATAATTACTCTTGACCAATTAAAGTATGGTCTGAAGCAAGCTATAAGTCGTGGATTACGTTTGGCGATTTTTAACTCTTGTGATGGCTTGGGGTTGGCGCAGCAGCTACAGGAATTACATATTTCGCAAGTTATAGTGATGCGTGAGCCAGTACCGAACGTCATTGCTCAAAAATTTTTAAAGTATTTTCTTACTGAATTTTCACAAGGACAGTCTTTGTATACTGCGGTACGTTCTGCACGAGAAAGACTCCAAGGATTAGAGCGAGAATATCCTTGCGCGACTTGGTTACCCGTGATTTGTCAAAATCCTGCTGAACCGCCGATGATTTGGAATCGGGAGCGTCAAACTGAACGTGTAGACAAGGTAGACTCCTCAGTGGCGGTTTCTGAAACAAAACAACGTTCTCGCTCTTATGAAAGCAATACTCTTTCTGGAACAATAAAGCAAAAGCTGTTAGATAGACATCGCTTTGTTGTTGCAGCTACCCGTCGTCTGTTAACCGTGCTGCTAGCAAGTGTGCTGGTAGCCAGCAGTATTATGGGACTGCGTCATTTAGGGATACTACAACCTTGGGAACTGCATTCTTATGATTATTTAATCCATCTGCGACCAGCTGATGAAAAGCCAGACCCGCGCCTATTAATAATCACTATTGATGAGGCGGATATTCAGTATCAAATCAATAAGAAAATGAATATGCGTTGGTCATTATCAGACCAAGCACTCAGTCAACTCTTGCAAAAACTGGAGCAATATCAACCAGCAGCGATTGGTATAGATATTTATCGTGATTTCCCCATTGATTCTAATTATCCAGAATTAGGCGAAGTCTTGCAGCAAGACAAGCGCATATTTACAGTGTGCAAAGTTTCTGCTCCTGATGATGGTGCACCATTAGGTGTCCCGTCTCCTTCCAAAGTTCCAAGAGAACGCATTAGTTTTAGTGACTTTGTGGC
Source organism: Brasilonema bromeliae SPC951 (assembly GCF_012912135.1). Lineage (GTDB taxonomy): Bacteria > Cyanobacteriota > Cyanobacteriia > Cyanobacteriales > Nostocaceae > Brasilonema > Brasilonema bromeliae. Next base: position 8,999 of record NZ_QMEB01000038.1, on the reverse strand, counting down.
TGACGCTGATCGAGTTCTTCGTCGCCAACTTGTGCAATTAACCCCTCCTTTAGAATCTCCTTGTGCAGCTGAATATGCTTTCAGCTTTCAGCTAGCACAGCATTACTTAAATGCACAAGGTATAAAATGGGATATTAATTCCGAAAAAAATTTGCAAATAGGAAACACTGTTTTTCGGCGCTTACAATCCCATACAAGCGGCTACCAAGGAGTCGATGCATCAGGATATCAAATCCTGCTGAACTATCGTTCTTTACCTTCTCTCCTTAAAATTGCCGAAAAAATCTCTCTCAAAGAACTTCTTAATGACGAGATTATTCCTGAGTTATTACACAAGTCAGTAAAAAATCGCATCGTTCTCATTGGCGTGACAGCCTCCAGTCCTCCTCCGGATGATTGGGAAACTCCATACACTGCTTACGCCTCAGATCAACAAAAGCAAACCCCAGGCGTATTTTTACAGGCGCAGATGGTGAGCCATATTCTCAGTGCTGTTTTGGATGGTAGACCTCTAATGTGGTGGTGGTCGCAATGGTTCGAGGTATGGTGGGTATGGGGTTGGTCATTAGTGGGCGGTATTATATCTTGGCGAATTTTACAGCCACTTCATATTGGATTAGCGATTGTCATAGCGCTGTTAACACTTTTTAGTATCTGCTTTGGTATATTTACTCAAGCGGGGTGGATTCCACTGGTTCCCTCAACATTAGCATTAGTGTCTTGTGCGGTTGTGTTAAGCATACTAGCGCCCACCCATGTCAGCAACAGCAAAAAACGTTGGAACTCTCGAATATGATTAAAAATAAGTTATTTCAAAGACACTATCAACTAGCTTGTACTATCCTTTTGCTAAGTCTTGGGCTTATGAATAACCCACTAAAAGTGCAAGCAAACCCAGAACAATCATTCCAGAATAAAATCACTCATACACCAAACCTTTTTGCCCAGAAATTTCCTGATAACGGTGCTCCCAAAGGTCGTCGGCGAGGAGGGACAAGCCGTCGTGATGGATGTCCAAGCTTGAAAACACCTGTGACTGCCATAGTACCTGGTGAAGAAAAAAACAACAAATCGTTCTTGGGATCAACAGTTGCTGAATATCCAACATTTTGGGTTTATCTTCCTGAATTACCTACGAATTTGCGTTCTGGGGAGTTTGTCCTGCAAGATGACCAAGGTCATGATATTTACCGAACTTCTCTAACATTGCCACCAAAAGCAGGTACCATAGGCGTTAGCCTACCGCCAAATTCACAATATGCTCTCAAGCAAAACTCAAAATATCACTGGTTTTTCCAAGTTTATTGTGGTGATCCGCAAAACAAACCTGAGTATTTTTTTGTGGACGCATGGCTGGAACGCGTGACGCTGACTCCCCAGCTTCAGCAGCAATTGAAGAGTGCAAAATCACAAGAGTATAAGGTCTATGCTGCGAATAATCTTTGGTACGATGCCATCACAAATTTAGCAGAACTCCGCCGCACTCGTTCGGACGCTACCAAGTTGACTAAAGATTGGACGAGCTTGTTTAAGGCTGTTGACTTGGAAGAGTTGGCAGGAGTGCCGATTTTACAAGTTTACAGTCTGCAATAATAACGATTTGAGAAACTCAGTTTTTTTAAAAACCGGTTTATTACAGCGCTTTTGAAGTAAATAAACCACAGGGGGGCGACATTTTCTTAGTCGCACAACCATCGAATGCGATTCCTCATAGTTCTTCTTGGCTGGCTTCTGCTGCTTGCTCCCATTAGAGCCAATTCCCCACTAATACAAAAGGTGCCCAGAAATATGGATTTTTCTGGTGGGCAAAAACAGCTAGTTGAGCACGCCGGAGCGCTTCGGCTTTATTCACTCCTGCTTTCAATTCTAGGTAAAACCGACTCATTAAATCTGCTGTATATTCATCATCTACAGACCACAATGTTGCTAGTGTACTACGTGCACCTGCATGTACAGCTACCCCAGCAAGTCCCAAAGCGGCTCGCTTGTCTCCAACAGCTGTTTTACAAGCACTCAAGACAAGCAATTCAATAGTACTCGACCTTTTTGTGTCACTGACTCGCAGTAAGTTATCAAATTCTTTCACCTTAAGTAGTTTATCCCAGGTGAGAACAAAGGTTTTTTCTGGATCGGAACTAAACTCCCCATGAGTCGCTAGGTGAACTACGGTGAAGGGAAGTGATTGCAATTGATTTTGCAGGTTGTTTTCGGTAAACTTTTGATCTAAAAGTTCTTCAGTTTTGGGTACCTCAGACTGAATTTGTTGCAATTCCCGTGGTACGTTCTCAAGTCGAGGAAACTTTCGGTTTTCAATGGCGCGTTCTGCAGCGACTCCAGCAATAATGGTGTTTAACTTGACTTGCTGCAACGGTTTGGGATCAAGGAGTTGTAAACCGGGGGCGACGGCGATCGCATACTTTTCAACCAAATATTTCCCCTGTTGTTTGTCATAAAGAACTGACATTGGTATGTTACGCAACGCTCCATCTAGGACAAACACTAGGGTTTTGATCCCACTTTGGCTTAATTCTGGTTCAGCTGGTTGAATTAACCAGTCATATATCTGTTCGGACAGCTGCTTTACCTGAGAAGTTCTGGTGACATCGCCTAAATATTCTCTCAAATTTTCTACAACACCTTCTACTTTATCTTCAGCAATAACAGTTTTGTAGTGCCGCAAGTTTTGGTTAGGCAATTTGAGAATAACATCTAAACGGTCTGGTAGAATAATAGGATAAAAAACTGCTGAGCGTGAATCTTTTTTATCAACGATTGGATCAAGTTCTTGCTTTGCAGTTAGACAAGCTGAGCGAAAAAAGTTGTCCAATTCTGCGATTTGCAGCGATTCCATCACAAAACGAGCTTGCTGTAAGTTTTTTTGGTTTTCTGACTTTTGGTTTTTTGGCTTTTTGTTTTCTGGCTTTTGACTCTCCTGGTGTTGGACACTCTCGTTCTCTGTTTGCAACAGCAATGCGACTAACTCCCGATACACAGGTTCTACACTTTCGCGGAAAGAAAACTGAATGTTTGGATTGATAGCAACCAAATCACTACGTAAAGTTTGGAGAGTCTTAAAAGCTTCAGAATAGTAAACAATTGCGCCTTTTTTATTTCCCTGCTGCTTGTGTATACGTCCTAATTGCCATTGCCATTGATAAACTATATCTGATGCATTCAGACTTTGAGCCATAACCAAAGCTTTTTCAGTCAGCTTTTGGGCATCATTAAATTGCTGATTTATTTCATACAGATTCCCAAGAGTTCCAAGGGCATAAGATTCTGCTCGCAAGTCTAGTAAACTTTGCGCCTGTTGAACTGCACTAGCGAGTATCTGGGCTGAAGTTTCTATGAGAGAAGGGGATGAGGGAGATAACGTCGCCCGCCCAGAACTGAAGTTCCGGGCTAATAATCCAAGTCCATTAAAATGGACTAAAAACTTTGGTGAGTCGGTATTTAGTTCTGTTGAGAAGACTTTTGCTACTCGTGGTGGGTTTCCAACTTTTGGCCCAAGAGTCTTGCAACTGGTGCAAGAGTTCAGTTTCATCAAACTTTGGGCAAAGTTAATTTTTGCCTCAACTACCATGCGACTTGCAGGCAAGTTGCTGATTTCAGATTGGATTTGGGACGATAATGCTAATGCATCTGCAAATTGCTTTGTCTCTACAAGTAAGCTGAGTCGATTCAGATGTGCCTGAATACGTGTGGTTGAATCAGTCGATGCACTTGCAGCTTGCTGGTAGTAATCCAATGCCATTTTCGTATTATACTGGGCACGGGCGAGATTTCCCAAGCTAAAGAGAGTTTCACCGATCATTTGATCAGATGACGTCGCTTTTGCAAGCGCTAAACTTTGCTGCAATACCTGCTGAGATTGCTTTAAATCACCAACGACTTGCATAATGTTGCCAAGACTCAATAGTCCCGATGCTTTTGTTGATGAATCTGGTTGGTTTTGAATAGTTTGCGAAACTTCAGTTAAAATTTTCTTTGCCTGACGGAATCGTCCTAAAACTTGTAGAGCTTGAGCCGAGTTAATGCGGTTACGGGTTAATCCAGCAGTATCTTTCATTTGCTGATAAATTTCAGCAGCTTTTTGCCAAGTCGTCAATGCTGCTTCAGCTTGTCCCTGGGAAAATTGTAACCTTCCTTGCACGTCAAAGGCTTGTGCCAAAATTTTAGAACTCTCTTGAGAGTTGTTTAAACCTTTCAATAAATTAACAGTTTGAACAATTGATTTTTCAGCTTGGTTCCATAAACTGAGTTGTTGAAAAGCTAAAGAGAGATTGCTCAAAGTCATAGCTTCGCGTAAATGATCTCCCTGAGTTCTAAAAGCAGCAGAAGCCTGTTGCAAGACTTTAACAGCAAGAGTAAACTGTCCAGCATCATAAAGTTTTTTACCCTGTTGCACAAGGTCTTGTGTTTTACCCTCGCCAATTGTAAATTGATGGACACTAGAATTGACAAGAGGAGCTTGTGCTAACACTGGTGATACGATCACGCATAAAAACACCGCAATTGCTGCGACTATTGGTTGAGCTATCCAACTTCTACCTGGGTATTTAAATGAAACAATGGATTTTAGGATACGGAAAAATACAGGCTTTTTTCCCGCCATGCTCTTTCCCCTTACTACAATTCAAAGTCTTCTTTCACCTTTATATTTTCCCCTAAACTTAACTCAACACTAAAGCGTTTTCCTGATTCCCCTTTGAAAAATTTCAGTTGAATGTAGTTATCTTGCAACCTCGAAGTGACTTCCTGAAGGGTTTTTCCTGCTTTAGACAGCAAACTCAATTTCAGATCAGGCGGCAAAAATCTTTCTCCACCCGTGGGATGTACCTGGATCAAAACACCGAATTTTTCATCGCTTTCCTCTGTGATATTTACCAAAAGAGCCACAGTTTGATAACCGAGTTGCACTCCCAAGTCAATGAGTTTGGCTTTTTTAGCACCTCTTTGTGTAATTCTAGTACTAAGAGCTAAATTTGCCTCTGGATTTATCAGGGTGTCAATTGTTTGCCAGCCTTGTTCAAACACTCCCTCTAACCATTCACTCAACTTGGTTCTGGTATTATCCAAAGATTTCTGGAGTGAGACTCTCGAAGATTGAGCGGAAGTTACAGGTAAAGGAATAGCTAAAGGTTCCGAGAAATAGTAGTAGAACAATAAGTGATTGAGTTCGGCATCAAAGAAAGACAGCGGTACTTGGTAATAACCATCCCGAAGCTCTAAATTGAATTGACTGCAATAATTCATCAGTTCATCGTAGCGCAAAAATCCTCTAATAATAACTTGTTCTTCCTCTTCTAACACCTCAACAACGACATAGAAATGGACTGCTAATTCTGATTTATCAATAGCAGATTTTGGAATATTGATAACTTCATCCAATACATGTTCTATCGCAATTGGACAAATTTTCAAGTCTCCTACTTCCAGGTGATAAATATCCTCAATAACATTCGTCTCTTGAGAAATTGGCTTTTGTGGTATGCGTGTACTTAGCCATTTTTCACAGCCAATCATTGCGAGTGTATTTAGATAAGTTTGCCATTGTTGTGCTTCACTATTGACTAGTTTGCTATTATCGATGGCGTGGTCAAAATCTTCTAACTCTAGCCAAATCACTTCTGAGAGCAAGAGTCTTATATCAGTTGAATTAACCTGAGAATTAAGCATTATTTTACTCCTGATTTTTGTTTTCTGTTTCAGATTCTCTTAGCCCCACTTCAAGAGGACGGCTGGAGGACATGTGCGTAGATTTTGTGTGCGTTGTTCTATATATTTGCAAAGTTGCCGAGCATAGAAGCTATTCATCGAACGGTTTTTCCCCACTCTGATTTCTTCTGCTGCTTCTCGAAAGATTTCGTCATCAGCAAAAGCTTCTATATATTCAGCCAATGTTTTGAGATAGTCTGGTTCCGGAGGATTTTTGGTCAAATGTTTTTCTTCAGCCTTTTTGAGAATGCTATCCAGAAGTTGTTTGACTGTTGTGGTGCGTACTTTACTAAGCAGTTCTCCTGGATTTAAGACTCGTCTAGCTTGATCCCAACTTGTCATTTCCAATTTTGGCGCAATATCCTTGAGAGATAAACTCTGACAATAATAGAACTGCAAACCTGGAAGAAATTGTTGGGCAAAAACAGCATAATTTTTGCTTTTCTTCAAAATTTTTATGCGATCGCCTATTTCTTGCTCTATCGCATTCTTCAAGGCTAAGCTAAGTTGCTCATGTAAAAAATCCAATATTTCCTGCTCTTCTATATCTACCTCATTGAGGTTGTCAGCAGGTAAATCTGTTCTAAAAGTATAACCTCCAGTATTAGGATCCTGGACTTCTAACGGTTCTCGATAACTCCAAATATCATAGTGCCTTAGTTGTGTAACAACCTGTTTGAGTTCATTCATCAACTCAACAGTGGAGTTGATCATCACATCTCTTTTTCGCAAGCCGTTGAGCATTTCTTGCAGCTGAGTGCTTGACGGTTCTGGACATTTTCTGACTCCCCTTGAATGTTTTTGAAGTCTGTCACGACGATAAACAGCGTGAAAAACTTCTACCAAGTGGCGATCGCGCTTTGATAAACGTTCAAATTGTTTTGCTCTCACTCTATTAAGAAGCGCCCAATCACTCAGATGCTTAAATCCAAACTCTGCTAAATAATTTTTTAATTCAGGGTTTTGTGTCGTTTGGAAGTATGCCCAATTGTCTAAACTCATCTTAGACTCTAAGTCGGCATTAAATTTTTGCAAAATTCTCACAGAAAAGAATTTGTAATCTGTGGTCCTAGTTTCCCCATTGTTATCCACAATGAGTTGAGTTTTTCCATCCCCGTCTACAATAACTAAAGTTTTTCCATCGTCATCGAGGACATAGGTTAGCAAATCCTGGTAAGTGAAATTGTCACCACTGAATAAACTGTCAATTTTTTGACACGCTCTTAGGATCGGTTCAGAAACATAAGACCGCAAACAAAGCCCTGCTTTGGCGCGAGTTGTGACATCAACAGCAGAATTTTGATCCACAAAATACGATAGCAGAACAGCTTGGGTATTAGTTGGAACGAGATTACGAACTTGTTTGAGAAACTCCTGTGCTGGAGGAACTAAACAGTGTTCGTATCCAACTCTTTGACTGGTACTGATTCTGTAAATTTTCCAGTATCTAGATGATACATCCATAGCGAGTGCAGGCTCCAGAATAACCAATCTCACATCGTTGCACTCTATATATAAGCGCCGGCGTTTTTAACTTATGCAGTTCTCCCAGTCTCGTTAACTCTGAAGAAACACGCTTAACAGGGAACAGGGAATAGGGAACAGGGAACAGGGAATAGGGAACTCTTAAGAAGGGGGGATGGTTTACAATCCCAAATCCACTGCAATGCGATGGGCGCAAGCAAACCCCGAAAACGCCACTGCGTTCAAACCCTGACCTGGAAACGTACTATCTCCCACACAATAAAGTCCTGGGATAGATGTTCTATTAAACGGCATCCCCAACAACCCGCGCAACTTCCGGCGCGGAATTGGTCCGTAAGTACCATCCTGACGACCTAAAAAGCGGCGATGAGTTAATGGCGTCCCCACCTCCAGATAATCCAACGCCGCATTTAAACCAGGAAAAATCTTCTCCAGACGGTCAATCATTCGCCAAGCTGCTTCTTCCTTCTTCACCTCGTACTCCCTAACAGAAAGTCCTTTCCATTCATCAATCCAGTGAGGTGTGAAGGCGTGAATAATGTGATGTCCTGCTGGCGCTAAATCTGGGTCAAGCAACGTTGGGATAGACACAAATAAAGTCCCTTCCGGTTCTGTCATCTTTTCCCAATCTTCTAACACGATATGATGACACTCCGTACCCTTTGGCAAAATTTCTGCCTTCACTCCCATGTGTAAACTGAGAAAACTGGGTGATTTTTGATAGCGTTCCTGCCAGTTTCTCTCACCAACAGAAAGTTCTTGTTGAGTCAGTAATTTTTGAAATGTATCCCAACGTGTTGCATTGGACACGATGCGCTTGGCACGGTGGATTTGACCGTTAGCCAGTTGCACTCCCACAGCGCGTCTGTTTTCTATGATAATTTTTGTTACTCTAGCTTGGTACTGGATCTGACCACCTGCTTTGACAAGCCCCTCTACTAATTTTTGGGCTATTTGTCCTACACCCCCTTTAGGGTAGTTGACCCCTCCATAGTGCCTGTCAGAAAATACCATCCCAGCATTTATCATTGGTGTCATGTCAGCTGGTACCACCGACCAGCAATAACACTCCATATCAATAAATTTCAACAACTGAGGGTCTTTAATGTAGCGTCGTGCTATGTCTCCAGCATTTTGGGGTAGATACTTTACCAAACCCAGACATGCCAAAGGATGCTGAAAAAATACACGCATTAAATACCGGGGTTCTTCTAGCGACAGCAAGTCCATGCTGTTAAGACAATGAAAAACTTTCCAGCATTCGTCATAAAATTGACGAATTCCTTGGCTTTCATTAGGAAAATACGCAGTCAGATTTTGCAAAAATTTTTCATAAACTTTATCTACCTTGAGGTTTAAGCCGTTAGGCAGATGATAGTGAATTTGTACTGGATCAGGAATCACTTCTAAACTAACGTTGACAGCTTGCAAAGCACGAGTGAGTAAGTTGGTCGTACCGTTCTGCCCAAACCCAAAAATCATCGACGCCCCAACATCGAAGCGATAGCCTTGCCGTTCAAAGTAACCAGCACTGCCTCCTGGAATCAGATAACGTTCCAACACGAGTACCCTAGCACCTTTTGTCGCCAGCCCAGTTGCTGTCACTAAGCCGCCAATACCAGATCCAATGACAATCACATCACTCTGCATGCATTTTAGTTTTTTTGTCTGTTTAGGTAAATATAGGACTCCTCCGCAGATTTTTGTGAAACTAGGTATACCGCCAACAGCATTTTTTCTCTTCCCTATTCCCTGTTCCCTGTTCCCTGTTCCCTGTTCCCTGTTCCCTGTTCCCT
>NZ_QMEB01000381.1 GCF_012912135.1 Brasilonema bromeliae SPC951 | reverse complement strand
CCGTTTCACTTTAAGGTTGATACAAATAGGCAGTAGGGGAAGTAGGGAAAAAGAATTTGTATCACGAATTTCGTGAAATGGTATAACCCCGTAAAGACGAGTACCCGTAGTAATAAGGCTGCCCAATTTTTTAGGGGACAAAGTGCGTGGACAATGCGTCTCCTAAAGTTCTGTAAGGCGCACTCGCGTTTACTCGTAGAGAGGGTTGCCCAGTTTTACAAAAGGCGAGACCCAAGGCAACAGTGCTACATGCTCGCCCTCTCCCCTCTGGGACTTAAAAACCACCAAACAATTTCAAATTCTGAAAAAAGCAACCTGTGCAGCCAATCGGCATTCAACTGCTTCAGAAGTTACTAAACTCACCATATGCCAAGAATTGTCCGTACGTACAAAAACAGCTGTCGCAATTCTTGCAAACGTTCTCAATGGCGATCGCTACATGGTAAATCAAGGCGTGTTTTCACCAAAGCATAGCCCAATTCCGCCAATATTTCGTCTGCCTCATAAGGCATCTCAAAATAGGAGTGATCGGGTGTAGGATTGCCCCTCTTGCAAAATAGGACGGCGAGTCATGGTTGAATGGAGTCATCCACCAATTCTTGCGGTGCATCCTTACCGTTCCACACGCCGCCAATGATGTAGGGACGGTACCCTTAGAAGCTTTGCCAGTAGTACATTCTGAGTTCATGGCGCAATCTCTATTAGTACAAAAGTTTTACACCAGCTTTACACCAAAATTACACCCAAAAAGACCTTAGATGACCCAATAGTTGCACCCAATAAAGGCTATTCTCGATGTGAGCAAGGGGTGAGCAAACGGCTGTAACCCTTTAAAAGCTTACGATTTGAGGATTTTTTTTGAAGCGGGTGATGGGACTCGAACCCACGACATTCAGCTTGGGAAGCTGACGTTCTACCACTGAACTACACCCGCAAGTCAGGGTTAGCGCTCTCGAATATAGTCAATCCTACCAAATATTCCGACCAATGACAGTTAGGTGAAAGACGACCGGGGGAGATTGCGCCTGAGATTTAGTTTTGAGGGGAAGAGGTACTCGATTGCGCTAGGTGTTGAGAATACAAAGGCGAATTTTAAACTTGCACAGGCGAAGGCGGATGAGTTGAGAGTGGATATTGTCTTTAAGCGGTTCGATGCTAAAAGGTTAGAGAAGTACAAACTCATCACGACCTTTGCACCAAAACAAGCACACACGCTCACACTCACGGACATCTGGCTAAAGTACCTCGACTACAAACGCGCACTAGTTAAGCCTGGGACGTACCAATACCTTGCTGTTGATAAAGACTGTCTACATCTAATGATTTTGAGTTAAGAACAATTTCAACTTTCAATTGCTCAACTTGTTGCTTTAGCCATTGAGAAAACAAGTTTGAGAGAATTTTTTCGCGCAGCATCTCGTTTAATTGTGGCTGAATAATTTCCTCAACAAAAATCAAATGGACTCCCTTAGAAGTAACAATTGGTTTAAGAATCTGGGGCCCAGTTGCTGCAAATACAGCGGCTGATATTTCTGGTTTGAAATCTGTGCGACTTAGTATTCCTTTATATCCTCCAGAGCGGCGAGCTTCAGTATCTTGAATGTATTTGTGGGCGACTTCAGGAAAACTTATTTCACCTTCAGCAAGTGCATAAAAGAGTTCCATCGCTAAGTCAAAATCATCCAAGATTACTTCATACATGACAACCTGGGCATAATCAAGCTGGTGTTCCACAAAAAAGGGTTCAACTTTCTCGGCGAACAAATGTTGAGCCAACTTTGAGGAAATGACGGTGGAATAAACTAATTCTTCAAACTCGTCTAAGGACAGACTATGTTTTTGTAGCCACTCCCAAGTAGCATCAGCGCTAGTCAGCTTGTTCATTAACCGCAAACCGTCTGCTGCTTGCTGAAGTTCTGACGACTCCACTTTAATACCAGCCTCCCCAGCTGCACGCGCAATTATCTTGCGAGTAAGAATACCTTCAACCACAGAGGGAATTTGACAGTAAAGCTTGATTTGGTGAATAATTTCGTCCTTGGAAACAGTTAGCACTTCTGACATAGTATCATTCCTTAGTAATATATTAATGCGAGTTTAATTGTGAAATGCTGACAAGAGAACAAGGGGACAAGTTAAAAGTAAACAAGCAAAAGAAGGAGCAAAATTTTTTTAGTTTTACCTTTTCTCCTTCCTTTGCTAGTGCAAGACAACACTCCATAATCTGAAAAAGGATAAGCATCAAATTTGATTTTGACTGGCATTCCTACACGTAGTAATCTGCAATTGTAAATGCCCAAACCTGCACTTCCCGACTTTTTTCAGCCATAATTATTTGCAACACTGGTTTTCATCAAACTCAATTGCCACAATAAATTAGGTGATGCGTGCGATGGTAAATCACCAATCGTAATGCTGGAATTTTGTTGGCTTGAGATTTCTTTCTTAGTTGTGTTGTCTTTTGGTCGAGTGGAAAGTCCCATATCCTTAAGCAAGCGGTTAATGTGGCAAGCGCTAACTTTAATTCCCAATTCTTTTGTCATACCAATCCGCGTTCAAAAGCGTAAAACTGGTAAAATGAATAGGAGTTAAAATA
>NZ_QMEB01000037.1:238-32975 GCF_012912135.1 Brasilonema bromeliae SPC951 | reverse complement strand
TCGCTTTGTATTGTTGACGATTTCCTTTAACTTTTAATTCCAGTACCAGCACTACTTAATCACCTCCTCTTTGTTTATGCGCTATGTTTCTTCTACAATATATGTATACAACGCAGCAACAGGAATTCCGGAAATATGGCGAAATTTACTCCAGACGAATATAGGCATGAGGGAAACTCAATAGCTTTGTTAAACTATCACTTTGTCTTTATCCCTAAGCGCCGTAAAAAAGTTTTGGTCAATGCTGTTGCCGACAGATTACAAGAAATCATCTGCGATGTGTGCAACGAGAATCGGTGGAAGATTGTAGCGATGGAAATTATGCCTGACCACGTTCATCTATTTGTCAACGTCAAAGTAACTGATTGCCCAGCGGCTGTCATGAACAAGATTAAAGGTCGGGCATCACATTTCTTGCGAAAAGAATTTCCAGAGTTATTGAAATTACCAACTTTGTGGACTCCTAGCTATTTTGTTAGCACGGCAGGAAACATATCCACAGAGGCGGTCAAAAACTATATTGCTCAACAAAGAACTTGACGGTAGCCTAAAGGCTACGTCGTGGCTTTCATGAGCCACTGCCGTGCGGGGGTTCCCCCCGTTGAGGCATGTGGCGTCCCTGGGCTAAAGCCACAGGGTTTTCATCTCACCCACTATAAGCAGTGTACGAGATTGCCAACTACTACAAACGTGCTGTTGACAGCAAGGCGATTGGGTTAACTGCGTCCTTGCCACTTGGATGGATTTCAAAGTGACTGTGGGGACCAGTGCTGAAACCAGTGCTACCCATGCTAGCTATGATTTGACCTTGATGTACTTGTTGACCGCGCTGCACCAAAAGCTTGCTATTGTGACCATAGCGAGTCATGCTACCATCAAGATGGCGGATATCAACAAAATTACCATAGCCACCACTGCTCCAACCTGCCTTTTCTACAACACCGTCAGCTGATGCGTAAATCGGGGTGCCAACTGAGTTAGCAATATCAATTCCCTTGTGCATTCTTCCCCAGCGCCAGCCATAACCAGAGGTCAGGGTACCTTTTGCAGGCCACATATAAGCTGTGGATGAGCTAGACGGGATAGGTGTATTTTCGTCAAGGACTCTTGGCAAGTATCTATCCACTGCTGCTAAAGGCGGTAACTGTGGAGAAACTGTTCTTCCCTGCATAGGCCCAAGGGCGCGAGAAGCATCAATACCTGTAGGAGGTGTTACTATTGCTTGATTTGGTAAGAATTCCGGATTAATGGGTTCGTTGGTAGGTCTTCGATTAGCGCCGAATACGGGTTTGCCTGGTTTGCCAACATAGTTCGGCGCTATCGGTCTGGGAACGGGTATGGGAATTCCAGCCTTGTTCTGTTCGCTGACAGGTATTTGCACTGCTGGATTATTTGGTCTGGGAACAGCAATTGGCACCGCACCATCATTTCGACTGGGATCGGGAACTGTTACTGGGGCATCATTAGCTTCATTCTCGTCTGGCACAACTGTATTACCAGCTTCCTGAGAACGGTATTTCTGCCGCAATCTTTCAATTTCCAATTGCAAGCTGCGTAGACGTTGATTATTTTTTACCTGTTTTGTTTTTGTAACAGTTGGTATTTGTGCCAATTGAGGTTCTGTAACAACTTGTGGCATTGGGCTGTCACCACCAACACCATAATATGATGTGATGGAATCGGAAGCCTGACTATTTGTAATAGTATTTTCTGGTAAGTTAGTAGTTGTTGATTGAATGTATGACAGAAACTGAGTGTTACCAACTACTGATGTTGGAACAGTAATATTCCTGTTGTCGGCAATGAGTGAGTTTCCTGTTGTTTCTCTAGTGTTGCTACTACCACTACCTGCAACAGCACTCTTATTCATTGCGACAGTTGGCTGGGCAGTAGTGGGGTTTTCCGCCACAGGAATAAACAGTTTTTGGCTGATTTGTAGCTGATGAGGATTGTTAAGATTATTTGCCTTTATGAGTTCTAGGACTGAAATGCCATAATCGTTGGCGATCGCCCCTATCGTATCTCCTGGCTTGACCTCATATACTGCAGTTGCTGTTTGTGTTATTGCTATTGGTGCAACTACTGTTGAAGCTGGTACTGTTGGAGCTGGTACTGTTGCCACCTGTGCCTCTGATTCTTGTTTTAACTTTGACACGAGCCTTGCTCTGCTGACATCGCTAGTCATATTCGACTGCGATGTACCAGTGATAGTACTTGTCTGGGACATTTTCCCAGCCACAGTCATCGGCTGTACTAACCTGGTCGCAGCTAGTTGTGATAAATCTTTGGTGTGTTCAGACTGCCATTGAGTTAAACTTTTTCTGAGACGGTCTGATTTTTCCTGTAACTGATTTCGCGCAAATTCCTGCTGCGCTTTGAGTTGAGCATTTACTTCCGGTTCTTCTGTGTTATTAACTTCTACTGTTGAAGGTTTCGCAGATGGAGAAGACACGGTTTGCACACTAGCAATACCATCAGCATGAGAGAGTCTTTGTACTCCCTGCTTTCTGGACTGTTGGAAGTTGTTTTTTTCCCAAGCAATGCTTTGTTGTGCTGTTGTCAGCGAATTTGGAATTCCTACTAATGGCGAAGTTTGCACTGACACTTTATTGGCTGCAACTTGCCATTTTGCTCTTTGTTCAGTTAGCTGTGAAATTGCTGTTGGTTCTACTACTGTTCCAGTTTCTGGCAAGCTTACTGATGAGACAGCTTGCGAACCTAGTTTCTTAGTAGAAGCAAATTTCACCTCCACATTATTAGAAGCAGGAATCGTTGAGGTTGTATTTTGATAACCTAACGCCTCTGCTGCAGTGGCTTGGTCGCTTTGTCGAGTCACCAAAAGGCTGGTTGCTCCCATTGATATTGCCAAGCCAATCATCGCGGCTGTTGTTGGCATCCGACATTGGTTAACCTTTGGATTAACTGTGTCTATCGGTTCTACTGGAACATCATCACCTGGGGTATTTTCCAACTCAGCTCTCCCTCTGTTTTTTAATGCTCGTTTCAAAGACGACCTCCTATGATCACTTGCGCTTAACCGATCTCAATTCTCCAGTCTGAGTACTAGTCAATGATTTAGATCACTACAAGCAATAGATCAACACCACATACACCAGAGATACTTACGCAAGATTAACCTGCTTCTCTGATTTAGACAAGTTCACATCGTTATTTTAAATATTAAATTTTTGCCTTGACTTGTTCTGCTCACATCTGACACCTTTCATCTTAATAGTTCATATAAGTTTTCTTTTTGACACTTGAGCCTTTTGTTGCTTTTGCTGCACGACTGACAATCACACATTTGGCATGTTCTCTTGCTTTGAGCTAATCAGATGCTGCTACTCCACGGAATACCACTACACCCTTCTGTAAATATCTTTCAGATTTTTTTTCTATCAACCGTATCAATTACACGAGACTCTACGTTGATTATTACCCAAAAACAACCGTATTAACTCGCATATTATATAGCCCAGATGAAGAAAACACATGAGGTAAACTACCTCAAACTCTTGAACTGACTGGGTTATGATGTTTTCTTACCCTACTCAAGAGAAAATTCAAATTTATGAAAATATATCATTCCACCTCAACTGTTTTTCAAAATTACTATAGAAATTTCTTATAGCTTTTTTCCAGTCTGTAAGTCATTCTTACTCCAACAGTGGTGAATCAGGAGTACTGGGAGTGAGTACAAACTCAATATAGTTTCGTTTTCTGTGTATTTGCGCTCACCATTCAGTTCTCCTTACTACTAACGTATCAGAGATTTTTCTTATTTACTGTATAATATTTCTTTTTTACCTAAAAAACATTTCGTACAGCACGGTAGAAAACACTTTAAAACCCGCATTTTCCGCTCAAAACAAATATTTCTTTTTCTCCACGACTCAAGTCGGGGACTCGACTTTGGGGGGTGTAGGAGTTTAGCACTCCCTTATACCCTTACACCCCTACACCCCTTTCTTGGTCACCAGCCTTCGGCTTACCCTCAAACCAGCACTCGTCTCACCACACGTATGCACGACTACAGTTGACGATTGGTACTGTTTTAAAACGACTTGAATTACTATAACCCCAATTGACGGCGAGCTTCAAAAAGACCCACTGCTACACTCACAGAAAGATTTAAGCTGCGAACATTTGGTTCGTTCATGGGAATGTAGAGGGTAACATCGCAAGCTGATATTATCTCAAGTGGTAAGCCAGTGGTTTCA
Source organism: Brasilonema bromeliae SPC951 (assembly GCF_012912135.1). Lineage (GTDB taxonomy): Bacteria > Cyanobacteriota > Cyanobacteriia > Cyanobacteriales > Nostocaceae > Brasilonema > Brasilonema bromeliae. Next base: position 28,755 of record NZ_QMEB01000037.1, on the reverse strand, counting down.
CTACCAAACAGCAACCAATCATGGGGTTGAAACTGAAAATCCACGTAGTTGCAACTACCTTTAACACTAAAACCTAATAATCTTCCGCCACGTGCCTGATGTACGGATTTAAAAGCTTCCAGAGATTCGTGATAGTGCAGTTTGACATAAGGCCAGTAATCTAAGCCAGCTCTTTTGAGGTAGCGATCGCTAATTTCAAAACCCAAAGGTCCTACCAAATGTAATTCAGTACCTGTGGCAGCACAAGTGCGAGCAATGTTACCTGTATTAGGAGGAATAAGGGGGTTAACTAAAACGATCTGCGGCATTTGTGGAGGAAGAAATATATTGAAAATCTGGGAAAATGCAGTTTTTTTTTCTTTTCTCAATCTACCTTAATATACATTATATATAAGTATTCTTAATCATAAAAAAATCAATCTATTGATTAGAAATTTAAAACAAACATAAAGTATGTCCCAGACTCTATGATCTAAATATTAAGATTAATAACAGATTATTAAGTTATGTGTAGCTGTATTGGACAACACTTACAGCTGACAAAGACAAAATTTTCATGCTAAGTACACATTTCCATAAGAAGGGTTCGGAATGTACTGAAGGGATAAATCATCGTCCAGATTTGTTCACATTTAGATTTCCGACCCCTATTTATGGTGAGGCAGTTGCGGTGGTGAGGCAGTCCTCCCCAAGAGGAACTGCCGTGCATGGTTCGGTCAGGCTACAGCAAACTGCCGTTGTCGGTCGCGCAAAGCGCCCCCGGTAGGGGTACGCGTAGCGTGTCCAAAGGACATAGACGTGCCATAGGCATACCCGGAGGGTGAGGTGTGCTAAGCAACCAAAGACGAACACAATTTATCTTCTAATTGAACTTCGCATTCTCTTGTTACGTCAATAGCGTGAGTGAGAACGTGTCTTTCACTCAAGCCAAGTGCGTGCAGTTGTAACCATTGTTGAGCTTCGTTACCTTCACGCAAGATTTTTTGTAATGGTGAAAGGAAACAGGCAAAACCATGCTGCTTAGCGATCGCCCAAACATCTTGATATATTTCACCAATCCAATCTCTGGCTAAAATACTCCTACCATCTTGCCAATGCTGGAGTTGAGCATCGAGACTGGAAGTCGCTGCTGCAGTTTCGTTGGCATAGGTTAGGGAAATAAGTTCGTCTGGGGTGAAGGTGCTTTGGGTTAATGGATCGATAGAGGGATTATTGATAACTTGTAATAAACGTGCCTCTACTAAAGCTGCTATCCCCAGTAAAGCTATTGGATCTGTGACTAAATCGCAAATTCGTAGCTCTAAACGATTTAAATCATAAGGGCGGCGATCGCCATTTGGTCGAACTGACACCCAAAGATGACGAACATTTTGCATTGTTCCAGCCATCAATTGGTTTTCCACCCATTGAATATGATGGGCGTGGCTTTCAAATAAAGGTACTTGAGGAGGCGTTTGCGGAAAAACACCCCAGCGTGTGGAATGATAACCAGTTGCTTTACCATTCAGAAACGGAGAGGATGCACTCAAGGCAAGGAACAAAGGTGCTTCTACCCTTATAACCCGACACGCGCGCATTAAGACTTCTGGATCGCTAATGCCTACATTAATGTGAACACTGGCGGTGACAACCTTGGTACCGTATGTTTGCTCAATGTAGTCATGATAAGGGTTTGTTGGGTCAGAGCGAAAAAAGCGATCGCCGCCCCCTAACGATAGAGTGCTTCCTGGAATCAGCGTGTAATCACCCAATTGCTTGATGAAATTCCTGAGTTGAAGCCGAGGACGCAACAAGGCACATAAAAGCTGTTCGTAATTCTGCAATGGTGCAGTGATGTATTCTACATTTCGACTATCTGGTTCTCGGACAAATCCATCCAAAGATCCAACAATCTTGTCGGAGAGTCCGACGATATCACCACTGGGCGTGCCAGTGTACATCTCTATTTCAAAGCCTTTTAATAGCACCCGTCTGTTCTCCTTGGCTCTCCCTACTTCTTAAATTGTATCGAAGGCGACGATATTCTGTTTATGACCTTAGGGTTAATTAACAGTTGACAAACGAGAGAGTACCGAAATCTTTCTCTTATTCTTAATTTAACTTGCCCGCCGTAAGTCCCGCACTATAACGGTACTCCGTGAGCGTGCCGGGAGAGTTGCTAATCTCTCCAGAATCAGACGAATCGCCATTGTATAATATTATTGGTTGCTGACCCGCCGGATTGTGTCGCAGACAGACAGGCAAACATCAAAGTAGAGGTACGAACGGCAGGTGCGGCAGATTGCGGGAAGCCGCCCGGAGGGCGTCTACAAGTCGCTTAACCCGGACGCCAGATACCTAGGTCGGGAGACCCTCCTCCAGTACTGGCTCAACGGACAGGTGCCTCAAGTCGGGAAACCCTTTCGCCAGTCGCCTGGCTGTCGGGAAACCCTCCCGCAGCGCTGGCTCACCCCGGCACTGTCCTCCCCAACGCACTGCCTCCTCTTGCCGCAGAAAGATCAAAGTTCCGGGAAAGAACACGACCGCTGGCACGCCAAGTGCGGTAAGAAAGACACCAAGTTGTGTTGTACGAAAAACAATTAAACAACCTGCGGGAGGCGGGTTGCTGCCAGGGTACACACGGGTGTACGGGAGTAAGGAGCTGCTGCTCAAACCTCCGGACGCCGAGTAAGACCATCATCGTCTTGAGTGACGAATTTCTAGCAATAGAAATCCCTAACGTGGCATCGACGAATGAAACTGGAAGCCCCCACTATAAACGGTACTCCGTTTTGGTGGTGGGTACTTCACGCCCCAAGATAGTGTGTACCGACCACAGCAGAGCTTAAGCTGAGGCGTCTAAGGTTAAGGAAATAATTATGTCCAGTAATGAAACAACTCCTAATCAAGCTGAAAAAACAAATCCACAAAGCGATGAATCCCAATTAAGTCCTGAGACGCTTGACAAAATTAAAAATCCTCCAAGAATAGATGATGTGATACTGAGTCAATCGCCAGAAGAACGTAGGAGTAACCCAGCTGTAGCACCAGAAATGCTGGATGAACCAAACGATGAATTTACCGGGTTCACTCAAGAGTAGTCAGGATACAATTAAAATCTGTATCTTACTGCTTACTTCACTCGACCTATGCTGCCAGTGATTTATTCCGACGAGTTTCTGGATCACGAAACTGGATCTTTCCATCCAGAGAAACCAGAACGTCTGACAGCGATCGCCACCGCCTTAAAACAAGCTGAGTTTGCACCACATATTGAATGGCGCTTGCCCACTCTACCAGAAAAGCGCCCTATCATCTCTGTGTTGGAACAAGCACACACCCGGCGCTACATCAAGAAAGTTCAAGAAATTGCTGTTGCTGGCGGTGGTTATTTGGATGGAGATACGCCTGTTTCTCCACGCAGTTATGATGTTGCTTTGTTGGCAGTAAGTGCCTGGTTGGATGGAGTAGATGTTGTACTGGAAACTGGCGAACCAGCTTTTGTGTTGGCGCGTCCACCAGGACATCACGCGGAAAGTGATGCGGGGATGGGGTTTTGCTTGTTTTCCAATGCGGCGATCGCTGGTCTTTATGCCCTGCAACAACCAGAAATTAACCGTGTTGCGATTCTTGACTGGGATGTGCATCACGGTAATGGTACGCAGGCAATAGTAGAAAAGTATGAACAAATTGCCTACTGTTCTCTCCATCAGTACCCCTGCTACCCAGGGACTGGACGTCATACAGAGCAAGGTTGTCATCATAATGTACTGAATCTGCCAATTCCTCCTGGGGGCGATATCGAAATATACCAACCTTTGTTTGAAAAAAAAGTAGTACCCTTTTTATCCAGTTTTCAGCCACATCTACTGATTGTGAGTGCAGGTTACGACGCCAACGCTGATGACCCGTTGGCTAGTATAAATTTGCAACCGCAAGATTATGGCTTATTCACAGATTATTGTCTGGGAATAACTCGTAAAATTTTGTTTGGTTTGGAAGGTGGTTACGATTTTGATACTCTTTCTAAGTCGGTTTTAGCAACAATTGAGCGCTGCATCGCGTGAGTAGTAAGTAGACTTGTTCGCAGTGCGAAATTGTAAAAAAAATCTCATGAAATCCCATGAAAAAATTAATTACAGCAATTTTCAAGTAAATAGACCACAACGCACGTGATTTGTGAAATGCTTACTGGCTAAGGATTTTGCTCAAAAAATAGGCTTGAAGATAAAATGCTGAAACCCTTGTAATAAAAGGATTCTTACACTTTAGATGCGTTTGCCCTGTTAAACAGAGGTCTTTTCGAGAATCGGTGATTTTTGCTGCTTCTTGCGCAGTGTAGCAGTCGCGCCAACTCCCAGTACTGCTAGACCTAATAATGAGCTAGATTCAGGTACTGAAGTGCTGCCACTTCTGTTGACATTTAACACTTGTACGCGACCTTGGAAGAAGTCGCTAACATACAGCTTGCCATCTTTAAGGGCTGTACCACCTGTCCAGTTAAATCTGCCTGGAGTGAGGTCAAGGGGATTGCCAAAGGGACCGTCAGTTAATCCTGGAGGCGGGACTGGCTTACCTGATGCATCCAGGGCTGGTTGACCGTAGTTCGTCAGGAACTTACCGTTTTTATCGAATACCTGAACACGGCTATTGATAGAATCAGCTACATAGACATTCTCTTGGTCGTCCACTTCGATGCCAATTGGCTGAAGAAGCTGTCCAGGTCCGCTACCTGCTGAACCAAATGTGAACAGAGGTTTACCATTTGGATCGAGTACTTGAACGCGGTTGTTAAACTGGTCAGCTATATAGATATTTCCACTAACTGGGGAAATTCTTACACCTGCTACACCTTGGAACTCCCCAAGTGCAGTGCCATTGGTGCCACCAATGACACCAATTTGCTGTCCGTCTGGTGTGAATTTAAAAATCCTTTCGCCGTTAAAATCACCGACGTACACGTTGCCAGCTTTGTCAAATGTCACACCAGATGGTCCAAAGAACAATCTACCCTCTACTAGAGGGGTAAATGATCCATTTCCAAAGGATCTAATAAAGTTACCCTGAGAATCGAATTGATTGATGCGGTTGTTGTAAACATCACCTGCATACAGATCCCCTGTTACTGGATTAAAGTCTACAGTTGTTGGCTCGTCAAACTGTCCGGGTCCTGTGCCGCCTGTGCCAATTGCTCCAATATACTGACCGCTAGGACTAAATTTTTCAATTTTGTTACCGAGGCTGTAGTCAGGAGCACCAGTCACCGGGTTAACACCGCGTCCGTTAGCTACGAGGGTATTCCCTTGGCTATCTACCGCTATGCCTTGGGGAACAAACAGTTGCCCAGGACCGAAACCAGGCTCACCTATAGAGCGATCGTACTGTAAGGTTAACGCCATCGCTTGGACTGCTGCACCCGCTACCAGAAAGCTGGCACCGATTAAGGCAAGTGACAAATTCTTGACTAATCCCATAGTGAATCTTCTGTGTTATGAGTTATACTTTTACCTAGGTTTATGTAGTTCCCGGACCTAGTCTGGGAACTTCAATTTTGTGTTGCTGTCTTTTTGAAAGACAGCTTTGTATTTGAGGTAGCAGCTTATTTCTTGAGCATTCTTTGGTATAGCCCAAGAAACAAACAAGGAATTAGATAGTTTCTACCTTAGCCAACACCTGTTCTTGGCGCTTGCGCTTCATTGCTTTTGCGCCTAAAGCTGCAGTTGCTAATACAGCAATCACAGAAGCGGGTTCAGGAACTTTTGTCGCGCCACCAGAAGATCTAGGATCAATCTTGATCAACTGTCCTCCTCGTTCCCCAGCTACGAGTCTGGTACGGTTTGAAGTATATAAATCGCCATCAGGACCGAAAAATAAACCAGAAGCTGCCTCTAGTCCATTACCACTCCAAATAGTTTGGCGAGTTCCATCCTTGGCTATTTTGATGATAGAACCACTGATATCACCTGTGATCACACCACCCTGTTGAATGCCCTTCCATTCTGACTGATTGATGTGTTGCAAGGCATACAAATTGCCATCAGAGTCGTATGTCACGCCAGTCAACTGCGTAAAGCCATCAGCAAGGACTTGTGTTTGCAAAGTATCGGGGTCAACTTTAAAGATACGTGCTTCATTTTCTGGATAAGGAAAATAAGTGTATTCACTTAAAGTCAAACTTCCATCCGGGGCAACTACGATACCTGTTGGCACTGATTGGTTTGATACTGGAAGACCATTGGGAGCAATTGTATAACCTGGAGGTGGTGCTGCGCCTCCTGTTGGGTCTGTTGTTCCCTCAGGAAGAGTTGGGAATTGCAGTTGATCTGGTGATATGCGTTTCTGAGGTATGGCTGCTACATTCTTAATACCGCTGCCATCCAGTGCCACGGAATATATCGAGTTTCCACCCCCATCAACGACGTAAGCATTATCACCCTTAATTGCAAAAGCATAGGGGTTGCTAATCAAATCAGTGCCATCAGGATTATATTTAGCTTCGTAGTTTGCAAAATCGGCAAGAGTTGTCAGCGAACCGGTTTTTAAGTCTACTTTGTATAATTTTCCGAGATCGGGGCTTTGCAAGACGGTATCGCGTTGGTTCGGATTGCCAGCCAAGCCAGTTAGAAGATAAGCGTTGCCTTTGGAATCAAATTTGAAGTCAGCAGGACCGGCAGCTTGTTCGCCAGAGGGAACTAACGCTATGGATGTAAGGTTTGAAATTACATTTGTTTTTGTACCGTCCTTAGCAATTTTGACCAGGGTACCATTACTCCCAGCACATAAAGGGATGTATTGCGCGCTAGGTGATGCGATACATCTTCCATCTTTTCCGTCACCTCCGGCACCACTCTCTGTCAGATAAATACTGCCGTCAGGAGCAAAGTCAAGATTCCGTGGGTTGTTAAGCTGGTCAGCAACTACTGACAGCGATGCTGCTCGTGCAGCTTGGGTTCCACAAGCAACAGCGGCACAAACGGAGAAAACTGTAAGAGCAAATGACTTGAATTTCATAGTTATTTAGATTGAGATCGAGTGTTGGTAGTTGTGGAATGTTGTACGGTGTTAGAGATAAAGAGTCGCAGTGACTAGGATGTGGAAATCAAGCATCTACCGCGACAGTCCCTCCAAGTTCAGAGGAACTGGTATTGCACCCGCTTGAAACTTGTTGTTAAAATTGCAGGAATCTCGTTCTTGTGTTGAGCACAGACTATTGTCTTTTACTCATCAAACAGACCTTGGATTCTCAATTCTTATGACTTGCCCTTTTCCTGGCAGACCGCCTCGGTTGATCACATAAAGAGCATCATCAGGACCAATAGTCAGTGCACTTGGTGCTTGTAATCCATCACCACTGAGAATAGTTGTGCGAGTGCCATCCTGTGCTATTTTGATCAGACTTCCATCCAGATTTCCTTTCCAGCCAGAGGAATTCATGTGTTGCAATGCATACAAGTTGCCTTGCGCATCGAAAGCCAAGTCAATCAGTTGTGTAAAGCCATCAGCATAAACTGTTAGTTGACCATCAGCATCCACTCGGTAGATTTTTGCTCCACCTTCTGGGAAAGGAAAACCAGTGAATGTACTGATGTAATAAGCACCATCTGGACCTTTGGCAATTCCTGTAGGTACAGATTGAATCGTTATTTGCGATGGTGTCGCATTACGATAAGCGCTGGGAGGTGGTACGTGTCCCCGGTCAAAATTTTGCGAGTTAAAACCAGGAAAAATTGGATTAATAACCGGCTGTTGGGGAAGTACAGCGATCGCCTCCAAATGACTTCCATCGGTGCCTACACTCAGCAAATCGTTTGCACCCGGATCAACAACAACAATCTTGTCGCCATCTATTAAAAAAGCCAGGGGATTACTGACGACATCGCCTCCGTCAGGATTATGAGTCAGTTCATAGTTGGCTATATCGGCAACAGTAGTCCACGAATTCGTCTGGAAATCGGGAGTGATAATTTTTCCTAAGTCAGTCTCACCAAATGTGCTGTCGCGTAAGGCAGGATTTGCAGCGTACCCAACGAGAACATAAGGCTTGCCTGTAGTATCAAATTTTATATCGTGAGGACCAGCGGCTCCAGTACCATCTGGAAATGCCAAGGAAGGGAGTCCAGTGACTATACGTTCTATTGTAGCATTATTTACTCTTAAAATAGCACCAGTTGTGCCAAAAAGTAAAGAACCTTGACCACTAGGTGATGGAACGCTAGCTCCATCTCCCCCCGTCCCTGCTTCTGTAATATAGAGACTACCGTCAGGACCAAAGCTTAGACCTTTCGGATTGTCAAGACCATCGGCAAGTACCGTGAAAGACGTAATAGTAAGTTGTTCCAGTTTCATGTGTCACAACAGAGGTCGGCTTTAGATTTTATGTGTAGAACTCCCATTGCTCATAACAAGCAATGGCAGCGTTTTCACCCTGAATATATAAAGTTATTTATTTGTTATTAGTTGTTAGTTGTTAGTAATTAGTTGTTTTATTAACCACTAACTACTAACAAGTCACTACTTAGCCTGCGGCATATAGCTCAAACCTTGAGCTAATGTATTAAGGTTGCCAGCTTTGCCTTCCAAGATACGCTTGATATTCAAGCTCTCAGAGCCAAAGTCTTCGATTTGGAGTTTACCGTGAGGTAGTTGCTCACCTGTTTTCCAGAAGGTGATTCGATGCTGGATGAAACCAGGAGCTTCTGGATCCCGGAAAGCATGGGAGGTTGGGATTAGCAGCACCGGAGAGCGCTGATAAAATCCGTAGTCTGGATAAAAGAACTCGTGCTCCAGCAAGTACGATTTGTTAACAGCTTGCAGGCGCTGAGTGACTTTCACCTTTTGACCATATTCATCGCGAAACTCTCCAGACTGACCAGAAATTTCGCCATCGGCTCGCAGTAGGTGTGCCCAATCATCCATGTTTTTGAGGTCTGACAAATACTCAATCCCCATTTCTATTGGGGCATTAACATAGATGGTGTCGGTGTCAACGTAGTAACGTCCTTTTGCTGCGGTCTTAAGACCAGCTTTGCGTTCCAAATTACCTTTAAGAGAACGACACTCGGAAGTGTGTACCGTGTGAATTCCCTCCATAATCAAGGGACTGCGCCGCTTGGGATCAACAAAGCTGACCCAGTGTAAGTACACACCCTTTTCATCGGTTCCCGGCTCAACGTAGTCAGCAGGAAAAAGGAGGACAGGGTAGACCTGATAATATTTCTGATACTCTAACCCGCAGTGCCACTCAATGCCGTAAAAATTGGGATGATCCAGTCTTTCGACATGATAATAGAGCTTTGTCTGGTAGCCAGAGGCAGTTCCGAGCCAGGTATCTTCGTCGATTTGCTCTTCCATGCGGCTATAGAGAGTCCACTCGCCTAAGTTTTTTAGCTCGGCAAGGTATTCAAAGGCACTCTCTGGAGTCGTTTCGATGTAGGCAGATGTTCCAAATGTATTTCTTTCAGTTACCATTTGTCACTCCTTTAGACCACAGCTAAGGTCTTGAGATGTCTGGCTTTGAGGATTCTGTCTTCTGCCAACTGCTTAGAAGCATCGTTGGTAGTGATGTCCTGCTTTTGCGCTCTATCAAAAATTTCAAGCAGCGTGTCGTAGATGTTATTCACTTGCTTGAAAGCTCTTTGTTCGTTGTAGCCAATCATTTCGTTGTAAACGTTGATTAGCCCACCTGCATTAATAACGTAATCTGGAGCATAAAGAATTTCTTGTGCTGCAAGCATTTGACCGTGGAGTACTTCTACTCCTAGCTGATTGTTGGCAGCACCAGCAATAACTGAAGCTTTAATGCGAGGAATCGTTTCACTATTGAGAATTCCGCCTAGAGCACAAGGGGAAAGTACATCGACATCCAGAGAGTAAATTTCATCTGGCTCCACAACTGTGGCACCAAAAAGACGTTTAACTTGCTCTGTTTTATCTGGACTTATATCGGTAACAAATAGTTTTGCTCCATGTTCGTGCAGGTGTCGGCAAAGATTTTGACCGACATTTCCCAAACCTTGAACTGCAACCCTCAACCCTTTGAGGTTTTCGGTTTGTAAACGAAATTCAACAGCAGCCTTGAGTCCTAGAAAAACTCCCCATGCGGTCACAGGAGCTGGTCCGCCTGAGCGCTCTTCTACCCCTACAACATATTGGGTTTCTTTGCTGATTGTTCTGACATCTTCCGGGGTCAAATTCACATCTTGACCTGTGATAAATCGTCCTTTAAGACTTTCGACAAAACGTCCGTAGGCTCTAAATAGGTCTTCTGTCTTATTTTCAGGATTAGCAATAATAACTGCTTTGCCTCCACCAACTGGAATATTAGCACAAGCAGCTTTGTAAGTCATACCACGACTGAGACGAAGAGCGTCTTTTAACGCAGCAGCCTCACTGGCATAAGGCCACAATCGTGTCGCCCCCATTGCGGGTCCCAGACTCGTGTCATGGATGGCAATGATTGCCTTAATATCTGGGTCTTTTCCATGGCAGAAAAGAATCTGCTCATGACCCATCTCTGTAACAGTTTCAAAAAGGTTCACCACTATCTCCTCGCTCACCGATATATCACCTATGTGTTTGTAGTAAACGCCGTTTGCGCTTACTACAAATTGATTAGGCATTTGGAAATGATACTTGTGGAAATGACACGTGCAATTCAGTCTTTTGAGCCGGAGTTGACTTGACTCCTTGTGATGCCAGACCGGCGTTGCGTCCTTTGGAAGGTGCGCGTCTATCTGGGTTAATCACGACATCGATAACGATCGGACCCGTGGCTACCATTGCTTGCTCTAACGCTGAGAAAAGATCCATTTCTTTGTTGATGCGGATTCCTTCGGCTCCCATAGCGTGAGCAATCGCTGCAAAATCTGCTTGCGGAATTGATGCATCTGCACCTTTGAGTCCCAACATTTCCATACCCTGGTGGCTCATGTTGTAACGAGCATCGTTGAGGACAATCCAGACGGCAGGAATTTCGTATTTCACAGCTGTGCTGATTTCATTATTCATCAGCATTGCCCCATCCCCAACGATGGCGACTGCTTTGCCATTGCGTGCAGCAGCTGCTCCGATAACTCCCGCAGCAGCATGACCCATAGCCCCAACTCCGGTGCTGATTCGGTAACGATTTGCGTTTGCAAATCGCAGTAAATGTGTTGACCAAAGGAACGAGTTACCACACTCCGCCATGACTATGGCATCAGTGCCATCGATGATCACCTTTTGAATAGCTTCCATCAACACCTCTGGTCTGACTGGAGAGTCTGAACCTGGTTGAATTGTCTGACCTTCAGGACGAGGGAGCGATAAAGCTGTTACGGATGCACTGGCGAGATGCTCATCATGTTGCAACAGCGCTTGCAAAAATGCTTTGATGTCTGATTGGATAGCGAAGGTTTCCGCTTCTGGATATGCAACTCCTGGCACTGTTGGATCGATATCGACATGCACGAAGCCTCCTGGGGGAACCAATGCTTCATTCCAGAAGGAAGTTGGTTCGCTAAGGCGCGTTCCCAGCACAAGTGTTCGTAAAGGTGTTTGCTGTTGCATATAGGTCATGACGGAACCATGACCTCCCAAGCCTGTCACCCCAACAAATTGAGGATGATCTTCGGGAAAGATACCTTTACCACGGGGTGAACATATAACTGCTGCCCCGGTTCTCTCGGCGAGTTGGAGAATTTCTTCTGCTGCGCCACGGGCACCAAAACCAACCCAAATGGCAAACGGTCCTTCTGATAGCAACTGTGTACATTTAACAATTGCTTCAGTATGTGGCACTACCAAAGAACAATCCATTCCTTGGAACAATGGCATTCTATCAAGCGGACTTGTTTGCACAGCAGTGGGAATGCTCAAATGGGCGACAAAGGCTCCTGGTTGGGACAAACCCAGAGCCAGTTTACGAAAAATTTGTGGGAGTTGTGCACCACTCTCCACAGTGGTAGCATAGTTAAACAGCGTTCCTGAGGTAAAAATTCCCTCAGTTGGCAGAGTGTGGCTGCTGGTTTCCTGTATTGCCCACCGTCCGCGCTGTGGTGAGGAGGTGCAAGCTGACAGCAAAATCACTTTTGCACCCTCACCCCGAGCAGCAAATAACCCAGTCAGAGCGTTGGTTATACCTGGTCCAGCGGTTGTAAAAACTACGGTGGGACGACCAGTCGCGAAGTACGCTTCAGCTGCTGCAAAAGCAGCTCCGGCTTCATGACGGCAGTTCATTACTTGTAAGAGGCTATTCGATAGCGAGCCCCAAAGACCAGCCATCGCACCTCCATTGACGCCAAAGGCGCAGCTGACTCCCAAATCTTCCATCATATTCGCGATCGCATCTGCTACAGTTGGCGATCGCTTTTGTGCAACGGCTGCACCATTTGAGTGACCATTGGAACTACCATTTGTCTGGTCTTTGGAAGAGTCAGTTGGTTGGTACACGTCGTATGGCTGAGTGCCGACTAGAGAGTTTGTCTGAGTATAGTTTTGGCTCATTGCGTCTACATATTCCCTGATTATTGGAGAGGCTACCAGTTATATTTCTCAGGCTGCACTCGCACACACAGCCTTAAGTATCCCTTATGTCACCATTTTTTCTACATTTTCACGACCCAGTTTGACGAACACTGGGAAAGGCGAGTGATCGCTTTTTCGTCAGTAAAAAAACTTGTTGCGAAGAAGTTAAACAATTGAGGCTGTGCTTATGGAAACAAGACTACAAAAGCTAGATACTTTACTGCAATGAAAAATCTTTTGATTGAGTTGTCAGATTTTTTGTTTGTACTAAATATGATATGTACGACTCTTTGAACAACTTTTCTCTACCTTTTGGTACTTTACATCGGTCATTCAGTTACTTTTTTAACATGTCTTAATTATGACTTGAAAGTAGAGTTACCTAAGAAAAACTAAGGACAACCAGTGAACATAAGCACAAAAAATAGCGTTCATCGTATTTTTAATAAAATTTTAATGTTTTGCCTGATTCTGCTTGAAAAGTGGAATAAATTCTAGTGCTGTTGCAGCACAACGCCCTTTAAGTAGAAGTTTGCTTATCAAAAACACTTCTTTCGGTTCTACTATAATCAATCTCAAGATAGATAAGTATTAGCCTATACATATTTTGCCAGGATTAGGGTATTTCTTTTGACAGATGATCTTGTAAAATATTTTGTAGTTGAATTCATAGAAGAGTAAATTAAAGAAATTAGGTTAACTAGAAACAATTCAGCCATGAAAATCTATAAATTTGTCTGCTCTTTACTCAAATTAAGTAAGTTAACTGTATTGCGTGTTTTTAGTCACTATATTCTAGAAAAGTACACAGTAGTAATACAGTTATTCATTTTGCAACTAAGAAGCTGATATGAGTGCTTAAACTTATACGAGGTAAAACTAGTAAAAATGTTCAAAAGGAAATATTCTGCTCATCGTTGTTAAAGGCTAAGATTTATACTTGAATGTTTTCTGTATTTGATTTTTCCACTGTCATTTAACAGAGCGTTTAAGCAGCGGTACTGTCAGCTATCGTGCTTCAGGGTGATAAAAATGAATTTTTTTGACTTTTACATTAAGTTATATTAAGATACTTATAGATTTCATAAGTTAAAGTTAGGCGACAGATAAAACGTAACACCAAATTTCAGAAATTTTGATAACAAGTCCCAAAAACGCTACAGTGCTAATTTATACTTTTTTTGTCAGGTCAGTAGAGGGTGATGAGTTTTGGTGAATATTATGCTATTTGATACTAGTTCTCAATCGGTGCTACAGCCGGAAGAGGAATTGAAGCTAGCACAATTTCTTATTAACCAGGTTGCGGATGCTGCTTTCAGTGTGGGATTAAACGCACAAATTCTCTACGTGAATGATGCCATGTGCCGTATGAGTGAGTATTCCCGTGAGGAACTACTCTCGATGACACTGCAAGATATAGATGTAGACTTTTCGGCACACAATTGGTCAGACAAATGGATAGCACTCAAGGAAAAAGGTTCCCTCACCTTTAAATTTAGATATCAAACAAGAACAGGTCGAGTCTTTCTAGTAGAAATGAATCTTACTTATATAGAGTACCAAGGCAAAGAATTTGGCTGTGCCTTTGCTCGTGATAGTAGTGATGAATTAGTAGGCTTGAGCGTACAACAGTATATTGACAGAACCTCTGATCCAAAAGAAGAGTTCGAGCAAGAAGTTATTGAATATCAAAGAACACAAACAGAACTAGAAACATCTCTTTCCCTACTTCGCTCGACGTTAGAATCCACTGCAAATGGCATAGTTGCAGTGAATTTTGAAGGAGAAATTCTTTGCTACAATCAGAAATTTCTGGAGATGTGGCAATTCCCAAACTCGGTTAGTCTGTCTAAAAAATCTCACCGAGCAAAAGGCTTTTTTGAGAACCAAGTTAAATATCCAGAGATTTTTCGTCAGGCTGTTTGGGAAATGCCTAGTCAATCGGATAAACAGAGCTATGACTTGGTGGAATTGAAGGATGGGAGAGTCTTTGCACATTACTCTGAGCCACAACGGCTTGGAGACAAAATTATCGGTAGAGTATGGAGTATATGGGACGTTACTGAGTCCAGAAAAACAGAAGAAGCACTTAGGCTCAATGAAGCCAGATTTCGTACTTTGGCAGAAACTACAGAAGCTAGTATTTTCCTAATTTGCGACAGTCGCATTTGCTATGCCAATTCTGCAGCAGAGGTACTCACTGGCTATCCAAAAAAAGAATTGTTCAATAACTTTAATATAGACCGACTTATTACAAGCAAAAAGCTTAGGCAGGTTCACAAGCAGAATGGAGCCGGCTACAGTGAATATCAGGAGATGCAGATTAGAACAAAAAATGGTGTGGAGCGCTGGCTAGCCTGTACAGTAGGAGTACTGGATGGAATGCTGGATTTCGCAAGAAAGCCAGTCGAATTACTGACAGCCATTGATATTACAGATTATAAGCAGGCAGAATCGGAGCTTCATCAAGCTCTTGAGCATGCAAAGCGACTGAGCGAACTCAGAGAACGTTTTGTTTCTATGCTTTGCCATCAATTCCGCACTCCGCTCAACATTGTCTCATTCTCTGCTGATTTACTCAAACGTCATATTCACCAATGGACTGAAGAAAAAAATCGTTCGTATCTGGATTTGATTACAGTTGCTGTTCAGCAAATTAGTGAATTATTAGACGAAATTCTATTGTATGGTCAGGCAGAATCTGCAAGATTGGAGTGTCAGCCAAGACAACTCAACCTGGAGAGGTTTTGCACAGATATCCTAGCACAGGTACAGATAGCAGGCGGTAACCAAAAAGCTATCAACTTTGTCAGCCAAGGTAACTGCTCTACTGGTTATTTAGATCCAAAACTGCTACAGCATATATTAACTAATTTACTCTCGAATGCTATCAAGTATTCACCTACTAGTAGCACGGTGACTTTTAGACTTTACTGTCAAAACAATCAAGTCGTTTTTCAAATTGAAGATTCAGGTATTGGTATTCCAGTAGTGGATCAACAACAAATATTCGAGCCATTTTATCGTGGCAGCAATATTGACAATATACCAGGAACTGGATTGGGTCTATCGATTGTTAAAACTCTCGTAGATCTACATGGCGGTGAAATCACCGTGGAAAGTGTGGTTGGTGTTGGCACGACTTTTACTGTCAATCTACCAACGGTTAGCTCTTAACTCTTAGCTAAAAGACATCAACATCTACCAATTGGACATGATAAACAAATCGTCACAAAAAATTCTGATTATTGAAGATAATGCCATGAGCCGTAAGATCTTTTTAGACGGTCTTGAGGCGGAAGGTTTCGACACCATAGGTGCTGAAAATGGTACTATTGGTATCCAAAAAGCACAAGAGCATCTACCCGATTTAGTGATTTGCGATATTATGATGCCGGATATGGATGGTTTTGGCGTTCTCAGGATGCTGCGCCAAGATCCTGTGACTGCAATTATACCGTTTATTTTTCTAACTGGTAGCGCCAGTAACGAATCTCTTCGCAAAGGTATGGAATTGGGAGCAGATGACTATCTTACCAAGCCTTGTACAGTACAGCAGTTACTCAGAGCTATAGCAGTCAGATTAGAAAAGCAAGTAAAAATTATGCAGTACTGGTATACTGCATGCTGCCAGAATTTTTCAGCACCCGTCGCACCAGACACAGCTTCATCAGTGGACTCAGAATCTATCTTTCCTTCTGTACCGCAACTTAAAGAAGTTTTCGACTATATAGAGGCAAATTATGACCAAGGTATCACTCTGTGTGACGTAGCTGAAGCAGTTGGTTACTCTTCGGCTTACTTGACTAACAGAGTTGGAAAAATCACAGGAGAAACAGTCAACAACTGGATTGTTAAGCGCCGGATGTCAGCAGCACGTTCTTTACTCCAAGATACTAACCAAACAATCGAGCAAATTGCTTTAGCACTCGGCTATCAAAATGCGTGTCATTTTTCCCGCCAGTTTCGTCAACATCACGGTATCCCTCCTCAAACCTGGAGAAAAGAGCATCAACTGATTCGCAATTCCAAAGTCGGAGATTATAAAACTTCACTGAATCTATCGCAGTCCTAAATCATAAGCCTACGCGCACGCTACAAAAAATGTGAAAAACAAAACAAAATCCCCGACTTCTCTTACGAAGTGGGGGATCTGTATTTTTCGCATCGGCATAGATAGGCATAGATAGATCCCACATTCCGCAGGTTAATTAACAAAAGAGGTAAAGACCGTTACAAGTTTTACTGATGTCTTAACCTTTTGCTATCTACTTCTTAATGTTACTAAGATAATTTGATGATGCTGAATACAAATTAATACAAATAGCAATGACGATCATTTCAGAATCTGCGCTTCTTCATAGAAGGAATGCGCAATATTGTCGTTTGTACATCACGAATTGCCCCGAATCTAAAGCTTGTCTTTGCAGTTGATACACTTATTCAGGCGAATATTATGGTAACCACTAATACAGTCCGCTTTTCACAGTTCAATGCTTCTCTAAACCGCAGCGCAGAAGGTCAGTTAGTCACTGATTTGTCTACCCCTGATAATGCTCAAGCAAAAGCTGTTGCTGAAATTATCCAGCGTAATAACCCAGATGTGCTGCTGATTAACGAGTTTGATTACAATCAGGCAGATCCTCTTTCGCCAGTCCGACTCTTCCAGAAAAATTACTTAGGTGTCAGTCAAAACGGGGCAAACGTAGTTGACTACCCTTACGTCTACATCGCACCCTCAAATACTGGTATCCCATCTGGATTTGACTTGAATAACGATGGTACAGTCGTCACAACTCCTGGTACACGAGGATATGGTGACGATGCGTTTGGCTTTGGCGAGTTCCCTGGTCAGTACGGCTTGTTGCTGCTGTCGAAGTACCCCATCGACACTGCTAATGTACGGACGTTCCAAAACTTCCTGTGGAAGGATATACCAGGGTCACTCTTGCCAACTATTGCTCTTCCTGACTCCCAGACACCTTGGTACTCAGAAGAAGAACAAGCCGTGTTACGTCTTTCTTCCAAAAGTCATTGGGATGTTCCAATTACAGTCAATGGCGAGACAATTCACGCTTTGGTCAGCCATCCGACACCCCCGACGTTCGATGGTCCGGAAGACCGCAATGGTAAACGCAACTACGACGAAATTCGTTTCTTTTCAGATTACATTACTCCAGGTAAAGGTGTCTACATCTACGACGATGCGGGTAAAAAAGGTGGTCTTGCTGCTGGTTCACGCTTTGTCATTATGGGTGACCAAAATGCAGACCCCTTTGATGGCGACAGCTACAACAACGCTATCCGGCAATTATTGCTGAACCCCAATATCAATACAAATTTCATCCCTTCTAGTTCCGGTGGTTCACAGCAAGCTATATTACAGGGTGGAGCAAATCTGAATCATCGCGGTAACTCTGCTTTTGACACAGCAGACTTTTCGGATACGAATCCTGGCAATTTGCGGACAGACTACGTATTACCTTCTGCTGACTTAAACATCACAAACTCAGCCGTTTTCTGGCCCCTCAATACTGACCCACTGTTTCCACTGGTAGGCACTTACGACTCTAGTTTATCTGGTGGTTTCCCCAGTTCCGACCATCGTTTAGTATGGGCTGATTTGCAGGTACCACCCACGGAAGCAGGTAAGACAATTCCGGATGTAAACTTCTCAGGACAAACAATCTTCCCCACTGGCTTTATCCCGAATGGTGCGGCTGGAACCGTGGATGGAAAAGAAACTCCTGTTGGCGGATTGTCCGGAGTCACATACGATGCAGCAAATAATCGCTTCTACAGTATCTCAGATGACCGCTCCCAAATTGCTCCCGCGCGCTTCTACACATTTACCCTAGAAACTGCATCTCCTCAAAAAACCGACTTGAGTGTCACATTCACAGATGTGACTACCCTCAAAGATGAGAATGGTAAGGAGTTCCTACTCAACAGTCTCGACCCTGAAGGCATTGCTTTAACCAAGAATAATACGGTATTCATCTCTTCTGAAGGAGAGGTGAACGTCAGTGCAGGTCGAGTGACAAATCCTTTCGTCAATGAATTTTCTCTCACCACAGGACAGCAAGTACGTTCCTTACCTGTTCCTAGTAAGTTTCTTCCCGTTGTACAAGATACTAATGGAAATGGTGTTATCGATGCTGGCGATACTCAGATTTCAGGTGTTCGCAACAACTTGGCATTTGAAAGTCTCACCATTACGCCTGACCAAAAGACTTTGTACACAGCAACAGAAAACGCCCTGTTCCAAGATGGTCCTACTGCGACACTGACTGATGGAAGCCGTTCTCGTATCTTACAATATAACTTGGTGAGCGGACAGCCAGAGAAGGAATATCTTTATAAGACTGATGCGATCGCCACTCTACCAAACCCCACGACAGGTTCAGGTGATAATGGCTTAGTAGATTTACTCGCACTTGATAACCGAGGTACACTACTAGCATTGGAACGCTCTTTCTCCGCAGGAGTTGGCAATACCATCAAAATTTACGAAGTCAGCTTGCAAGGAGCAACTGACATCAAGTATTACGATTCTCTTAATAATTTAAGTGCTGAACAACTAGCAGATATCAAACCTGCCGAGAAGCGTTTGGTGTTAAATCTCAACTCGCTGAATCTACCCACAGGTACAGATAATATTGAAGGCATCGCCTTTGGTCCAAAACTGGATGATGGTCGTCAGTCCATCGTTTTGGTGAGTGACAACAACTTTAGCCAGACCCAATTTACTCAAATTCTCGCTTTGGGTGCAGACTTAGTTCCTACCGTCGCGCCTACAGTGGAAACCCGTCCTGACTTGTTGAATGACCCAAATTTACCACGCGACCAACGCGCAGACGCGGATGACCCGGCTATCTATGTAAATTCCTCTAATCCAGAACAAAGCCTAGTACTCACAGCAGTGAAAAATGCAGGCTTACGAGTTTATGACTTGTCTGGTAATCTCTTACAAGAGTTCAATCCAGGTAATATCCGTTACAACAACATTGACCTGCAATACGGCTTTAAGTTAGGCGGTGATTCTGTTGATATTGCCGTAGCGACAGACCGCAACAACGATAAGCTGGCTATCTTCAAAATCAATTCCTCTCCCAGCACCTCGGGTCAATACCTGGAAGATATCACAGATAGCAGTATCGGTACTTTGTTCCAATCATCACCCTTTGAACCTCCCTACTCACCATCATCGCGGAGTGCTTATGGCATAGCTTTGTACCATAGTCCTGTGACAGATGATTACTACGTCTTTGCCAATCGTAGAGAAACTGGAGATGTTGCACAGTACAAATTGATTGACACAGGAAATGGTAAGATTGGTGCTGAAAGAGTACGTAATTTCACAGTACCTACAACTGCTGGACGTGATGCTCAACTTGAGGGAACAGTAGCAGACCAAGAACTCGGTTATCTTTACATTGGTCAAGAAGATGTAGGGATTTGGAAGTATCAAGCAGAACCAAATGGAGGCACAACTGGTACGCTGATTGACAAAGTGAAAGACTTAGGCGGTAGCTATGTGGAAGACGATGTGGAAGGACTCTCCATCTATTATGCTAAAGATGGTACAGGTTATCTGCTAGCTTCTAGTCAAGGTGACAGCACCTTTGTAGTCTACACTCGTGAGGGTCAAAATGACTTCGTAGGTCGTTTTGGTGTTGGTAACAACGGAGGAATTGACAGCGTTCAAGAGTCAGATGGTGCAGATGTTATCAACGTGCCGTTGGGTCCCAACTTCCCGTATGGTGTATTCATTACTCAGGATGGCAGAAATTTGCCTGCTAAGATTGTCGATGGTGAAAACGTCAACACCAACTTTAAGTTTGTTCCTTGGGAGAACATTGCTTACGCCTTCCCTAACCCGTTGACAATTGACACCAGCAGCTACAACCCCCGCAATCCTAATACTAACCTCGTGAATGGCAGTGTTAGCAGCGACATTACCCAATCATCTTCTGTTCTACGGGTAGATAATAATTTGACTGGCGATGTGACTTGGTGAGTACTTCATCATTAGAATTTAGCCACAAGCAGTAAAGTTGAGTAGACACAAAGACACATTGAGTATTGCTGTTTTTGTGTCTTTTTGTACGAGTTTACGACCCTACCTGTAGGACTTGCACTTCTTCTCCAGCAGGAATAAGTGTCGTACCCACTGGTAGAACAGCTAAGCCGTTGGTTTGAGCTAAATTAATTAAGTTCCCAGAATTTTGAAGTCCACCTGCTGGCTGAAATTCGTAAACTCCATTTTTGACGTACAACTGACCCCAAACATAAGTTTCACGCTTACCACCAGAACACAACTCCTGACGCGTCAGCGCTTTGAGAAACACTGGTTCCCAACCATGAGCAAGTCCTGAAAGTTTTTTGATGGCTGGTTGTACAAACCGCCAAAAAGTCACCAAAGCAGCAACAGGGTTTCCTGGCAAACCAAAGTACAAAATTGGACGTGGATCATTTTTAAATGTAGCAACTGTCAGGGGTTTACCAGGTTTGGTCGCAACAGCACGAACGTGAATTTCGCCTCCCAGTGACTCTAGAATTTGCTCAACATAATCATAATCTCCCACAGAGACACCCCCCGAAGAGATTACGACATCAGCGTGAGCAATAGCGTAAGCGATCGCTTCCTTGAGTGCTTCTGGTTTATCCTTAACAATTCCTAACATTATAGGTTCGGCACCAATCTGTCGAATCAAAGTTGCTAGGGCATACTGATTTGAATCTACAATTTGACCAGGTTGCAACGGCTTGTCAGGTGTCACCAGTTCATCTCCTGTAGAGAAAATAGCAACACGAGGACGGCGAAAAACCTTCAGTTGAGTACATTGAACTGCAGTTAATACAGCAATTTCTGAAGCCTTCAACGGAATCCCTGCTGGTACTAATTGTGTCCCTGCTCGGTAGTACATTCCCCGTTTTCTCACAAATTCTTGCAGTTTTGGGGCTGTAAGGATAATCACACGATTTTCTTCCCTACGTGTTTTTTCTTGCATCACAACTGTATCTGCACCCGCAGGCATGACTGCACCTGTAAAAATTCGCGCCGCTTGCCCTGATTGAATAGTAGATTTCGGTTGAACCCCAGCAGGAATTTCTTCAACAATCTCTAAAACTGCTGGCTTGTCCTCGCTACAATCCTGTACATCTTCGTATCGCACTGCATAGCCATCCATTGCTGAGTTGTCCCAGTGGGGAAAATCTAGTTGACTAGTCACCTCAGATGCTAAAATGCGATCTGCGCAGAGCGCAGCAGCGAAGCTATCGCCTGCGAATAACAAATCAACCAATTCTGTATCCTGTTGAGTATTCAGGGGTTGTACTAAATTGAAAATAATGCCTTCTGCATCGCTTACTGATAGCATAATATTGCCCTCGTAATAACCTAACCAAAAAACTTTCCAAGCACAAAACTGAAACTATCAAAACACCAAGATCGTCTCAACTCGACCCCATTAGACGACATGAGTTACATTGTGAAAAGGTCAATGTAGATGCAGCAATTAGTTTACTACTTGCTGGTTAATTACTAAATGAGTTCTAGCCTCAGAGCTTTTCTCTCACTTATTACTATTTTATACTGCGGCTGCTGAGGAGGAATTTTTAAATAAAGTTTCCATAAAGATTGTATAAAGCAATGCCATTATTACTGATAAACCCTTAACAACAGTGACTACTGACACAGCACAATTCATACAGCTAGTTCAACATTATAATAACGTCGTCATTATGTTTCGCTGCGAAGAACCACCCCAAGTTCAGTTCACAGCGGTAAAATAACTTTATTTTATGAATAAGGCATCAATTAACATTCTTTTGGTAGAAGATAATCCCAGCGATGCCAAGTTGCTGCAGCAAACGCTTTGGCATTTAGGCAAAGAAAAATGGCATGTGGTACATTTGGAGCGTCTCAGTGATGCGCTTAGTGCCTGTAGCAAAAGGGTTTTTGATATAGTTTTGTTAGACCTTTCTCTACCAGATTCTCAAGGATTAAAAACCTTAGCAAAATTTTCTACAGCAGCACCAAACGTCCCAATAGTGGTGCTAACGGGGTTTGACGATGAAGACATTGCTTTACAAGCAGTGGCTAATAGTGTACAAGATTATCTGGTAAAAGGACAAATTACGCCTAAGTTACTAGAGCATGTTATTCGATATGCTATCGAGCGGGGACAAATTCTTAATCAACTACAAGAATGTCAGCATCGCTTGCGGGGAGTTTTTAAACAAACACCTCAATCGATAGTGCTGGTCACATGTTCGGGGATGATTGTGGAAATGAACCAATCTGCCCTAAATTTGTGGGGTACTCAACAACAAGATTGTGTTGGCAAACCGTTGTGGGAACTTGAAAGCTGGAATTTATCTTCCGCAAATCCAGGGTGGTTGAAAAGTATCATTGCCAAAGCTGCTGATGGTGAATCTCTCCGCCATGAATTGCACTTACGCGGTGCAAACGATGCGATGCTGTGGATTGACTTTTCCGTCAGACCCTTAAAAGATGAAACTGGAAAAGTGGTGCTACTGATTGTCGAAGCTTGGGATATTAGCGAGCAAAAACGCGCTGAAGCAGAGATGATCAAAGCATGGCAACAGGAACGAGAACTCAACGAAATGAAATCTAGCTTTGTTTCAATGGTTTCTCATGAGTTCCGCAATCCGATGTCCGTGATTCGCACAGCAATAGAATTACTCGAATCATATAACCATCAGTTGTCTGACCCGCAAAGGAGTAAATACTTTGGCAAAATTCAAACTGCCATACGTCAGATGCAGCAATTATTAGATGAAGTTTTATTTTGGGGCAAGAGTGATGCAGGCAAACTACAATACGAACCTACATTACTAGATTTACAAAACTTCTGTAGCGAACTGACACAAAATTTGCAATTGAGTGCAAATGGAAAACACCAAATTATCTTTAGGTTTCAGGGAAAACCTACTCCAGTTCTTGTGGACGAAAATCTGTTGCGTTACATTTTGACTAATCTACTTTCCAATGCCATCAAGTATTCTCCTCAAGGTGGCGTAATTCAATTTGATGTCATTTGTCAAGATGATACCCTCACGTTCCAAATCCAAGATTCTGGTATTGGTATCCCCATCAAAGACCAACAACTTTTGTTTGAAACTTTCCATCGTGCTAGCAATGTGGGTAGTATTCCAGGAACGGGACTAGGGCTATCGATAGTCAAAAAGTGTGTCGAACTGCATCAAGGTCAGATCTGCTTAGAAAGCCAA
This sequence comes from Brasilonema bromeliae SPC951, assembly GCF_012912135.1. Lineage (GTDB taxonomy): Bacteria > Cyanobacteriota > Cyanobacteriia > Cyanobacteriales > Nostocaceae > Brasilonema > Brasilonema bromeliae. Next base: position 5,013 of record NZ_QMEB01000037.1, on the reverse strand, counting down.
GTGGGAGTCGGGACAACATTTACAGTCAAGCTTTCATTGAATCATCAAAGTCCACAGTCCTTAGAACTGATTGAAAGTGGATCAGATTTACAAAGTTTGAACCACAAATCTCATCGGCTTTCTGCGGGAAAGAATGCGTAAGTAACTTTAACATTAAAGTAGAGGGAAAAAAAACCAACCTCCAAACTCTCTATAAATACGCATTTTAAATATGTCTATTGAACAAGTTCCTCCCAAACACTATCCTAAGGTTGATTTTGGGCGAAGAGGAATGGCATCAGGCATTGATTTCCTTTGTGTCTCGGTAGTGAGTTCCTTATTAGGAAGTTCTCAACTCGGCGTGCAAATTGTTCAGATACTAGTTTTCGCTATTGCTTGGGTAATTTTGCGGGTTGTTGTACCTTACAACAATCAGGGGCAAAGTTTAGGGCGCTATGCTTTTGATATCAAGGTGTTAGAAATCGAACGGGGTAGAGTTCCTGATTTGCAATCTCTTTTGAAGCGAGAAGGAATAGTTGGGCTTGGCGCACTTCTGGTTTCGATCGCTCTGAGTAACATCATACGTAATCCCACTGCTATACTGCTATTTATTCCGTTGGCAATTGACTGTGGTGCAGCTTTATCTGATACCCAACTGCGGCAAGCTTTGCATGACCGCTATGCCAAGACTATGATCATTTCGTCGCGTCGTGGCTATTCGCTTGACATTAAAATTAAGCGGTTAGTTGAAAAAACACGGCGGAATATGAGATAATAGTCATTTGTGTTAAATCAGTGAACAGGGAACAGGGAACAGGGAACAGGGAACAGGGAACAGGGAACAGAGTCAGCGATTTCTTAACCTCCCTGATAACTGGTAACTGATAACTGCGGCTGGTACTTGATAACTGATAACTGATAACTGATAACTGCTAATTCTCGTCAGAGTCAACGTTTTGTAAGATTATGGCCAAGAGTAAAGGTGCCCGGATAATAATCACACTGGAATGTACTGAGTGTCGTACAAATTCAGACAAGCGCTCTCCTGGAGTTTCGCGTTATACAACGACTAAGAACCGTCGTAACACCACCAATCGACTAGAACTGAAAAAGTTCTGCCCGAACTGCAACAGACATACCGTTCACAAGGAAATTAAGTAACAATGAGCTATTATCGCCGTCGTCTATCTCCGATTAAGCCGGGAGAACCAATCGATTACAAAGATGTTGATTTGCTGCGTAAGTTTATCACTGAGCGAGGCAAGATATTACCTCGACGGATTACTGGACTGACATCTCAGCAACAGCGAGAGTTGACATTATCGATTAAACGTGCTCGTATTATGGCATTGTTGCCGTTTATCAATGCTGAAGGCTAATAATAGTTAAGAGTGATGAGTTAAGAGTAATGAGTAATTGACTCCTAACTCCTAACTCCTAACTAAAATCCAAAATAAAAATTCTGAATATAAATCATTGCGAGGCTTGTGGAGAAGGGGACGCTAGTTGAATTTCGACTTGGTAGCGATCGCCGTTTGGGTGTAGTAGACCGCCCAGACGGCAAAAGTCGTTTCTTTGTGGTAGATGAACGTGGTCAATCCCACAGTCTCGCACCTCGGCAAATCACCTACACAGTGACTGGGGAAACCTACAAATCTTCGCAAATCCCCGGATTCTTAGAGGAAGTCAAGCCTTATTTGGAACCCACCAGTTTAGAAGTCGCTTGGGAATTACTCGTAGAAGGTGGGGAAACAGTGACGCCTTGTGAGATGGCAAATCTACTGTTTTCAGAATCACAACCGCCTCATTGCTACGCAGCGTATTATTTATTATCAGATGATAAAATTTACTTCAAACAGAAGGGAGATGCTTACGAGCCGCGAAGTGCAGCTCAAGTGGCAGAACGCAAACACCAACTAGAGGTAGAGGCACTCAAAGCTAAAGGACAGCAAGAATTCCTGGCAAGAGTAGAACAGGCGCTTAAGGGTGAACCAGTAGAGTGGCAACGCTATGATCGCCACCGCCTAGAAGCCCTAGAAAAATATGCAGCTCTAGTTGCTGATATAGTACGTGTAGGGTTAAACTATGATTCCCTAGCTCGTGCCTATCCTCCCCCAGCATTGGTCTTGGAAACGATGAATATGCTGGGACGTCCCGCAACCCCCCAAGGTGCTTTTCAACTGTTAGTGGACTTGGGTAGCTGGAGTCCCCATGAAAACTTATTTTTACGTCGTTCGTCAATTCCGGTACAGTTCGCTAGTAAGGTATTAGAAGTGTCGCAACAGCGATTGGAATCACATCCACCAGACAGAGATGTCAACCGCCTGGATCTAACCCATCTTAAGGTGTACACAATTGATGATGAAAGTACAACCGAGATAGATGATGGTCTAAGTTGGGAATTACTTCCCGATGGCAAAGAGCGGTTGTGGGTGCATATTGCTGATCCGACGCGCTGGTTGATACCAGAAGATGAGTTAGATTTAGACGCAAGAAAGCGAGGCAGCACAGTATATTTGCCCACAGGCATGGTTCCTATGTTCCCTGAAGTTTTGGCAACAGGACCAATGAGTCTGGTGCAGGGAAAAGTCTGTTATGCCTTGAGTTTTGGGATTATTTTGGATGATACTGGGGCAGTAGAAGATTATAGCATCCATCCAAGTTTTATTAAACCAACATATCGCCTGACTTACGAAGATGTTGATGAAGTGTTGGATTTGGGAGTGGAGGCAGAATCGGAAATTGCGGCGATCGCCAACTGGGCACGACGACGCAAAGCTTGGCGCTATGCTCAAGGAGCAATCAGCATCAACATGCCCGAGGCAATGATTAAAGTCAAAGGCGATAATATCAGCATCGATATATTACAAGACTCCACATCACGGCAATTAGTCGCCGAGATGATGATTGTTGCTGGCGAAGTTGCAGCCCGCTACGGTCAAAAGTATAACATCCCCTTGCCCTTTCGCGGTCAACCACAGCCAGAGTTACCTCCGGAGCAAGAATTGCTACAGCTGCCAGCAGGATTTGTCCGGGCTTGCGCTATGCGTCGTTGTATGCCTAAGAGCGAAATGAGCATTAGCCCCGTCAGACATGCTGGTTTAGGGTTAGATACTTATACTCAAGCAACTTCTCCTATCCGCCGCTACAGCGATTTGCTGACTCACTTTCAACTGAAAGCACATTTGCGTGGTGAAGTGTTGCCCTTTTCAGCCGAACAATTGAAAGAAGTCATGATGACCGTATCTTCAATCACCCAAGAAGTGACAATGGTAGAACGGCAAACTAATAGATATTGGGCTTTAGAGTATCTGCGCCGTCAGCCTGATGAAATTTGGGAAGCAACAGTGCTGATGTGGTTAAGAGAAGATAGTGGTTTAGCGCTGATTTTGTTAGAAGATTTAGGCTTGCAGTTGCCAATGTTATTTAAACGTTCTGTGAAGTTGGGCGAACAGATGTTAGTGAAAGTCTTTCATGCTGATCCTCTTAGAGACGTCATTCAGTTTCAAGAAATTATTTATCAAGAAGCGCAACCTACGGCAAATTCAATGTAATTCCATGCTGTGCGCCTGCTGTTTTGGTAAAGATGGGTGGTCAATAACCTCGTGATAACATGATTTTCTTTGCCGATAGCGCGGATGGGTAGGTGTAGAAAAAAGGGTTAAGAAAAAAATGGTTGGATTGCTTACAGTACAAGGATTTTGGAGAATATTCGATGATAACCCATCCGCGCCCCTTGCCTAGACTGGATTTTAGCGATTTGCCTGTCAATCAATTTACTTTTTTCATGCTATCATTAGATCATCCGCGATTTAGAACCTTGAAAACTTTATATGGTGCAGTTTTCTGAGTACCTCCGTTGAAATTTCTCTTTCTCCCTATTAGGGATTGAAACACCTCATCGAACCGCAGCAACTGTTGCTTAAACCAGTTGAAATTTCTCTTTCTCCCTATTAGGGATTGAAACATCTCTAAAGCCCTCGGTAGCCGCCCACAATAGGTCGTTGAAATTTCTCTTTCTCCCTATTAGGGATTGAAACTACTTAATGATTGAAAATCAAAACTCGCAGTTTTGTTGAAATTTCTCTTTCTCCCTATTAGGGATTGAAACCCAATTCATAATCGACTCGCGGCGCAAGGGAAAGTTGAAATTTCTCTTTCTCCCTATTAGGGATTGAAACACCTCACTGAAACCGACCCCTGGGGAGACAGATATGGTTGAAATTTCTCTTTCTCCCTATTAGGGATTGAAACCTGACCTTTCTCTTCAGCTTTAAGCCTTAACTTTTCTTTAGTTGAAATTTCTCTTTCTCCCTATTAGGGATTGAAACAGCGAGTGGCAGCTTTTTTATTGCCTGATACAATAGTTGAAATTTCTCTTTCTCCCTATTAGGGATTGAAACGTTTCGCAGGGGAGACATCGGGTGCAAACCATGCGTTGAAATTTCTCTTTCTCCCTATTAGGGATTGAAACTATAAGACTTGTGACTATCTCTAGATCTATAACGTTGAAATTTCTCTTTCTCCCTATTAGGGATTGAAACTGAAACCTACTTGTTCTAGGTGAATGACTGCCAATGAGTTGAAATTTCTCTTTCTCCCTATTAGGGATTGAAACCATACTCCCCCTCGTCCCAGTAGGGAGCAAGCCCAAGGTTGAAATTTCTCTTTCTCCCTATTAGGGATTGAAACACGGTAATTGCTGCGGCTCGTAGACCTGGCACTTGGTTGAAATTTCTCTTTCTCCCTATTAGGGATTGAAACGAGTTGATTTGGTTTTCTTTCTGAACAGGACG
>NZ_QMEB01000037.1:0-212 GCF_012912135.1 Brasilonema bromeliae SPC951 | reverse complement strand
TTGAAATTTCTCTTTCTCCCTATTAGGGATTGAAACATTTGGCAAGCAGCTTTTTTTGCACAAAAAACGAGTTGAAATTTCTCTTTCTCCCTATTAGGGATTGAAACCGTTGGCATGCACATAAACTCCCAAACAGCTTGTTGAAATTTCTCTTTCTCCCTATTAGGGATTGAAACGCCTAAAACGCGGTATAGGCGACCGAAGGAACCGAA
>NZ_QMEB01000380.1 GCF_012912135.1 Brasilonema bromeliae SPC951 | reverse complement strand
TAACCAGATTTCTTTGTTTATTAAAAATCATAAAGTTTTTTGTAACAAAAAATACAAAATATCCGCGAAGAGTCCAACTAAGTTTAACCTATATAAATAGTTATCTGTCACGCTCAGTTGTTTTTTTAACCCAGTTGATTCATGTCATCTCCTACCAGTTTGCTGATTCGTCGCGCTCGAATAGTTTTACCCAATGGTGAATCGGTTGTTGGGGATGTGCTGACGAGCGATCGCACAATAGTCGAAGTCGCACCAGAGATTTCTGCCACACCCTCAACTACACAAATTGACGCAGAAGGGTTAACTTTGTTGCCAGGAGTAATTGATCCACAAGTCCACTTTCGTGAACCAGGACTGGAACATAAGGAAGACTTATTTACCGCTAGTTGTGCTTGTGCCAAAGGGGGAGTCACTTCTTTTTTAGAAATGCCGAATACGCGTCCTTTAACGACTACCCAGCAAGCTCTTGATGATAAGCTACAACGAGCCTCACAAAAGTGCTTGGTTAATTATGGCTTTTTTATCGGGGCAACGGCAGACAACTTGCCTGATTTGCTTTTGGCAAAGCCAAGTTGTGGAATCAAAATTTTCATGGGTTCAATGCATGGACAGTTACTGGTTGACCAAGACGCTGCCTTGGAGGCTATATTTTCTAAAGGCGAACGTTTGATTGCTGTTCATGCTGAAGACCAAGCGAGAATTAACGAACGTCGCAAGGAATTTGCTGGAATTCATGAAGTAGCAGTTCATTCCCAAATTCAAGATAATCAAGCAGCGCTACTAGCAACGCAGCAAGCATTAAGACTTTCTAAAAAATATCAACGTCGTCTACATATTCTGCATATGTCAACAGCAGAAGAAGCAGACTTACTGCGTCAGGATAAACCAAGTTGGGTGACAGCAGAAGTGACGCCCCAGCATTTGTTGCTCAATACCAGTGCATATGAGAAGATTGGCACCTTGGCGCAGATGAATCCACCTTTGCGATCGCCCCACGATAACCAAGTCCTTTGGCAAGCTTTACGCGATGGCATTATTGATTTCATCGCCACAGATCACGCACCACATACTTTAGAAGAGAAAGCTCAAGAGTATCCAAACACTCCCTCTGGAATGCCTGGTGTCGAAACTTCTCTACCTTTGATGTTAACCGCTGCAATGCAAGGACAATGTACCGTTGCGCAAGTGAGTGACTGGATGTCACGAGCTGTAGCTAAGGCATATGGTATTCCAAATAAGGGGGCGATCGCTCCTGGTTATGATGCTGATTTAGTTCTTGTAGACTTGGACACTTATCGCCCTGTTTTACGTGAAGAATTGTTGACCAAGTGTGGTTGGAGTCCTTTTGAAGGCTGGAATTTAACTGGATGGCCCGTGATAAGTATAGTAGGTGGTCAGGTTGTGTATGAAAAAGGCAAAGTACATACAGAGGTGCGGGGTCAAGCTTTAACTTTTAGTCATTAGTCGGCGTTGCTGAAATCTTGATATGAATTGAGAAAATCAAGATTTTGTAGAGACGTTGCATGCAACGTCTCTACAGGGGTTGGGGAAAATTAAAAATCTCTTGACAAACACAATTCATGACCAAATTCAGCAATCCCCATTAGTCAAATTATTCTGCTTTGCTCTGTGGCACAGTAGTGATTGAAGACCTCAATGTGTCTGGGAGTGCGATTCGTTGCTTAGTGAATCTCGGTAATCAGTCCGTATATAACTAAGCCAGTGAACTCTAGTTAACTAGACACTGAACTCTTAGATTGATGTGGGTGAAAGCCCCACCCGCAAGGTTCATGCGTGACTCCAGAGGGTGCCCACACCGAGTAAGCTCGATTCTTACAGAGTGAAGCTGGGAACAGGGCACAATCAGACTACTGTTATGGGTGGACACTGGTGCAAAGTCTTGCGGGGGAAGCTTCCCCCGCAGAGCTTTGCGCTAACAGGGAGTTCCCACGGTGAAACAGAGCCTAGAAAAGTAACCTACACGTAAGCGGGACATATCCTTAGAACCCGACTTTATCAGAGTAAGACCCGCAGCATCTTTCCGGAATAGCTGCAAGAATCAGGGGTTTCTGATGGTTAAAATGGCTACACCTAACGGAACAAATAATCATCTAAGGGAACGAATAGAAACGAATCAAAGGTCTTGGGGACGGTCGAATCCCAGGTAGGTAAGACGAGATACGGAACTCCTTTGATTCGGGTAGGATGCGGCGTAACTGCTGCAAGGTATTCAAAAAAACATCTAACGGAGTAGAGTATGATTAGGCACAGTCACGAGGCTAGTGAATCTTGGAAAAATCTAAACTGGAAGGAATTTCGGAAGGATTTATTTCGCCTGCAATGTAGGGTGTTCAAAGCTATTCGAGAAGGAAACAAGCGTAAAGCCCTGTCACTTCAAAAGCTTATTTTGAAATCCAAAGCAGCTAGATTTTTGGCGATTCGTCAAATATCGCAGCTAAACGCTGGAAAGAAGACAGCAGGGATCGACGGCAAAAAGTCTCTCACCTCTGAGGAACGTTTTGAATTAGAAAAACTGTTGAAAGCATCGAGTAATAATTGGTATCACCAAAAGTTACGTAGTAATTAAACTCAACGAGCCTGTCACCAGACCCGTTGGTCT
>NZ_QMEB01000379.1 GCF_012912135.1 Brasilonema bromeliae SPC951 | reverse complement strand
GGGCGGGTTTCCCGACTTGAGGCGACTGGCGTTGGGGATTAGGGGCAAGGGGGAGAAGGGTGTAGTGTTAAAAGACATTCAATTCCTGGCGTTAGCACAAGCAACATTTTTCTTAATTCCCCACACCCTAAAACCTGATACCTCAAGGATTTGCTATTATCGAGCGTGCCATTCGTGTTGAACTTGAGCTAAATTTTGACACACAAGGGCAAAAATCTATGTTCACTCTTCCATCTCCAACTACTGTCAACATTTCTTCTCGTCAACTTCCCGTTGATACCACCATTGTTCGTCGTAAAACACGTCCCGTTCGCGTTGGTCATGTCACCATTGGTGGTGGTCACCCTGTGGTGGTGCAGTCCATGATTAATGAAGACACTTTGGATGTAGAAGGTTCGGTAGCTGCTATTGTTCGCCTTCACAAAATTGGCTGTGAGATTGTGCGTGTCACCGTCCCAAGTCTGGCTCATGCTAAAGCCTTGAGTGAAATCAAGCAGAAATTGGTCGAAACTTACTTACCTGTGCCTCTAGCAGCTGATGTACACCACAATGGCATGAAGATTGCCTTGGAAGTGGCAAAGTATGTTGATAAAGTGCGGATTAACCCAGGTTTGTATGTATTTGAAAAGCCAAAACCTAGCAGAACTGAATACACCCAAGCCGAATTTGACGAAATTGGCGAGAAAATCCGTGAAACTCTAGAACCCCTTGTGGTTTCCCTGCGCGATCAAGACAAAGCGATGCGGATTGGCGTCAACCATGGTTCCCTTGCTGAGCGGATGCTCTTTACCTATGGCGATACTCCAGAGGGTATGGTAGAATCTGCATTGGAATTCATTCGCATTTGTGAATCTCTAGACTTCCACAACCTCGTCATCTCTCTCAAGGCGTCACGGGTGCCAGTCATGCTAGCCGCTTATCGCCTGATGGTACAGCGGATGGATGAACTAGGTATAGATTACCCCCTACATCTGGGCGTAACAGAAGCCGGTGATGGAGAATACGGACGCATCAAATCCACCGCTGGGATTGGCACACTTTTAGCTGAAGGGATTGGAGATACAATTCGGGCGTCGCTTACGGAAGCCCCAGAAAAAGAAATTCCTGTGTGCTACAGCATTTTGCAAGCACTGGGTTTAAGGAAAACGATGGTGGAGTATGTTGCTTGCCCTTCCTGCGGTCGTACTTTGTTTAACCTAGAAGAAGTGCTGCACAAAGTGCGGGAAGCAACCAAACATCTTACAGGTCTAGATATCGCCGTCATGGGTTGCATTGTCAACGGTCCTGGAGAAATGGCAGATGCTGACTACGGTTATGTTGGTAAGCAGCCCGGTTATATCTCTTTGTATCGTGGCAAAGAAGAAATCAAAAAAGTCCCCGAATCTCAAGGCGTCGAAGAGTTGATTAATCTGATTAAACAAGATGGGCGTTGGGTAGATCCTTAAACCGGGCTGAAAATTTGGATATGTAGTTAGTCGTGGTTAGAAGAGGAAGTGTAGCCTCATGAATCTAAATTAATACTTCCTCAACTTCAAAAGTATACTCGGTCTCACTCAGTAACTTCAACAAACTAAGTTCAACTTTGTGAACTGAAGCAGGACTTGATAGTTGTGATTGGCGACTTCAACTCTTCTAACACGACTACCCTGGAATAAATTACGATCAAATGAGGTCTTTTTTATGGAACACAAACACCTGAAACTTTGCTAGAAAATGGTTCATTTTTGGTAGGAGTTACTATTAGCGCATATACACCTAGTAGAGTTTTAGCAGATGTTATTTAGGATTGGGAGGTATAGGTTATGACTACAGGCGCGACTTTGAACTCTATTTGTGACATTGCTTGGGTATTCACATATGTGGCTATTGTTTGGCGCGGCTTCAAAGACCGTTCATTGGGGATGCCAATGGTGGCTCTTAGTGCAAACATTTCGTGGGAAGCTATTTATTCATTCATTTATATACCACCTAGTAACGCTTTACTATACGCTAGTATTGCTTGGTTTCTCTTCGATATACCAATTGTTTGGCAATGCCTTCTTTATGGATACAAAGATTTTCCGCCTCAAATAACAAAGAATAATTTCAGGTTAATTTTTTTAGCTGCTATAGCTATTGCTTTTCCTATTGTTTTTGGAGTTGCTTCCGAGTTGAATGATACAAAGGGAGTCTATACTGGTTTTGGACAGAACTGTATGATGTCAATTCTCTTTGTATGTATGCTTCTTCGGCGCAATGACATCAGTGGACAATCTATTTACATAGCAATTTACAAATGGTTTGCTACATTGTTCGCCTTTTTAGGCTCATCTTTTGATGCACCTGGTGATGTTAATAAAATTTTAAATCTTCAAACCCTCTTAACAGAAATTTTTGTAGACAACACCTATCCCACAACACCGCTGATCAAAATTTTATATGCCACCACTTTCATTTTTGATGTTCTTTACATCATACTTTTGTATCGCAAATGTACGGAGAACAAGATTAATCCTTGGGCAAGGTACTAATTTACTCGCCTTCCGGCTTCAACTGAATTGCCTCCAATGAGCGAGGACAACGAAACGGGAGCATCCCAATTTTGCAAAAATAAAGGGAAAAAGATAATTCGCGATTATTGC
>NZ_QMEB01000036.1:20250-33006 GCF_012912135.1 Brasilonema bromeliae SPC951 | reverse complement strand
ATTTTGCGGAAAGTTGCCAGGAGGGTTTCCCTCCGTAGCAAACTTTCCAAGACGACTTCTTACCTTATGGTTTTGACTTGTTTTGCCCTTACACCCCCACTCCCCTATCCCCCTAGTTCTGATCAATCCGCTAACTGTACGCACTTCTCTACATGCGGCTGCAGTAGGCTTTGCTGGAATGATTTGATGACAACTAGACGATTGAACAGCCCAGAGTTTGCTACCCCAACAATGCAAGCAGCGGCTAACCCTGCGGTGACTCCCATCAAAACCGCTATGGCTTTTCTGCGTTTTGATTTTTTGACTCGTTTCTTTATTAATTTGGGAACCCCTGGAGTCGCGACTCCAACTGGACTCAATGGATTATTTCTAGGTTGCTTCCCGGATGGTACAAGGCTGATTTGTGTTTCTGGGATGACAACTGGCGGTGTTGTAACCGTTGGTACTTGAGGAATGTTCTCTTGAGGTAATGCTGTTTGGGAAGATAAGCGATCAGAACGATCCAAAATGAGATTAATATCAGCAAAGAGTTCATCCATCAAATCATCGGCATAGGTTTCTATCGCCCAGGGTTCGTTAACGATGAATTCTTCGGATGCTTCTGGAAGAATGAGATAGGTATTGGCGTTTTGTGACATGGCGTTCTTGACTATTAACTCCTAGCAAGATAAATATTGTTCCCCCTCTGCCCGCGAATAAAAACCTTAGATGAAACCTCCAATCTCTCGTCTTAAAACACTTATCAGTCATCAGTTATCAGTTATCAGTTATCAGTTATCAATTGCTTGATAATTGTTCACTGTTCCCTGTTAAGCGTTCCCTGTTAAGCGTTGACTGTTCCCTGTTAAATATAACGAGTAGATTTCAGGTGGATTTGAGATTCTCATTGAATATAGAGACTTTGAATGATGGCACTGTCTTAATTTAATGTCATCACCGATACTAGTCTCTTCAGATTTCACCTATAACTATACTCGCTCTTGTGGAATTGTTTTCAAGCCAAGACTGAAAATTCCTTCGGAGACTTCGTTTTATGCAATTCTAGATAAATTAATAAAGCATTTACATCCGCTGGATTCACTCCACCAATACGAGCTGCTTGCCCTATTGTCAATGGTTTCACCTTGGTCAGTTTTTCCCGCGCTTCTTTAGAAAGAGTTTCAATCGCCTGGTAGTTTAAGTCTGCAGGTAACTGGCGGTGTGCTTGACGAGCAATTTGGTCAATCTGATTTTGTTGTCTTTGTAGGTAGCCAGAATACTTGATGTCAATTTCTGCACCTTCTTTCTCAGCACGAGCAAGATTGGGGTTTCCCAGTCCGTATGTGTTGAGATCTACGTAATGAAATCCTGGACGCCGTAACAAGTCAGCTAGGGTAATTGAGCCTTTGATTGCTTGTTGGGTGGTTTGGGCGATCGCCTGCCCAATTTCATCATGTTCCTTCACCCGTGTCCCATACAACCGTTCTTTTTCCGCTGCAATCTTTTCTTGCTTGCGAGTAAAAAGTTCCCAACGTCGGTCATCAATTAAGCCGATTTCCCGTCCCAATGGTGTTAAGCGCTGGTCGGAATTATCCGAACGAAGTATCAATCTATATTCAGACCTGCTCGTGAGCATACGGTAAGGCTCCCGTAAGTCTTTCGTACACAAGTCATCCATCAGTGTACCGATGTAACTTTGCTCACGGGCAAAAACAATCATTTTTTGACCGCGAGCAAAGCGAGCAGCATTAATTCCAGCAACAAGCCCTTGAGCTGCTGCTTCTTCGTATCCTGTTGTGCCGTTAATCTGTCCAGCGCAGAACAGCCCTTCTACCTTTTTCGTCATCAGTGTCGGATAACACTGTGTCGCCGGTAAATAATCATACTCAACAGCATAAGCTGGGCGGAGCATAACGCACTTTTCCAACCCAGTCAGACTCCGTAACATGTGGAGTTGCAAATTTTCCGGTAATCCTGTAGAAAACCCTTGAATATAAAGTTCAGGAATATCTCTTCCTTCAGGTTCAATAAAAATTTGGTGGCTTTCCTTATCAGCAAAGCGGACTATCTTATCTTCTATACTGGGACAATAACGTGGTCCTTTAGCATCCACCCACCCGCCATAAACTGGTGAAAGTTGCAGATTTTCCCGAATCAGGCGATGAGTTTCTGGCGTCGTGCGGGTGATATGACAAGGAAGTTGTTCCCGTTCTACCCAAACCTCTGGATCAAAGCTAAACCAACGGACATCTTCATCCCCTGGCTGTGGTGTCATCTTACTGTAGTCAACAGACCGCTTGTCTACCCGTGCGGGGGTTCCTGTTTTGAGTCTTCCTGTTTCAAACCCCAAGCGATTGAGAGTTTCCGTCAAACCGACAGCAGCAAATTCTCCAGCGCGTCCCGCCTCCATCGACTTGTTACCAACCCAAATCCGTCCTCCCAAGAACGTCCCGGTTGTCAAGATAACTGCTTTGCACTCAAACGCCACACCAAAATATGTTTGAACGCCGACGACTTCATCGTTTGCGCCCAAAACCAAATCTGTGACCATTCCTTCGCGGATGATTAAGTTGTCTTGGTTCTCGACAATAGCTTTCATTAGTGCTGCGTACTCTCTTTTATCTGTTTGAGCACGCAACGCCCAAACAGCAGGTCCTCGCGAAGAGTTGAGAATCCGCTTTTGCAAATAAGTCCGATCTGCCATTTTGCCAATTTCTCCGCCGAGTGCATCCACCTCGTGAGTCAACTGGGATTTAGCTGGACCACCCACTGCTGGGTTACAGGGTTGCCAAGCTATTTTATCCAAATTTAGTGTCAACAGCAAAGTTCGACAGCCGAGGCGTGCGGTCGCAAGGGCGGCTTCACAACCAGAGTGACCTGCACCGACGACGATGACATCATAGGCGTCTTGGAATTCAACACAAGTGTGCATGGTCATAGTTTAAACAAGCATATAGTCAATCTCAATATTAGCTGATACGGTGATTGCATTGCTGAAGATTGAATATGGAAATGTCAGATAAATCACTCTGTTATATCTACGTTTTTTCTTTTTAGTAGCCATCATGAACTGCGTACGCCAGAACACATGAAAAAACCTCTTAGCCTGTTCCCTGTTCCCTGTTCCCTGTTCCCTATTTTCAAGTCACAGTGATATACAGCTAATATAGCAATTCTCTTTGAGGATGTACCTACCGTAGTGAATATGAAAATGAAAACTTTTTTAAAGAAGACATTTTTTTACATTCTGATTGCTTTTCTTTCTTGTGCATTAGTCGCAAGTCATGGAATCAGCCGCTATAAGTTGATGGCAGATGTTCCAAATCCGAAAGATTGTGTCACAACTCCATCTTTGGAAAATAACAGAGTGTTAACTCAATCCTGTACAAATATTCCTCAAACACTTCCTACTCAGACTCCCAGCCAGCCATTCACTCCCAACCCAAACTTGACTGAAAAAGAGCGATTTTTCTCAGCAATTACAAATAAATTACCAACAATTCCCCGTAACAATACATTTGAATATATACTATTACGTGCTTATGGTTCAGTTTTTGTTAATCAAAATCCGGAAATTAAACTTCCACAAAAGGTTCTCTTTACTAACGAGCAAGAAACCAAACAATTTCAATCGAGTTTAACACTGACTCAAGTGAAGAATACGAGTCAATGTTATTTACAAAAGTCAGCAGCCGAAGCTTTCAATCAAGCACGCTCACAAGTACAAATCCCTCTAAAATCAGGTTATGGTGCGAGTGATTGTACTCGCAGTTTTGCCACTAATTTGAGATTTTGGCAAAAATACGCAAACAATCAGACTTTAGAACAAGTGCGTCAGGGCAAAGAAACAACAATTCTTGGTGTTGTTGCACCACCAGGTGCATCACAACATCTTTGGGGCTTAGCCATTGATTTGAGAGTCACCACTGAAGCCCAAAAACAGGTTCTCAATCAAAATGGCTGGTATCGGACTGTTGAGAATGATATACCCCATTGGACTTATGTAGGTTTACCACTTGAGAAATTAACTCAGTTTGGGTTTCAAAATAAAGTAGTAAGAAATGTTACATACTGGCTAACACCACTATAATTAGAATTAAGTTTTGTTATCTCATGAAATACTCAGCGCAAAAGTGCCACGCCACCTTGCCAAAATTGATGCAGAAACAACCTGATAAGATGCTAGCTGCTGTGGAACACGAAACAGCACGGCTAAAAACACTTTATCAGTATGAAATACTCGACACGCCTGCTGAAGCGGACTTTGATGATTTGACTAAATTGGCAGCACAGATTTGCCAAACCCCAGTGGCGTTGATTACTTTTGTAGACGCATACCGACAATGGTTCAAATCAAAGGTTGGTATGGAAATTACGAATGCCCCACTTGAGGCTGGTTTCTGCCCGTTGACTGTGCAAAAAGGTGATACGTTAATCATTCCAGATACTTTAGCAGATCCACAATTTGCCAAGAACCCCGTTGTCGTCTCACCGCCTCACGTTCGGTTTTATGCAGCAGTACCCCTGATTACAAAAGATGATTATTCGATAGGTACACTCTGTGTAGTCGATTTTGTACCGCGTCAACTTGAACAAAAACAAATTGAAGCACTACAAACTCTCACCCGTCAAGTGATGGCGCAATTAGAGCGACGGCTTTTTAGTTATCGAATTACTGAAAAAACTCAGCAGCTAGACCAAGCTTTAAAAGAACTCACTCATACACAAACCCAACTGATGCACAACGAAAAAATGGTCAGTTTGGGTCATCTAGTTGCAGGAATTGCCCATGAAATTAACAATACACTCAATTTTATCTATGCTAATTTGCCCCACGCCAATCAATACACAGAAGATTTGCTGAGCTTAATTAAACTTTACCAGAAATACTATCCCAATCCAGTGGTGGAAATTGAAGCTGCAACGAGGGCGATTGACTTCAATTTCATTGAGGAAGACGTATCCAAACTTATGTCCTCAATGACAATTGGGGCTGAGCGCATTCACGAAATTGTCTTACAATTGCGGAACTTCTCACGGGTCGAGCAAACCGAAAAAAGAGCAGTGAATATTCACGAGGATCTTGAAAATACACTGTTGCTCCTTGGACACCGCCTAAAAGGTATATCAGAGTATCCAAAGATCACAGTTATAAAAGAGTACGGTCACCTGCCTGAAATAGAATGCTATGCTGGACAGCTCAACCAGGTGTTCATGAATATTCTGAGTAATGCAATTGATTCCCTTCAATGCAATATCGTATCAAAGATAAACGATCAGCCAACCCCTGACTCGAATCCATGCATTTGGATCACAACGAAAGTTTTAGACTCTGATTATGTTGTGATCCAAATTGCTGACAACGGAGCAGGTATGACGGACAAGACACGCGAAATGATTTTTAACCCGTTCTTTACCACGAAACCTATCGGTTACGGTACAGGTTTGGGTTTGTCGATTAGTTACCAAATTATCAACAAGTGTGGCGGACAATTAACGTGTGTTTCAGCACCAGGACAAGGTGCTAAGTTTGTCATCAAGCTGCCAATTCGTGCTTGAATTTCCTTATTGACACTCTCCTGCCTAAAGGCTAGGAGATTCTACATTCATTGTCAGAACTTGCTCTAGTAGGCTTGCACCAACTAGTGTAGAGGTTCCAACTCCTGTAGCGTTACTTTGGGGATGCCCTCCCCTAGCTTTTGCAAGATTGAGAATATTTATTGCTGCATTCACATCTCTTTGGAGTTCACATCCGCAATTACATTTATGGGTGCGAGTTGAAAGGGACTTTTTCACAATTGCACCACAATCTGAACACTTTTGAGATGTCATTTTAGGGTTGACAGCAACAACGGCGGTGTTGAACTTAACAGCAAAATATTCTAACCAACGACGAAAAAGACTCCAAGCCACATCATTGATGGACTTAGCAAGACAATGATTCTTTACCATGCCTTTCACATTTAAGTTTTCATAGACGACTAAGGCGTTAGCCTTGCATACGTTACGCGCAATTCTCTTTGCGTGTTCATTCCGTTGTCTATTTACTCTTAAATGCTTCTTTGCATATCTTTGTCTAGCTATCCGTCTTTGGTTTCTACCTTTTTCCTTTTTGAAAATTGCTCTTTGAGCGTGTTTAATAGCTTTTTCAGCTTTTCTTAGAAACCTTGGATTTGGTTCATGATGCCCGCTTGAATCAGAGTAGAAAAACTCCAATCCAACGTCTAAACCTATTTCACTATCACCTGTTCTTTGCTCAGGTTTCGCATCAACATTAATCGCAAATTGGCAATAGTAACCGTCAGCTTTTCTAACTAACCGAACTCGTTTGATTGACTTTACAGGGTAAGTGTGAATCTCCCACTTACCCAATAGCTTGACCTCTCCAATACTTTTTTTATCAGTAAAAGTGACACGTCGTTTTGTAGGATGTAATGCCCACCCACTAGTCTTATACTCAACGGAACGATTATCTTTTTGAAAACGTGGAAAACCTTTCTTTCCCGGCTTCTTCGATTTGCAATTACCGTAGAATCTATCAATAGCACTCCAGGCTCTTTCAGTAGCAGCCTGACAAGCCATTGAGTTTAATTCTTCAACAAATTTAAATTCCTTACGCAGTACGGTAGAGTAGTTATTTAAAGCAATCCTGTTAATCTTTGCTTCTCTTGAAGCATCCATCCAGTATCTAATTGCTTTATTTCGGACAAACTGAGTAGTCCTAATAGCTTCATCAATAGCTTGATACTGTTGTTTTTTACCCTTTACTTTGTACTCTAAAACTAGCACTGCGTTATCACCTCCTCATTTTTATGAACTCAACCTATGTTAACATAAATGTGTCGCTATTGTGTCAGATTTATGGCAAAAAAAGAATTACATATTAGGATTACAGAGCGTAGGATGAATAAATTACGCTTATATGCTGCTCAGAAGGATAAAACTATTACCCAAATAGTTGAAGATTTGCTTGATACTTTACCCGAACCACAAAAACCCAGCATCACGGTAGGCTAAAGGAGCCACTGCGTTGGGCGGCTCTGCCGACTTGAAGCATGTGGCGTCCTACGTCAGCAGCTTTCATGAGCCAGTGCTGCGGGAGGGTCTCCCGACCTAGGCATCTGGCGTCCCCTTGCCTAAAGTACGGATGTGTACGACTCAGGAGGACACATCCTCAAGGGTTTTCAGCTAGCCTTCCTTATAATTACTACAATAAAAGAAGCACCTAACCTCTGGAGTTCTAGCAGTGGGCTTATTTGACGATTTTAATCGGTTTTTAGAAAACCGTTTGGAGGAATTCTTGCGCAATAATCCGCATTTGGAGTTAGAAGCGCTGTTGGAGCAGCTGCGTGGGCAAGAGGAAGACACGTTGAAGCTGATTGCAGATTTACAAGTGCAGGAGAAGCGATCGCAAGAACAAGTTCTCTCCACAGCTCAAGAAATCCAAAGGTGGCATATTCGTGTAGAAAAGGCAAAATCTCTGAATAGACAAGACTTAGCAGCGGCTGCAGCACAACGAGAAGCCGCACTGTTGCGCGAAGGAAATCAGCTTTGGGGACAAATGCAAGGAGTGAAAGAACGCATCACCCAAGCGAAAGAACTATTGCGCAAAATTCAACAACGGCGACAGGAAGTGCAAGCCAAAGCAGCTGAAGCTCAAACAGCGCGTGCTAAGACTCAGGCGCAGCAGCCCTTAGAAACTAGCGGTTGGTGGGGTGCGACTAGCGGCTCTTTTAGTGGACATGACGATTTAGAAGAGAAGTTTCGCCGCTGGGAAACTGACGAAGAGTTAGAACAAATGAAGCGAAAGATGGGGAAATGATCCAAGAAACAGTCATAGTACAGGGGCGCACCAAATAAAGCTACCATAATGTGCGGCTAAATATCGGGGGTTTTGCAAGAAGTCTAAACCTGGGGAACAGGGTTGAAATCTATGATGTGTTGTGCTTTTTATATCATGTTCGGCTAATTAGTTATGATTCCCACGTTGACTGCACCCCACCCCTTTATCCCCTCCCCGCGAGCGGGGAGGGGATAAAGGGGTGGGGTCTTTCCCCTTGTCTCCTTCACGGCTTTCTGGAAAAACTTCATTAATTTTGATAAATTGACAAATTATACCCAACGCCTCAAACAGAATTGTTGCAAAATATGAATTAGTCGCGTCGGAGAGCAGTTTGTGGTAACTAATGTTCCTCGTCCTAAATCAAACCATCAGCAGATGTCAGGGGAAACTAACCAAAAGTTAAGTTCTTTTCAAGAACGGCACATTGGACCATCATCCAGTGATATCCAGCAAATGCTTGAGGTGCTGGGTGATAGTACTCTTGATGAAGTTATTGACCAAGCAGTACCGCAGGCAATTCGGTTATCTGATTCATTAGAGTTACCAGAAGCACAAAATGAGTACGCAGCACTAGCTCAGCTCAAAGAAATCGCTTCAAAAAATCAAGTTTTCCGCTCGTTTATTGGTATGGGGTACTACGACTGTATCACCCCACCCGTGATTGGACGCAATATTCTAGAAAACCCCGGTTGGTATACTGCTTACACTCCCTATCAGCCAGAAATTGCCCAAGGACGACTCGAAGCGCTGCTCAATTTCCAAACCATGATTATTGACTTAACAGGTTTAGAAATTGCGAATGCTTCATTGCTAGATGAAGCCACAGCAGCCGCAGAAGCGATGAGCATAAGCTATGGTGTTTGCAAAAATAAAGCAAATACCTATTTTGTCTCTCGTGACTGTCATCCCCAAACTATAGATGTGTTACAAACACGTGCTCAACCTCTGGGAATTGATATTATTGTCGGCAATCATCAAACTTTTGATTTTTCTGAACCCATTTTTGGGGCAATTCTTCAGTACCCCGCTAGCGATGGCACAATTTACGACTATCGCGCTTTTATAGAAAAAGCCCATGCTATGGGAGCATTGGTAACAGTAGCAGCAGACCCCTTAAGTCTGACTTTGCTAACACCCCCAGGTGAATTTGGTGCTGATATTGCTGTAGGAAGCACTCAGCGTTTTGGTATTCCCTTGGGCTACGGTGGACCTCATGCAGCTTATTTTGCGACCAAAGAAGAGTATAAGCGCCAAGTTCCAGGGCGAATTGTTGGTGTATCAAAAGATGCTCAGGGGAAACCAGCGTTGCGCCTTGCCTTGCAAACTCGTGAACAGCACATTCGCCGCGAAAAAGCGACTAGTAATATCTGTACAGCCCAGGTGTTGCTGGCAGTAATGGCGAGTATGTATGGTGTATACCACGGTCCTACTGGACTCAAAAGAATTGCCGAGAACATCCACCAAAAGACTGTGATCCTGGCAGAAGGATTAAAGCGTTTGGGTTACAGCATCGGTTCTGAATATTTCTTTGATACCCTACAAGTCGATTTAGGAGAACGCAGTTTAGATGAGATTTTACAAGCTTGTGAAGCACATAAAATTAACATACGCATTTTAAACACAACTACTGTAGGTATATCCTTAGACGAAACCACTACAGAAAAAGACTTAATCGATCTCTTGGACATTTTCGCTTTTGGCGACGACCTACTCTTCCCCCCTGCTTCCGCTGCTTTCCCAGCTTCCCCTACTCTCCTCTTACCCCGCACCACTAGTTACCTTACCCACCCCGTCTTCAACCGCTATCACTCAGAAACTGAGTTGTTGCGCTACCTGCACAAGCTGGAAGCGAAGGATTTGTCACTGACAACGTCGATGATTCCCTTGGGGTCATGTACGATGAAGCTGAATGCCACATCTGAGATGATACCAGTCACATGGGCTGAGTTTGGCAAAATACATCCTTTTGCACCACTATCACAAACACGGGGTTATCAAATCCTGTTCCAGCAGCTAGAGGAATGGTTAGGACAAATCACAGGATTTGCGGGAGTTTCCCTGCAACCAAATGCTGGTTCTCAAGGTGAATATACAGGGTTGCTCGTCATTAGAAAGTATCACGAAAGTCGAGGAGAAGGACACCGCAATGTTTGTTTGATTCCCCAATCGGCACATGGAACAAACCCTGCAAGTGCTGTGATGTGCGGGATGAAGGTAGTTGCTGTTGCTTGTGACGCTGAAGGTAATGTTGATTTAGATGACCTTAAGGCAAAAGCTCAAAAGCATAGTAAAGAACTTGCGGCATTGATGGTAACATATCCCTCAACTCATGGTGTGTTTGAGGAGCAAATTCAGGAAATTTGTGCTGTTGTTCACACTCATGGTGGACAAGTTTACATGGATGGGGCGAATATGAATGCTCAAGTGGGGCTTTGTCGTCCGAGAGATATCGGTGCGGATGTTTGTCACTTGAACTTGCATAAAACCTTCTGTATTCCACATGGTGGCGGTGGTCCTGGTATGGGACCGATTGGCGTCGCTTCCCATCTGGTACCTTTTGTTCCTGGACACGCTGTTGTTGAAATGGGCGGTGAACAAAAAATGGGTGCAGTTTCCGCTGCGCCTTGGGGAAGCGCGAGTATCCTCGTGATTTCTTGGATGTATATTGCTATGATGGGCGCAGATGGTTTGACGGAAGCAACCAAAGTCGCAATTTTGAATGCAAACTACATTGCCAAGAGACTTGAATCTTACTATCCCGTTTTGTATAAAGGGAAAAATGGTTTAGTTGCTCATGAGTGCATTTTGGATTTGCGATCGCTCAAAAAATCTGCAAATATCGAAATCGATGATATTGCCAAGCGCCTAATGGATTATGGTTTCCATGCACCAACTGTTTCCTGGCCTGTGGCGGGTACAATCATGGTAGAACCCACAGAAAGCGAATCCAAAGAAGAGTTAGACCGTTTCTGTGATGCAATGATTGCGATTCGCCAAGAAATCGCGGAAATTGAATCAGGTAAGATGGATGCTCAAGATAATGTCTTGAAGAATGCACCCCACACCGCAGAAAGTCTGATTGTCGGAGAATGGAATCATCCCTATTCACGGGAACAAGCTGCTTACCCAGCACCGTGGACTCGCGAACACAAATTCTGGCCTAGTGTCGGTCGCATTGACGCCGCCTATGGAGATAGGAATTTTGTTTGTTCTTGTCTGCCAATGGATGCTTATTAAGTAGAATGAGGAGTGAGGAGTTTTTATTCCTCGCTCAATACTTTTGAGATGAAGAGTTACTTACTAATCCTAATACTAATTTATTCAGCAATGCTACATAGCAATCCTATCTTCTGCCAATCGCTGATGATATAAAATCATCAAATTGTCAGCTTCTAATGTTTCCATCGCATAAGTGCGACCATGAGTATCGCTAAACTCTACTTCAAATATTCCAGGCTCATACTCTTCAACAATTGTTCCAACCTGTCCCCTATACAAATCGAACTCTGGTAAATCTTTCAGCAATGCAACTACATCAAGTAACTTAATTTGTGAATTCATACTCAGCCCTTATCTAAAAGAATATAACAACTTATTAAACGAGGAAAATTTTCTGTATCTCGTACAATCCACGCACTCCTCACAACTGCTCGTTGTTCACCTCTAACCATCATAAAATCAACGACATATTTCTGCCCATATTGATTTCTTTTAGTAGGAATCACATCATAATTTTTAATAGCTTGCCTCAAGGCTATCTCTAGTTCTTCCTCGTCATCTAAAGCGATTCCTAAAACAGACTTAAACAACCGCGCTTTGTGTCGCCCCTCTGGATGTTCTGGATTCAAACAATAACCGGAAAGTTTTTGCCTGTCAATAACTGCCTGTTCGGGATGAGGAAGTTTCATATATAGCAGTTGCCAGGTAGATTAGGACATCAACTAATGAGAAAATACGGAAACCACGGGACTTTAAAGGCTGCTCGGGTGGTCCCTGCTATATTAGGGCGATCGCCAACAATAACGAGATAGTAAATTTATAACAGATAAAAAAAATTAACGGACTAGGATAATTCCTAGTCCGTAAAAAAAGCGGGCTAACCGCTATTAACCTGGTTAACCCGTGCAGCTTTGGGAACGCGCAGAGATATGACTATTGCAATACCAACTTAACGTTGGCGTTTTGCAGACCGCGTTGCTTCACTTCTGCCAGGGTCTTGTTAACGGCATACTTCTGGTTGATGGAGTTGATCAACTCGGTTTGGTTGTGTTTCTTAGCAACACCCCACAGGTCTGCGATCAGATCGAAGGAACCATCGCTGTTGCGAGACCAACCCAGGTCATACTCGCCTTCCAAAACTGCAACGATGTCAGAACGAACACGCTGACCGTTGTAACCACGAACATCAGCTTCGGTCTTAACAGAGATGCCTAGATCGCGCAGGGAAGATTTAAGAATTTCAGCATCGGTGATTTTGGTACGCAGAGTGCTAAAGTGAGACATTTGGGTTTCCTCCAATGAGAAAGTAGAGAAAAAGACAACAGTTTGTTTTAACAGAAGCCGCGTTTACCAAGACGCGGTTTTTTCATAACTGCTAGCTTTGTGGGGCTAGCCTTTCCCCCTGTGGTAGCAGGAGAAAGCTTTTAGAACTCCATTCGCTGATACTCAGCAACGGAGGATGCGGCTGGTCTTGCTCGTTGTCTAGCCCAATCTCTGAGGGCTGTCACTTGTTCTTGCATCGTACGAGACAACGGCAGTGTTGCTTTAATGGCCGCAATAATATCTAACTGTGTGAACTCCCGATCTTGGGCAAAAGCTTCGTACATTGCCGCAACAATCGCTTGTTCAATTTCTGCTCCAGAAAATCCGTCAGACATCTTAGAAAGTTGTTCTAGGTCAAATCGCGAGATGTCTTCCCGGCGCTTAGACAAGTG
>NZ_QMEB01000036.1:0-20240 GCF_012912135.1 Brasilonema bromeliae SPC951 | reverse complement strand
GACAAGTGTATCGTAAAGATGTCTTGGCGCTCTTCCGGGGTGGGCAGATCTACAAAGAAAATCTCATCAAAGCGACCTTTCCTCAAAAATTCACCAGGTAGACGTTCAACTCGGTTGGCTGTAGCCATGACAAACACTGGTGATTTCTTTTCTTGCATCCAGGTGAGGAAAGAACCGAATATCCGGCTGGAAGTTCCACCATCAGAATCTCCAGAACCTCCACTTCCAGCAAATGATTTATCTAACTCATCAATAAATAAAATTGCGGGTGAAATAGATTCTGCTGTTTTTAGGGCGTTACGTAAATTTGCCTCTGAACGTCCTACCATTGAGCCGTCATAGACTCGCCCCATATCTAATCGCAACAGTGGCAAACCCCACAGTCGAGAAGTTGTTTTGGCAATCAAGGATTTACCACAACCCGGGACTCCTAAGATTAACATGCCTTTTGGTTGAGGTAAACCGTACTCACGTGCCCTCTCTGTAAAAGCATTAGAGCGCTGCTTCAGCCATCTCTTCAGCTCTTCCAAACCACCAACAGCATCAATAGTTGCATCTTCTTCTATGTATTCTAAGATACCATTGCGTCGAATGAGTTGCTTTTTCTCAGATAAAACTATATCTACTTCATCTTCCGTCAGACGCCCTGTCGTTACCTGTGCCTTACGGTAGACTTTTTCAGCTTCATCTTTAGTTAATCCTAAAGCAGCCCTCAAAAGTTTTTCACGCGCTTCTGTTGTTAGCCGTCGGCCACGA
This sequence comes from Brasilonema bromeliae SPC951, assembly GCF_012912135.1. Taxonomy (GTDB): domain Bacteria; phylum Cyanobacteriota; class Cyanobacteriia; order Cyanobacteriales; family Nostocaceae; genus Brasilonema; species Brasilonema bromeliae. The sequence continues at coordinate 19,484 of NZ_QMEB01000036.1, read as the reverse complement.
TTTTGCTCTAAATGACTAGATAAAACTTTATTTAAATCTCCCATATCTGGAAGCGGAAAATCAAGAACGACAACTTCCTTTTCCAGTTCAATTGGGACTTGCTGCATCGGTGACATCAAGATAACATTCTTGTGCGATCCTTTGAAGCTGGCGATCGCATCACGCAATGACCTTGTTGTCGCTGGCGCATCTATAAATGGATGTAAATCTTTAAGAATAAATATACCTGGTTCTTTCTGCCGGATAATCCATTCAACTGCGGCTTCTGGAGAAACGGTGTTATGTTGAGTGACGTTCCGGGGTTGACCATACTCCACGATGCCGTGGGTTACTGTCCACACATACACTTTTCGCTGTGGCTTTGACGATTGAGCGATTGTAGAAATTGCCTGCTCAGCCCGCTCTTCCTCGGAGGTCACAAGGTAGATTAGAGGGTATTGAGCTTGAATGAGGATATTGAGCTCTTCTTTCATACATCGACCTACTTGAGACCTTTACAGACAGTACAGACTTCGCTTTGCTATGTACAAGAGAAGCAAGTTATGAACTTAATATTCATAATTCCTGCTTAGCAAGGAACTAGCTCTTCCTTACCTTTTCTATTTGTTTGATCCCGATTCACTTCATCAATCGGAAGACGCTCTTCCTGCTGACCAATAATTCCGGGCTGCTGACCCAGACTGACCAATTCGCCATCTCGCAATACTACTGAACTCTCGCAAGTTGGACAGGAATAAACTCTGTGCGTCCTTCCATATGATGCTTCCATTTCCTCTACTAATTCAGGATTTGCCAGGTAGAAGTCTAGGGCACGCTCAGCTAGTTCTGACATCGGTTCGGAGTCAATTGCCGAGCGAATTTTTAACTTCCTGTGCAGTTCTGGCGACAGATACAACGTAACCTTTTGCTTAGCTTGCATATTACTTTTTAACGGTCTTACCCGGGTATGTATATCACGATATCGGAACCCCAATTGCTTGTCAAGACGTCAAAGCGTTTTGACAGCTTTTTTGTTACATTTCTTAATGCAAAGCTGTTTTGAATGACGAATTCAACTCAAGTACTACTGGCAGGGGCAATACAATAGTCAAAAATTCGACAACTCTAGGACTTACGCACTATCTGCTAGAAACCCGGTTTCTTCGTTCGTATTTGGTTGCGAAACAAAAATTTTTGGTAGAAACCGGGTTTGTTTGCCTAAGTCCTGAACTCTTTTGAACAAAGGCAGAATTACGTTCAAAGGCACCCCTGACTTCCTCATCACTTAATCACCCCACCTGCCCCATCTTTCATGATTAGAGGGGACACAAACCTGGTAGATTTAGCTATCAGCGAGTAAAAACTGGTGAAAATGAAAGTCCTGGTTATTGGTGGCGATGGATATTGCGGTTGGGCAACCGCACTTTACCTTTCAAATCGCGGTTATGAAGTTGGTATCTTAGATAATTTAGTGCGACGGCACTGGGATAACGAGCTGGGGGTGCAAACTCTGACCCCAATCGCCCCAATTCAGCAACGTATACAGCGCTGGCACGATTTGACCGGTAGATCTATTGATCTTTTGATTGGCGACATTACTAATTACGAATTTCTTAGTAAGGCGCTGCACAGATTTGAGCCGGAAGCAATTGTGCATTTTGGTGAACAGCGTTCAGCACCTTTTTCAATGATTGACCGCGAACATGCAGTTATGACTCAAGTGAACAACGTAGTTGGTACGTTGAACTTGCTGTATGCGATGCGGGAAGATTTCCCTAACTGTCACATGGTGAAATTAGGGACAATGGGTGAATACGGCACACCCAACATCGATATCGAAGAAGGATACATCACCATAGAACACAATGGGCGTAAAGATACCCTTCCTTATCCCAAGCAGCCCGGTTCAATGTATCACTTGAGCAAAGTTCATGACAGCCATAATATCCACTTTGCTTGTCGGATTTGGGGCTTAAGAGCAACAGACTTGAATCAGGGCGTTGTCTACGGTGTTTTAACCGAAGAGACAGGCATGGACGAACTGTTGATTAACCGCCTTGATTACGATGGCGTCTTTGGAACTGCACTAAACCGTTTCTGCATTCAAGCAGCGATTGGTCATCCGTTGACTGTTTATGGTAAAGGTGGCCAAACTCGGGGATTCTTAGATATTCGAGATACAGTACGATGTATTGAGATTGCAATTGCTAACCCAGCTGAACCTGGAGAATTCCGCGTATTTAACCAATTTACCGAACAATTCAGTGTCGGTGATTTGGCTATGATGGTCAAGAAAGCCGGTAATGCAATGGGATTGAATGTTGAAATTAATCATTTAGATAATCCCAGAGTTGAGAGAGAAGAACATTACTTCAACGCCAAAAACACCAAATTGTTGGATCTTGGCTTGCAGCCCCACTATCTATCTGATTCCCTACTCGATTCTCTCTTGAACTTTGCTATGAAGTACCAGCATCATGTTGATCAAAATCAAATTCTACCCAAAGTCTCTTGGCGGAGGAATTAGGTAAATCCTGAAGACGGGTAGTGAAAAACAAACATAACTCACCAACTCACCAATTCAGTATTAGTCGCTAACCACGCTACGGAGGAGTTGAGGTTGCAAGTCCCCAAAAAATCTAACAACAGTTTCCTCAATGCTGAATACTTCAGTAGATGCTGTAAGGTTATTCTGGGTTGGTGAGTTCTTTCTTAAGGAACGTTGCCCGTCTAAAATATAGTCGTCATATTGTGACCCAGTATGACGACTATATTTTAGAAGGATCAAGGATGAAATAGGCATTCTTAACTACATGCTTTATACTTCAAACCTTTACCTTCATTTCATAGTTCATACTTGGCTTGTACTAAATAGTTGTTTATGCGAATCGCCCTGTTTACCGAAACCTTTTTACCCAAGGTTGATGGAATTGTAACACGCCTGCGTCATACCATTGACCATCTTCAACGTCATGGTCACCAAGTCCTAGTTATTGCCCCGGATGGTGGCATTGTTGAGCACAAAGGAGCTAAAGTATATGGTGTGTCGGGTTTTCCCCTGCCACTGTATCCAGAGTTAAAAATGGCACTGCCTCGTCCAGCAATCGGTGAAGCATTGGAAGAGTTTAAGCCAGATATTATTCATGTCGTTAACCCAGCAATTCTGGGATTAGCTGGTATATTTTATAGCAAATATCTAAATGTCCCCTTGGTCGCGTCTTACCATACTCATCTGCCTCAGTATCTTCAGCATTACGGTTTAGCAATGTTGGAAGGAGTATTGTGGGAACTACTAAAAGCAGCTCACAATCAAGCAGCTTTAAATCTATGTACCTCCACAGCAATGATGCAGGAATTGATAGGACACGGTATTGAAAGGGTAGATCTGTGGCAAAGAGGAGTGGATACCGAATCATTTCATCCTGACAATGCTTGTGAACAAATGCGATCGCGCCTGTCGCAAAATCACCCAGAAAGCCCATTGTTACTTTACGTAGGGCGTCTTTCCGCCGAAAAAGAAATTGAACGTATCAAACCAATCTTAGAAGCTATTCCCAAAGCACGGCTAGCATTAGTAGGAGATGGTCCCCATCGTCAAGCACTGGAAAAACATTTTGCTGGAACAAATACTTATTTTGTTGGGTATTTGGTGGGTAGAGAATTAGCTTCTGCTTTCGCGAGTGCTGATGCATTTATTTTTCCTTCTCGAACAGAGACATTAGGATTAGTTCTCCTAGAAGCTATGGCAGGTGGATGTCCAGTCGTTGCAGCACGTTCTGGTGGCATTCCTGATATTGTGACAGATGGAGTGAATGGATATTTATTTGAGCCAGAACAAGACGTTCAAAGTGCGATTGATGCAACAGTTCGTCTTCTGCAACAGCAACAGGAACGAGAAACTATCCGTCAAAGTGCGCGTCAGGAAGCAGAACGTTGGGGATGGGCTGCTGCTACACGCCAGCTAGAAAGTTACTATCAAAAGGTGATTTATTCTGGACTAGCAAAAGTGGCATAGGGATTATTAAGTAGGTGAGTACAAATAAACAGAACTATGTTAGGAACGGTAGAAGGGAAAGCCTCAAATAGAAAATTTTTTTCTATTTTGACTTTTACCCTTTCCCTTAGGTTGAACTTGTGTAAAACTGCAAATCTGCCACGAGTGATCATCGTGGGCACTTCAGATTTCTGTGGTGGCGGCAAAAAAAGCGGTTTCTTCTCAGTAACTAGTCTTATTGACGAATTAATCCATCTTTTTTTGCAAAGTCTTGCACAGAGTACTTCCCTCGCACAGCTTTGCGCCAGGGTAGCCCAGTTTTACATACTTTTGATCAAAGCCCTTTTCCTTTACAAAAAGTTACATACTTTAGTTTCATCCTGCCGACCTACTTAGTTGTTAGTTATCGGTTATGAGTGGCTAGGTGTTGGTTGTTTTGCGACCGACTAACCACTACCCACGACCGACTAACCACTACCTACAACCTACTATCTACGATTTACCATAGAATCTAAAATCCCCATGACACTCCTAAATCCTGGTAGCGTCCTGGCTACATTAACTGAACTGACTCAAGTTAATCGCACTCACTCCTTACTGTCTCGCGTCAAAAATCTTTCCGTTAACGAATTTGTTTGCTTACTTGACTTTATCACAGCCGAGTTTCAGCAGTTTCTTAGAGCAATTGAATTAATTAATAACGAAGCTTTAGAAACAATGCTGGAGAAAGTGCTGGAGGCGATTACACTTAAAATTGGTCAAATTTTGCAAGCAGAACACACAACAATTTTTTTAGTTGACTACGACAAAGGTCAGTTATGGTCAAAACTTCCTCAGGATAAGACTCAAAAGGCTATAGAAATTCGGACTCCTATGACTGTTGGTATTCCCGGTCATGTTGCTAATACAGGTGAATGTTTAAACATATCTGATACCTCTAGTCATCCCCTTTTTAACCCGGAACTAGAAAAACAAATGGGCTACAAGTTCCGCAATATATTATGTATGCCAGTTTTGAGCAGCAAAAACCAAGTTGTGGCGGTCGTGCAACTGGCAAATAAAACTGTGGGTACTCCATTTGATTATGAAGATGAAGTGCACTTTCGCGACTTTGCTTCTTCTATCGGTATTATCTTGGAAAGTTGTCACTCTTTGTATGTTGCAGCTCGTAATCAACGAGGTGCAACTGCTCTTTTACGGGCAACTCAGACTTTAGGACAAAGTTTGGATCTTGAAGCAACTTTGCAAATAGTCATGGAACAAGCCCGAATTCTCATGCAAGCAGACCGCAGCACTTTATTTTTATATCGTAAAGAAATGGCGGAACTTTGGACTAAGGTAGCATCTGCAGATGGTAAAACTACGATGGAAATCCGTATGCCCTCTAACAAAGGGATTGCAGGCTACGTAGCATCCACAGGTCTTGCGCTAAATATTCCCGATGCTTATAAAGATCCACGTTTTGACCCCAGCACAGATCAAAAGACAGGGTATGCTACCCGCAATATTCTGTGTTTACCTGTGTTTAACTCAGCCAATGAATTAATTGGCGTCACGCAGTTAATTAATAAACATCAAGGTAGCTTTTTTACCGCATCAGATGAAGAATTTATGCGGGCTTTTAATATTCAGGCAGGGATTGCTCTAGAAAATGCCCGCTTATTTGAAAATGTTTTATTAGAAAAACAGCATCAAAAAGATATTCTACAAAGTCTTTCCGATGCCGTTATATCTACGGATATGGAAGGAAGAATTGTGACAATTAATGGTGCGGCATTGCAGCTATTAGGTTGTCCCATTAGAGAAGCAAACGCAAAAAACAACCAGTATCTTTGGGAACAAAACTTGATTGGTCGCTTAGTGTGGGAGGTTGTGCCTATTGATAATCTACAATTGCGGCTACAAGAGAGTTTAAAAACTGGGGCAAGACATTATGTGCCAGAGCAAACTTTAACGGTAGGACTGTATGTAGAGACGTTGTATCTAAAGTCTGGGCAGGATGCATCTGTCTACATTCTGGCAGTACGCGATCGCACCAACCCAAACATTTTCATTCCTTGGAATCAACCTCTGACAGATCGCTTGGCGTTGCTTGATGCAGACAATGTTCAGAAAATTGAACGTAGCATCAATCTCACCGTCAACCCCTTGACGAATCCAGAAGGTGGAGTCAGGGGTGGTTTGGTGGTATTGGAAGACATCAGTCAGGAAAAACGCATGAAAACGACCATGTACCGCTACCTGACTCCCCGAGTTGCAGAACAAGTTATGGCACTAGGGGAAGATGCTTTGATGGTGGGCGAACGCAAAGACGTAACGATTTTGTTTTCTGATATCAGAGGTTACACCACGTTAACAGAAAATCTCGGTGCTGCCGAAGTGGTATCCTTGCTGAATCAGTATTTTGAAACGATGGTCGAAGCAGTTTTTAACCATGAAGGCACCTTAGATAAGTTTATTGGTGATGCCTTGATGGCAGTGTTTGGTGCACCACTACCGTTAACGGAGAATCATGCTTGGAGGGCAATCCAGTCAGCTTTAGAAATGCGCCAACGACTGGCAGAGTTTAATCAAGGGCGACTTATCCTGAAAAAGCCACAAATCCATGTTGGTATTGGAATTAGTTCTGGAGAAGTCGTTTCTGGCAATATTGGTTCTCGAAGACGGATGGACTATACAGTCATCGGAGATGGTGTCAATTTGAGTTCACGTCTAGAAGGCGTCACCAAGGAATACGGCTGTGATATTATCTTAAGCGAATTTACTTACCAATTGTGTAGCGAACTGATTTGGGTGCGTGAGTTGGACAAAATAAGGGTAAAAGGAAAACATCAAGCAGTTAATATCTACGAGTTGATAGGCGATCGCCACACCCCCCTAGATAGCAACACTCAGGAGTTTTTGTTTCACTATCAAAATGGACGTGATGCTTATTTGTCACGCAATTTCCAATACGCTATTGCCTGTTTTAAAGCTGCCAAAAAAATCCGACCCAAAGACCAAGCTGTTGATATTCATTTAGAAAGATCATGTCATTATCTTAACTACAACCCCAGTGATTCTTGGGATGGAGTATACTCTATGCTGACGAAGTAATCAGGCAATTGTTGCTGTTCCCTGCATTTGCCAAAAGTTTGTTCCAAAGGACACAGGAGGCTTGGAACCATGCCTGAGAGGTCGGGTTAATCTTGCTCAAAATTGACGAGTCATCAGGGAGTGCCTTTGAGCTATTTTTATGAGCAACAACAGCGATTACAAAAGGCCGCATCGACTGCTGATTTGAAAATGTATCAGCGAAACCCATAAATGGAAGCTCGTGCAATTTTGAGTTATTTTCTAAAGAGGTCAGTGACAACTTATTCACTGTTTCCTTCGTCATTCTCAAAAGGATGTTCACCGATCCCGAGTTGTTTTTTGGAGTTTTTTAAGTTTTTCCAAAGCTCCTTAATTTGATCGTATGCTTGCTCTGGTGGTACTTTGCCTGCTGTTTCTAAGTTACAAATGTAACTCACTCTTTGCGCAAATTCCTGCAAGTTAGCATTGAAAACTAGGTTTTCTGGCTTGACCTGACCGTAGTAGCGACCACGAGGATAGAGAAAATCATCTTTATCTATCATTTTTCTCTCCATTAACTCAATACCCCCTGTTTTCGGCTTTGAAGTGAATAACTCGTAACCAAGGTTAGAGTTTCCTTTGGTTGCTCACTCACTTTCTATGCCTTCAACTAATGATTGTATTCAACTTCAGCCAAAATTGTTACCGAAGAATGTACTATTTTTTACTCTTTAAGAATTCATCATTAATAATTTATCTAGTTAAAAAATATAACAAGTTGATGTAAACAGCTATACTCTTATTGAAAAGTTTCTTTGCTAGTTACAGACTACAGTCTTAACTAAAGCAAGCATAGATCCGGGTGCTTAGATCATTTGTCTGTTATTAATGACTAATAACTAATGACTAAAGATAAAATGGTTAAGCCCGAAAGCATAAAAACTCCTCATAGCTCATAAACTTTACCTTTAGCCATGTCTGTTAAAACAAGAGTATACGAAGGCAAAGCTAAAATCCTTTACACGACGGATGAACCTGAAATCTTATTAGCTGACTTTAAAGACGATGCAACTGCCTTTAATGCCCAAAAGCGAGGTAGCATAGAGAATAAAGGAAATATCAATTGTAGCATTTCCAGTAAACTATTTCAGCAACTGGAAGCGCATGGTATAAAGACTCACTATGTAGACAGCCCTGCTCCTCATCAAATGCGGGTTAAGGCATTGAAGATTTTGCCATTAGAAGTCGTTGTTAGGAATATTGCTGCTGGAAGTCTCTGCCAACAAACAGGATTAGCGCTGGGGACTGTGCTAAAAAAACCATTGGTCGAGTTTTATTATAAAAACGACCAACTTGGAGACCCATTATTGACACGCGATCGCCTATTCCTGCTAGAACTAGCAACTCCGGAACAAGTGGATACTATTGCCCATCTAGCATTACAAATCAACAAGTTTCTCTGTGACTTTTTCGGGCGGTGCGATATTACCTTAGTAGACTTCAAACTGGAGTTTGGTCTAGACGCACAACAGCAGTTGCTATTGGCAGATGAAATTAGTCCTGATACTTGTCGATTGTGGGACAACTCCAAAGGAAATGACCCAAATCTCCGGGTACTGGACAAAGACCGCTTCCGTCGGGATTTAGGAAATGTAGAAAATGCTTACCAGGAGGTTTTACAACGAGTACTCAAAGCTATAGAAAGCAGCAATTGAAGCGAGAGAGGATATTGGAGACTGTTTACTGAGAATTAGGTTATTCCCAATCCTTCATCGGTGATCCCCAATTCCTCATACTTTTGGTAAAAAGGACAAGCAAATGAGTTTTATTGACTTTATGTCTTTTGCAATTTGCCTTATAAAGGTACATTGCAGGAGTAGAAATGTAATTTTTACATAACCTTTGCTCGAAAGGATGATTACTTTGTGATGGTGTGTGGATGTGAAGAGGAATCTAAATAAAATGCGCTTATCTCCCGTTATAGTCACAGTTGTGGCGATTTCATCGCCTTTTGCTAGTTTAGTGAGTGCAAATGCACAAACCCTCAATAGTTCAAATTCAAACCAGACAGCAGAAGTTTTGAAACCGACAGCTGATCCTCCGCAAAAAGTTGTCGGGGTTCTCCCAGCAACAGCCGCTGTGGCGACATCGGAAGTCGTAGTGCCAAGTTCCACAGAAAAGTCAACAACGACACAACCCCTCAAGAATTTTCACTCAACCGCAGAGGCTTTAAAACCTTTATCCACTCCACAGTACAAAGTTCCTGGGGAATTTGCAGCTTCAACAAGAGTGGCAAAACCGGAAGTCATAGTGCCAAGTTTCACAGAAAAGTCAACGACACAACCCGTCAACAGTTTTCACTCAACCGCAGAAGCTTTAAAACCTTTAACCACTCAACAGTACAAAGTTTCTGGAAAATTGCCAGCAACAGCCACTCTTGTAAAAAAGCTGTTAGTGGCAAAAAGAAGTTCCACAGCCTCAAAAACTGCACAAAATCTTCCGCAAACGCCTACTCCCAACACTCAGCAAGAGCAAATATCTCCCCAAACTCCAACGACCACTCCTGCACCAGAAAATAATAATCAGCTTCCAAGCATTCAACAACAAACACCCGCACCTAGCAATCAACAGCAGCAGACACTTCCCCAAACTCCTGGTACTCCCACCACGCCAGACGGAACCAATCAACAACAGACTCAACCAGGACAAAATTCTCCGCAAACACCTTTTCCAAGCATTCAACAACAAACACCCGCACCTAACAATCAACAGCAGCAGATACCTCCCCAAACTCCTGGTACTCCCACCACGCCAGATGGAACCAATCAACCAGGGACTCAACCCACATCCCCACAAACTCCAGGAAGTCCCCAACTAGAACAATCCCCAGAAGCATCTGAACCCCGCGTACTGGTTTCTGAAGTCTTTATTAGATCTGAAACTGGCCAACAATTAGCAGCTGAACTAGAAGACCAAGTTTATCGAGTCATTCGCACCCAGCCAGGACGAACAACAACCCGTTCGCAATTACAAGAAGATATCAACTCCATCTTCGCCACCGGTTTCTTCTCCAATGTCCAAGCAGTACCGGAAGATAGCCCCTTGGGAGTGCGGGTGAGTTTTGTTGTACGACCCAACCCCGTCCTGACTAAAGTGCAAGTACAGGCAAATCCTGGCACAAACGTTTCATCCGTACTACCCGGTAATGCCGCAGATGAAATATTCAAAGACCAGTATGGTAAAATACTCAACTTGCGTGACTTACAAGAAGGCATCAAGCAATTAACTAAGCGCTATCAAGACCAAGGTTATGCACTGGCAAACGTAATCGGAGCACCCCAAGTTTCTGACAACGGTGTTGTCACCTTGCAAGTAGCAGAAGGGGTCGTAGGAAATATTCGAGTACAGTTCCGCAATAAAGAAGGTCAGGTAACAAACGATAAGGGAGAACCAATCCGCGGACGGACACAACCCTATATCGTGACAAGAGAACTGGAGTTGAAGCCAGGGAAAATCTTTAACAAGAACACAGTGCAAAAAGACTTACAAAGGGTGTTCGGACTGGGGCTGTTTGAAGATGTGAATGTTTCCCTTGACCCCAGTAAAGACCCCAGTACGGGCGCAGCAGATCCGAGTAGGGTGGATGTGGTGGTTAACGTGGTTGAGCGCAACAGCGGTTCAATTGGTGCTGGTGCTGGTATTAGTTCTGCTAGTGGTTTATTTGGTTCCGTCAGCTATCAACAGCAAAACCTCAATGGCAGAAATCAAAAATTAGGGGCAGAGGTACAAATCGGAACACGAGATGAATTTTTGTTTGACCTCCGCTATACAGACCCTTGGATAGCAGGTGATCCATACAGAACTTCCTATACGGCAAATCTTTTCCGTCGTCGGTCGATTTCCTTGATTTTTGAGGGTAAGGATAAAAACTTTGAGACTTTTAATCCCAATAAACCTGATGATGATGGCGATCGCCCCCGCATCACCCGTTTAGGAGGCGGTGTTAACTTCACCCGTCCCTTGTCCAAAAATCCCTTCGAGAGGTCGCAATGGACAGCTTCAGCTGGTTTGCAGTATCAAAGAGTTTCTATCAAAGATGCTGATGGCGATATTAGAAAGCAGGGACGTCTTGAAGGCACAACTGATCAATTCGTTGAGTTGAGCCAATCTGGACAAGGTGAAGACGATTTGCTGTTATTGCAACTGGGTGTTGCACGCGACCTGAGAAATAACCCCTTGCAACCGACTCGTGGTTCTTTCTTCCGCGTTGGTCTTGATCAGTCGGTACCCATAGGACTAGGGAATATTTTTCTAACTAGGTTGCGGGGTAGCTACAGTCAATACTTCCCTGTCAGCTTTATCAACTTCAGTAAAGGACCGCAAACCATTGCTTTCAATCTTCAAGCGGGAACAGTCCTCGGTGACTTACCTCCCTACGAAGCCTTCTCTCTCGGTGGTAGCAATTCCGTCCGAGGATATCAAGAAGGAGGCTTAGGTAGTGGACGCAGTTTCGTACAAGCATCGCTTGAGTATCGGTTCCCAGTGTTCTCTGTAGTGAGTGGCGCAGTATTTTTTGATTTTGGTACCGATCTGGGAAGCGGAACCAGACCCGCTGAGATACTGAACAAAAGCGGAACTGGCTATGGCTACGGTCTTGGAGTGCGCGTACAGTCTCCTTTAGGACCGATTCGGATTGACTACGGTATCAACGATGATGGAGATAGCCGTATTAACTTTGGTATTGGCGAAAGGTTCTAAGTAGTCATTAGTCATTGGTCATTAGTCATTAGTCATTGGTCATTGGTCATTGGTCATTCTTTAAGACAAATGACAACTGATTAGGGACGAAGGACAAAAACACAATATGCAACAACACACATTAGCAGATGAAATCATCCAAACAGGGGTAGGACTGCATAGCGGAGTCACAACCCAAGTTCGGATACGACCAGACGCAGCCGGAAGTGGACGCTACTTTGTACGTGTGGATTTGCCTGATACTCCGATTATTCCAGCCCAAGTCGCAGCGGTTAGTCAAACTGTGCTTTCGACTCAGTTGGGCAAAGGTGAGGCATACGTTCGCACGGTTGAGCATTTGCTGGCGTCCCTTGCTGCAATGGGAGTAGATAACGCCCGGATTGAAATTGACGGTCCAGAAGTGCCGCTTTTAGATGGTTCGGCAAAGGTGTGGACAGATGCGATCGCCCAAGTTGGCTTAATGTCACAAAACTTAACAAAGGACAAAGCTCCTCTAGTCATTGACCAGCCAATTTGGGTGCGTCAAGGTGATGCTTTTGCTTGTGCGCTTCCAGCCCCAGAAACTCGGTTTACCTATGGTATTGATTTCGATTTGGCGGCAATTGGTAATCAATGGCACAGTTGTTCACTCCCTTCCCAAAATGAAAATGCTTATGGTAGCTTCGTTGCAGAAATTGCTCCAGCCCGTACCTTTGGTTTACTGCATCAAATAGAACATCTACAACAGACAGGGTTAATTAAAGGTGGAACCTTAGATAATGCACTTGTTTGTGGACCAGAAGGTTGGCTAAATCCACCATTAAGATATGCAAATGAGCCAGTACGTCATAAAATCTTGGATTTAGTAGGAGATTTAAGCTTACTTGGAATTTTCCCCTGCGCTCATTTCTTGGCGTACAAAGCCAGCCACAATTTACACATTCAACTGGCACAAAGGATTTTAGATTTTAGATTTTAGATTTTAGATTGGTTCTCAAATCCAAAATCCCAAATCCAAAATCAAAAGGGGGAGGTTCAAAGCGGCACCTACGGAAAAACAAAAATAGAAATCACATAACAGTGTCAATGTCAACTGTCACCGAACAAACCAATACTATTGATGCTCCCACACCAGCATCTAGCAACAATCAGCCAGATGATACAAGCACAAACAAAGCGGACAATCAAATCATCTACTCTATAGAAGACATCCAAAAGCTGCTACCCCATCGCTACCCCTTTGCGCTCGTAGACCGGATTATTGAATATGTACCCGGAAAACGAGCTGTTGGCATTAAAAACGTCACGATCAATGAACCCCATTTTCAAGGTCATTTTCCAGGACGTCCAATTATGCCAGGAGTGCTGATTGTAGAAGCAATGGCACAAGTCGGCGGTATTGTTTTGACTCAACTTCCAGAGTTGGAAGGTGGGCTGTTTGTCTTTGCTGGTATCGATAAAACTCGCTTCCGCCGTCAAGTTGTACCAGGAGATCAACTAGTGATGACTGTGGAACTGTTGTGGGTAAAACAACGTCGTTTCGGTAAGATGCAAGCTCGCGCCGAAGTTGATGGTCAACTCGCTACTGAAGGCGAACTGATGTTTTCCCTCGTATCCTAAAAATTTGCTTTTGTGGTAAAGGCGTGGTAAAGGCATGACCGTGACGTGCCTTTATCAAATCCTGAATAAGGATATCAGTAAAAGACACAAGCCACAATAGCATTATTATTTGAGTTCTATATTTTTCGACACCCTCACACTTGAGTAGCTTACCTCACACTTTCGGCTACTAGCTAACTAAACTCTCAGCACTCAAGTCTGTTCTGGAGATGCACCCTTGAAAACGCTCATTCATTCTACTGCTGTTATTCATCCTACTGCCCAATTGCACCCGACAGTGGAAGTAGGTCCTTATGCTGTCATTGGAGGGCATGTTAAAGTTGGTCCTGAAACCATCATCGGCGCTCATGCAGTACTAGAAGGACCTTTGGAGATTGGGGCACGAAATCAAATTTTTCCGGGCGCGGTTATTGGAATGGAACCCCAAGACCGGAAATATGATGGCGAATTGAGCTGGGTCAAAATCGGAGATGATAATCGCATTCGCGAATACGTCACGATTAACCGCGCTACTGGTGCGGGTAAAGAAACTCGTATTGGCAACGGTAACTTGCTGATGGCTTACGTCCATGTCGGTCATAATTCTGTGGTAGAAGACAATGTGACGATTTCTAATTCTGTAGCGATCGCCGGTCACGTCCACATAGAATCACGAGCAGTTATTAGTGGAGTTCTAGGAATTCATCAATTTGTCCATATTGGTAGCTTCGCAATGGTGGGAGGTATGAGCCGTATTGAGCGAGATGTCCCTCCATATATGCTCGTAGAAGGAAATCCATCGCGAATTCGTTCACTAAACCTTGTTGGACTCAAACGCGCTGGTTTTAGTACTGACGAGTTTCAAATCCTTAAAAAAGCCTTCCGTATTCTTTATCGTTCTGAGTTGCTCTTTAAGGACTCCTTAGAACAGCTAGAACTTTTAGGGGATACTCAACAATTACAGCATCTGCGTCGCTTTTTGCTACTTTCTCAAATGCCAGGAAGACGTGGCTTAATTCCTGGTAAGGGGAAAGTCGCCGCGAGTGACGAATCTTAAGTCAGAAGACAAGGGGATAAGAAAATATGTCAGGCAGATGAGGGAAAAGCGGACAAAATGAGAAAAGGAAATTATCCCTCTCTCCCTCTCTCTCTTCCTCCCTCTCTCCCTCTCTCCCTATTCCTAAATTTATAAATGCGTATATTTATCAGTACTGGCGAAGTTTCTGGCGACCTGCAAGGGTCGCTACTTATTACTGCACTCAAGCGCCAAGCTGCGGCGGCTGGCTTGGATTTAGAGATTGTGGCGCTGGGTGGCGAAAAAATGGCTAGTGTTGGAGCCACCCTTATAGGTAATACTAGTGAGATTGGCTCGGTGGGTATTTGGGAATCACTGCCTTATGTGTTACCAACACTGCAAATGCAGCAACGGGCGATCGCCTATCTCAAACAAAATTCACCTGACTTGGTGATACTGATTGACTACATGGGACCAAATTTGGCAATTGGCAATTATATTCGCCGGAAGTTGTCACACCTTCGTGTTGTGTATTATATTGCACCACAAGAATGGGTTTGGTCACTTAATTCACGTAATACTAATATGGTTGTTGGTATAACAGACAAGTTGCTAGCAATCTTTCCAGAGGAAGCGCGTTACTTCCAAGAAAGAGGAGCAAAAGTGACCTGGGTAGGGCATCCTTTAGTAGATAGAGTTCAAAACTTTCCCAGTCGAGAAGCAGCTCGTGCCAAGTTAGGAATTGCAGAAGATGTGATCAGTGTTGCTCTTCTCCCCGCTTCTCGTCGTCAAGAACTGAAACATCTTTTGCCTGTGATATTTCAGGCGGCTCAGGTGATTCAAGCAAAATTCGATCATGTGTATTTTTGGATACCTTTATCTCTAGAAATTTATCGAGAACCGATTGAAAAAGCAATACAGCAGTACGGTTTGCAAGCTTCTGTGGTATCCGGAAAAACTCAGGAAGTGATCGCCGCCGCCGATTTAGCAATCACCAAATCTGGTACAGTTAACTTGGAATTGGCACTATTGAAAGTGCCTCAAGTTGTCCTCTACCGACTTCATCCCATCACGGCTTGGATTGCGCGTACTGTGCTTAAAGGTTCTATACCTTTTGCATCGCCACCCAATTTAGTTGTGATGAAACCAATTGTGCCAGAGTTTTTACAAGAAAAAGCGACTCCAGAGAACATCACCCAAGCAGCGTTGGAAATACTGCTTAATCCGGAACGTAAAAACCAAATGTTGGCAGATTATGAAGAAATGCGGCAGTGTTTGGGAGAAGTGGGAGTGTGCGATCGCGCCGCTAAAGAAATTTTGGAAATGCTACCAAATTTGA
This sequence comes from Brasilonema bromeliae SPC951, assembly GCF_012912135.1. Classification (GTDB taxonomy): domain Bacteria; phylum Cyanobacteriota; class Cyanobacteriia; order Cyanobacteriales; family Nostocaceae; genus Brasilonema; species Brasilonema bromeliae. Next base: position 3,767 of record NZ_QMEB01000036.1, on the reverse strand, counting down.
AACATTAGATTTTCAATTACCTGATATCTTGCACCATTACCTTGTAAACCACCAATGCTTATATTAAATAGTGTTTAAATTTACTCAAAAATTATATCCCGTTCCAGTCCATTTTAATGGACTTCGTCTATGAGCCTAGGACTTACAGTCCCGTGACGAGAAGGGAGTCAAATAATATGTAATAACTTTGACATTTCTTTTACCAGGTGCAAGATGTAGGTTACGCTATAAGTCAATGATTCAAGCTAGCGGCGCTGCTAACAGCGCCCTTATTTGTTTTTATAAAATTCACTTGTGAGTAGCTTAAACATCAAACATGATTGACAGTAATAAGAAAGAAAGACCTATAGCTGTTGATTTATTTGCTGGTGCTGGTGGCATGACTCTTGGTTTTGATCAAGCAGGATTTGACGTACTTGCATCTATTGAAATTGATCCAATTCATTGTGCAACACATCAATTTAATTTTCCTTTTTGGCGTATTTTATGTAAAAGTGTCGTTGATACTACAGCAGCAGAAATTAGAAGTCGCTCTTCTATTGGTGATAGAGAAATCGATGTAGTGTTTGGGGGACCACCTTGTCAAGGTTTTTCATTGATAGGTAAACGTATTTTTGATGACCCTCGTAATTCCCTAGTCAAAAATTTTATAAATTTAGTTATAGAATTGCAGCCAAAGTTTTTTGTTTTAGAAAATGTTAAAGGAATGACTCTAGGAAAGCACAGAGAGTTTATTTCAGTCATCATTAATGAATTTGAGCAAAGTGGTTACAAAGTTCGCAAAGATTATAAAGTCTTAAATGCTGCTGAATACGGGATTCCACAGAATCGTGAAAGATTATTTTTGCTAGGTTGTCGTCATGATTTAGAATTACCAAACTATCCTGCAGCCCTGACTAGACCGGCAAAATTAAATAAAGCAGGTTTTCAAAACCAACTACCATTAAGTCCAACAGTTTGGGATGCAATTGGCGACTTACCTGAAGTCGAAGATTATATAGAGCTTTTTGAAAAAGATTCGGTAATTGCAGAATTTGGTAAACCAAGTGATTACAGTAGACAACTTCGTGGTCTTTCCTGTACAGATAACGATTATTCATATGAGCGTAAATATGACTCTAGAATCCTCACCTCAAGTTTAAGAACAAAGCATAATTTAGAATCTATTAAAAGGTTTAAAGCTACTCTTCCTGGAAAAACAGAACCTATTAGCCGCTTTTATAAACTTGCTCCTGAAGGAATATGCAATACACTTAGAGCAGGAACTCCTAGTAATAGGGGAGCTTTTACTTCTGCTAGACCAATTCACCCATTGACTCCAAGATGTATTACTGTGCGTGAAGCTGCACGTTTACATTCTTATCCAGATTGGTTCAGATTTCATGTCACAAAATGGCATGGATTTCGACAAATAGGAAATTCTGTTCCACCATTGTTAGCTAAAGCAGTAGCGTTAGAAATTATTAAAATTCTTGGTGTTTGCCCATCTCAACCTAGAATTATACAAGAACTAGGAAACGAAAATTTACTGATGTATGATATGTCTGAAGCTGCTGAATATTACGGTGTTGAGCCACAGACTATAGAGCCAAGGAAGAGAAATTAGAAAATCTTTCTAGCAATTGAATATGAGTTATGAGAATTTATCGAACCGCCAAGACGCCAAGGACGCCAAGAAAAGAGAGAAGAGAAAATTTTAAGAATGATTTACGATTGCTATATATAACACTGTAATTGTTGAAATTTCTAAATGATTAATCAACTTAAGTTAAATGACTACAAAAAGGAAATAGCGGATTTGTACAGCCGCAGAAGCCAAACCTACGATAATTCAGATTGGCATACTCAGATTGCTCATCGTCTCGTTGAATATGCACAAATCAGTCCTGGACAACACGTTTTAGACATCGCAACTGGAACAGGTATGGTCGCGATTGAAGCAGCTCAAATTGTAAGACCTGAAGGACGCGTCGTCGGCGTGGATATTTCAACTGGAATGCTTGAGGTAGCAAAGCAAAAGGTTGAAGGATTAAGTTTTGAGCATGTTGAATTTCAGCTTGCGGATGCTGAAGCACTCAACTTTCCCGCCAATAGTTTTGACAGAGTTTTGTGTTCGTCTGCGCTGATTTGGATGGCGGATATTCCAGCCGCATTGCGTCAATGGATGCGGTTTCTCAAACCAGGTGGATTAATTGGCTTTCATGCATTTGCACAAACCGCTTTTGTTGGAGGGGTTGTTGTCCAGAAAGTCGTTGAAAAGTATGGCGTTTCATTAGCGTTTAATAAGCCAACAGGAACAGTTGAAAAGTGCCAAAATTTACTCCAGCAAGCAGGATTTGAGGCAATTGAAATCCAGCCTGAACAATATGGCAGCTATATTAGTTTGGAGCAAGCAAAAGGAATGTGGACAGGAAATTCCCATGTAGCACCCGGACAATTTCCAAATCCCGTATCGCAACTTTCATCTGAACTGTTAGCACAAGTCAAGGCTGAATTTGAGACAGAATTAGAAGCATTAAACACCGACGAAGGAGTTTGGAACGATATCACCGTCTTTTTTACATTTGGTCGCAAGCCAGTAGACAGCAGTGAGTTCCGTTAAGAAATAGCAAGATTTCATGTCCAAGCTCGGAAAAACGTGCTATCTTTCCAAACTGCAGCACTACGCTGCTCAATTGCAGCTAATTCCTTGTCGCCAAGAGGTTGGAAAGCTTGAGCCACCTTAACGTTATCTTCCAATTGCTTGACTGTTTCAGCCGCAATCACGCAACAATTAACACCCGCTTGGGACAAACTATATCCCATAGCTTGCTGCATCCCACTTAAACCACCTGGTTTAAACAACCGACCATAAGCTGGTACTTTCATCGCAATCACACCAACATTTTTTTGTTGTGCGATTGGAAGAACAACAGGCAGGAATGGACGCGGGTGGTGTTTGTCAGCAGCGTTGACAGGGATAAGCGTTGTGTGGAACGGATAGCGACGCAATCCTTCAGCAATCACCTGTGGATCATGATGTCCGGTGATACCAACAAACCGCACGATTTTTTGCTGCATCGCCTCTTCTAAAGCTTTCACTGCACCAGATGAACTAAAGATGGTGTTGAGTTCTTCGCGCGAAGAGACGTGATGCAATTGCCACAAGTCAAGATGATCTGTGTTTAGACGTTTAAGACTTCTTTCTAACTCTCGCCACGCACCATCACGGTCTCTTTTATCTGTCTTGCTTGCCAGAAAAATCTTTGACCGATGGGATGGTAGTACTTTCCCGAAATAATCTTCACTTGGTCCATAATCAGCAGCAGTATCAAAGTAACGGATGCCAAGTTCAAGTGCTTTGTTAATAATTGCGACAGCATCACGTTCTTTTCCTTCCCAAGACAGAGGCGTTTGACCTGCTCCTCCTAAACCAAAAATGGGAACTTTCACGCCTGTGCGTCCCAGTACTCGTTCTAGCATAGTCGCTGGTGGTTTAGCAGTGTCACCTACTTTTTGTTGCAAAGTTGATGCTCCTACTATACTGCCTGTGACAGCAACACCAGTGATGAGGAAGTTACGCCGCGTCGTGTTTCCTGACATAGTTTGCTTGCTGGGGTAAATCTGCTCTTCTTTTCGTATGTTAGCCTAGAGATACTCTGGGTTAATATTATGTTCGGATAAACACTGATAAAAAACGAATCACCCTCTGGGTTCGCCAGTCGCCTGCGGAGGGAAAACGCCAGGTGCTCTACTTGGGGAGACCCCAAGACCGCACTGGCTCCCCT
>NZ_QMEB01000378.1 GCF_012912135.1 Brasilonema bromeliae SPC951 | reverse complement strand
AATCTTTTCCCTTCTTTATTCTACAGTTCTATGCACCTTCACATAGAATTGGTATGAGGAGAGTTATTAATTGTTTGCGTTCTTCAGCTTCTAGGTTGACCATATTTTAGTCTTTCTTAGCAAAGCGCTTGCCGGTAATGGTTTAGATGTGTGGATAAGCTATTAAATGGACAGATCACACCATAATCTTGGAGCCGAATCAATAGGTCTGCGCCATTACCATTCCTTAAAACTGGACAACAATTATTTAATCTAAAAAAAATCGGGATGACTGGATTCGAACCAGCGGCCCCTTCGTCCCGAACGAAGTGCGCTACCAAGCTGCGCTACATCCCGACACAAGAAGAAATTCAAAATTCAAAGTTCAAAAAATGAATAAGACCAGTCATAGCTAGTCTTTTAGCCTTTAGCTGTGTGCAAATTTAATGCACGCAAAAGTATATATATAATATCACAAATCATTGAGAAATGAGAAAGTCGTATGCAAATTCATCCACCAGTCGATGAAGCTTGCTAGGATTTACAATGTACAAATTCAGTGGTAGAAACGGATTGTGACTGTTAAACCAGACTGGTTGCGGGTAAAAGCGCCTCAATGGGAGCGTGTTGGTAACGTTAAAGAAATTTTGCGGGATTTAACCCTCAATACGGTTTGTGAGGAAGCGTCCTGTCCAAATATTGGTGAGTGCTTCAAAGCTGGAACCGCCACATTCCTAATTATGGGACCAGCTTGCACGCGTGCGTGTCCCTACTGCGATATTGACTTTGAAAAAAAACCCAAACCCCTAGACCCCACGGAACCAGCACGACTGGCTGAAGCAGTACGCCGCCTGAAACTCAATCATGTGGTCATCACCTCTGTGAACCGAGATGACTTACCAGATGGTGGGGCTTCGCAGTTTATCAGATGTGTTGAAGCTGTTCGTACTATCTCTCCCCACACAACAATTGAGGTACTCATTCCTGATTTGTGTGGTCATTGGGAGGCGCTGGAGTTGATTCTCCAAGCACAACCAGAAGTTCTCAACCACAACACAGAAACCGTTCCTCGTTTATATCGGCGAGTACGTCCCCAAGGAAACTATGAGCGGACAATGGAATTATTGCAACGTTCCCGTCAAATTGCTCCTTGGATTTACACCAAATCCGGTATTATGGTGGGACTTGGTGAAACTGATGAGGAAGTCCGCCAAGTCATGCGGGATTTACGAGCTGTAGATTGCGACATTTTGACTATTGGGCAATATCTCCAACCCAGCCAAAAGCATTTGAAAGTCGATGATTTTATCACGCCAGAGCAATTTGCTGCTTGGAAAGCTTTTGGTGAAGAACTCGGATTTTTACAAGTTGTTTCCTCACCATTGACAAGAAGCTCATATCATGCAGAAGAAGTGAGGGGATTGATGGAACGTTACCCCCGGCAAAAACTAATGACTAATGACTAATGACCAATGACTAATGACTAATGACCAATGACTAATGACTAATGACCAATGACCAATGACTAATGACTAATGACTAATGACCAATGACTAATGACTAATGACTAATGACTAATGACTAATGACTCATCCAAAATCAGTAGCAATTCTGGGTGCAGGTGCTTGGGGGACGGCTCTTGCAACTCTTGCAAAGACGAATGGTCATCAAGTGCGCATGTGGTCGCGTCAGGGTTCTCAAACGCTGGCAGAGATTGTACAAGGTGCTGATGTTGTCCTTTCTGCTGTTTCTATGAAGGGTGTGAGAGCTGTAACTTCTCAATTACAGTCTTTAGCCATTTCCCCAGAGACAATTTTTGTCACAGCGACAAAAGGCCTAGACCCCCAAACGACTTGTACACCATCACAAATTTGGCAAGAAACTTTCCCCAACCACCCAGTAGTTGTTCTCTCAGGCCCCAATTTATCTAAAGAAATACAACAGGAGTTACCCGCTGCAACGGTTGTAGCAAGCAGTGTTATGGCTGCAGCAGAATTTGTACAAGTGATATTTTCTTCTGATCGTTTTCGCGTTTACACCAATTGTGATATCTTGGGAGTAGAGCTGGGTGGAACACTAAAAAATGTGATGGCGATCGCCGCCGGTGTCTGTGATGGCTTGCACTTGGGAACCAATGCCAAAGCAGCTTTACTTACCCGTGGATTAACAGAAATGGTTCGTATTGGTGTCCATTGGGGTGCAAAATTAGAAACATTTTACGGTTTGTCCGGCTTGGGCGATCTGTTAGCAACCTGTAACAGTCCCTTGAGTCGTAACTATCAAGTTGGCTACCAGTTGGCTCTTGGTAAAACACTAGCCGAAATTCTCGCTCATATAGAAGGAACTGCTGAGGGAATCAACACCACTCAAGTTTTGCTGCGGCGAGCTAGGCAGCAGAATATTCCTATGCCAATTACCGAGGAAGTTTATCGCTTACTCGAAGGTGAAGTTACACCCCGACAAGCACTTTTAGAACTGATGTTGCGAGATATGAAGCCGGAGTAGGAAAGCATTCTGTACAGGGAAACAGGGGGTAAGGAAAGCTGGGTGCAGCGGGAAAAATAACTCCCTCGCCCTTCGGGTATGCCTGCGGCACGCGGCTTGGGCGAACGCAGTCGCCAAGTGAGGAGCCAGTGCGGTGAGTCCAGCACTGCGGGAGGGTAACCCTGGCGCAGGTGACTGGCGAACCC
>NZ_QMEB01000035.1 GCF_012912135.1 Brasilonema bromeliae SPC951 | reverse complement strand
TTTTGTAACTTAGTTTACAGACAATATAGTAAAATTTATGTCTGTGTTTCCGAAAGTGCATCGATACCGTTTTCGTTTATTACTGTTAACTTTTTCGCTAATAACAGTGTTGTTGCTTGGAGATAAATTTTCTTATAGCCAGATAACAACTTCTTCCTCATTGTTAGATTCACAAAAAATCACAGTTTCTCATAAAAAAGAGCGTATTTCATTGACTGAGAATGTTCAGAAAACACTGTTGGACAATGGTCTAACTGTCTTGACTAGGGAAATTCACTCCAGCCCGGTGGTGACTGTACAGGTCTGGTACAAGGTGGGATCACGTAACGAAGAACCTGGATTGAATGGTATTGCCCATCAATTAGAGCACATGATGTTTAAAGGCACAAAAAATCGTCCCATTCAATTTGGACGGTTGTTGAGTGCTTTGGGCAGTGACTCAAATGCTTTCACAAGCTATGATCAAACGGCATACTACAATACCGCACAAGCTGACAAGCTCACAGCCCTGCTGACGCTAGAAGCAGATAGAATGCAAAATGCTCGGATTGATCCGACAGAACTTGATCTGGAAAAACGAGTTGTGGTTTCCGAGTTGCAAGGTTACGAAAATAGTCCTGACTACCGCTTAAACCGGGCGCTGATGCGGGCGGCTTTTCCCAATCATGCTTACGGGTTACCTATTGGTGGAACTGAAGCTGATGTCCAAAGATTTGATTTGGAGCAAGTCCAGAAATACTACCGCAATTTTTACAGTCCTGACAACGCTGTTTTAGTGATTGTTGGAGATTTCCAATCTGAACCAACCCTTGAGGCGGTGAAAGAGATTTTTGGGAAAATACCTAAAACTCAAGAGTCAACACTCAAAAGTCAACACTCAAAAGTTTTACAACCCACGCCTGTCACCCCACACTTCTTACCAATTGTTTTAAAGGAATCAGGCGCAGCAGCATTGGTGCAAGCTGTCTATCCCTTACCAGATGCAAAGAGTCCGGATGTGCCAGCATTAGACCTGATGGATCGGATTTTAACAGACGGACGGAATTCTCGTCTTGAGCAAGCATTGGTGGAATCAGGTTTAGCAACTGATGTTTCCGCTTCTGTGGTTAACTTAATGGAATTAGGCTGGTATGAGTTGTTAGTCACAGCAGATCCTGATCAAGATTTGAAAAAAATTGATTCAGTTTTAAACAGTGCGATCGCCAAACTCATAAATAAAGAAGTCACAACAGAAGAACTCAAGCGAGCAAAGGTAATGTTGGAAGCATCTGTTCTTTTGAGTAACCGTGATATCACAAGTTTGGCATTGCAACTGGGTAATGATGAAACAACTGCTGGTGATTATCATTATACAGACCGCTACTTGGCAGCTGTTCGCCAAGTGACAGCCCAAGATGTCCAGCGTGTGGCAAAAAAATACCTGAAACAAGAAGCACGGACAGTGGGCTACTTTAAGCCGACTCAGGTAAAGGGAAAGGGGAATGATCCTAAGAAGATCAACAACTCCAAACGCAACACTGAAAATTTTGCCACATCAGCATCTGTGACGACAGAGGAAGTAACAAAGTACTTACCTCCAACAGATAGTCGTAGTGTTCCTACAAGTCATACCTTACCAGAGCAATTTACATTATCTAATGGTTTACGAGTATTGCTTGTGCCCGACAAGAGTACTCCCACGGTGACGCTTTCTAGCTACGTCAAAGCTGGTAAGGAATTTGATCCACAAGATAAAGCTGGATTGGCGTCTCTTGTCGCCGAGAACTTAATGAATGGGACGAAAACAAAGGACGCTTTGACTCTTGCAAAAATTTTAGAAGATCGAGGAGCAAGCCTTCATTTTGATGCGTACCGAGAAGGTGTGCGCATTGAAGGTGATAGCTTAGCAGGTGACTTAAGCGTTCTGATTCAGACTTTAGCAGATGTGGTCAAAAATGCTTATTTCCCAACAAAAGAGTTAAAACTGACTAAAAAACAAGCATTAACCGCCCTAAAGCACGAATTAGATGATCCTTCAGAAGTTGCACAAAGAACATTTGTACAGTCGATTTACCCCAAACAACATCCTTTACATGTCTTCCCTACAGAGCAAAGTTTACGACGGATTAGCCGCAAGGATGTTATTGAATTTAAGACAAAACATTATCGTCCCGATACGATGGTGCTTGCACTGGTAGGAGATTTTGCTTGTGATCAAGTCCAAGCACTCATCTCAAGTGAATTTGGTCACTGGAAAGCCACTGGTTCACCACCAACATTAAAGTATCCAACAGTCTCTTTGCCAGAAAAAGTTATCAATGTTAACCCAGTGCTTCCAGGTAAAGCCCAAGCTATTACCTATATGGGAAACACTGCGATTAATCGCAAAGACTCCCGCTTTTATGCAGCTTTGGTGTTGAATCAGATTTTAGGTGGCGATACTCTATCAAGTAGACTGGGAGCAGAAGTGCGCGATCGCCAAGGGCTAACCTACGGAATTTATAGCAGTTTCGTTGCTGGAAACAATTCCGGCACATTTTTGATTTCGATGCAAACAAGTCCAGAAGATACTCGTGAGGCGATCGCCAGTACCCGTGAACTACTCAAAGAAATCCATCAAAAAGGCGTCACAGAACCAGAAGTAGAGACAGCTAAACACATCTTGATCAGCAACTACATCGTATCTCTGGCAAACCCAGAAGAATTAATCGATCAAATCCTGATGAATGAGGTGTACGGACTAAATAAACAGGAACTACGCGATTTTACCGAAAAAATTCAAGCAGTTCACTTTGAACAAGTTAATCAAGCCGCTCGTGAGTTACTGTATCCAGATAAAATTGTTGTAGTGACAGCTGGACCTGCTGTAGATACAGAGCAAGGTAGCATAAGTCATTAGCGAACAATCATGAGTCATGAATGATGAGTCATGAGTACAAGACTTTGGACGAAAATTTCATGACTCATCCAGTTAATTTTTTTTCAGATGATAAACTTTGTCACAAAAATTTATAAACTTTTCTATCAATTTGCCCTCCTGTCTCCTCTAGTTCCCCTACGTTGCCCGATAGCGGGACACACACCAAGCGGGTATGACAGGAGAAAATGTTATCATTAATTAATAATAATTTCCAATTCAAATTTTTTAATTGTTTAAAATTTTGTTAAAAATTCTATGATAGATAAGAAGCTTGTTGAAAGAGTGCAGCAAGTCTGCTTCATCCTTTTATGTCAGATACCAGGACGCTACTCATCATTGATGATTGTGCACAGGATCGAAGAATCTATCGGCGATATCTTTTGAAAGATCCTCACCAGTCCTACCAGATTTTGGAAGCAGAGTCTGCTAAGGATGGACTTGCCTTGTGCCAAAAAATACTCTGTGATGTCATTCTACTCGATTTCTACCTACCTGATATGACTGGGCTAGAAATTCTTGAGCAACTAACGCGGGAAAGATTGGATACTGCGGCATCAGTGATTATGCTGACAGGCCAAGGTGATGAAGCGGTCGCTGTACAAGCGATGAAAAAGGGTGTCCAAGATTACTTGGTCAAGCAACATCTCAAACCCGATGTGTTACAGTTGGCAGTTCGCAAGGTGATTCAGCACTCGGACTTGCAAACCGTGCTGACCAAAACTAGGGAAAGACAGCGCTTCATGCTCAAACAAGCAGAACTGCTTGCTCAAACTCAAGCAGCTTTGAGAAAGGAACAGAAACTGAACGCATTTAAATCCCAAATGATGACAACAGTTTCTTACGAGTATCGAACGCCATTAGCTTCTATTCTTGCTGCAACATCCACACTTAAGCAACATGGCGTGAAGCTCGATGAATCTAAACAAGAGAAGTTCCTACAAATTATTGAACACAAAGCTCGCTACATGGCTAAATTGGTCGATGACTTGCTTGTGTTTAACCAATTTGAGTCAAACAAAGCCCAGTTTAAGCCCCAGCCACTCGACTTATACCACTTTTTTTCTGGCTTGATAGAAGAGCAGCAGGAAAAATTAAGCGATAGCTATGCTGCTGCGCAAAGCGCAGATCGCCATCATTTAGTCTATGAGATAACTGGCAATTACAAGGGGTTCTGGGGTGATGGAGGACTCTTGCGGCAAATTTTTGTTAACTTAATATCTAATGCGATTAAATTCTCCCCAGATGGAGGTGAGATAGAGTTTCATCTGATTGGGGGTGAGGAACAAGTTATCTTTTACGTTAAAGACAAAGGTATTGGTATACCTATAAACGAGCAAGAAAACTTGTTTCAAGCTTTCAGTCGTGGGAGTAACGTTGACACAATCCCTGGAACAGGTTTGGGGCTTGCTATTGCGAAAGTTTGTGTAGAGTTACATGGCGGTGATATTACTTTAGAAAGTCAGGTGGGCAAAGGAACAAGGGTAATAGTAACTTTACCAAAGCGATCCTCAGTTTAACCAAAAGTTACCCGTACCAATATAGTGACATCTCCTACACTCCTGCTCAAAAGTGAGTGTAGGCTTCCAAGACAATCCGGCGATAGCTTCGCTTGCCTCACGCGCAAAGCGCACGCACTCGCGTTCGGCAGATCGCGAAGGTAGGTTGTTGGCTTTATTCTCGGCTTTGTTTGCTACTATAGCCACCTATTTAAGTTATTGCTTTACATTATGATCACGGACTTTTTTGAGTTCTTGTTGGATGATGGCTTTTCTACCATCATCAGTTGCGAGTTCCAACGCTTTGAGGTAATTAGCCTCAGACAGGTCGTATTTTTTCTCCAGACTGTAGAAATAACCCAAAAGTATGTAATCATCGTTGGTTGCTTTTCCTGAAGCTTTCAGCGCTTCAAGTTTTTTAATTGCAACGTCATTCGTGACATCATTAAGTTCAAGATCAATAATTGGAATGGGAGGAGCAGGACGTCGAGTACATGGAAATGTGCCACCGGGTCTAGAACAAGGTCTGGGTGGTCTAGGTAGTCCAGGTGCATCTCCAGGTTCAGGTTCGTTAATTACATATGTTCCACGTTCAGGGTTCTGCTTTGCGTAGGCAATGTTTGTATTAATTACGAGAAATAGTGATGTCAGTGTTAATGCAAATGCTATGGTATGTGAGCCTTTAAGCATGGTCAATTCTAAATATTTCAACTTTGACGAGAATTTATTCAATGCTTAAAATTCAGATTCCGGAGATTATTCAAATAATTTAAATATATTTAGCGATATAAATGCATCAATCGGCTACATTCTGAGGCGTTGACGTGCATCCTCAATCCACTTACGCTCATCAGGGTGGTCAGAGTCCCCAAGTTCAAAGCATTTACGCCATTCTGTAAGAGATTTTGACTTTAAAGCTTTAGCTTCGAGAAGTTGAGCTAATAAACAGTGGGGGGAAGCAGACTCTTCTTGTAAATCAATAGCTTCATCTAGGGAAATTTCTGCTTGCTCATAGGTAGCTTTTCCCTGTCGCGCTAGCTCGAATTGTGCCCAGCCCAAATTTTTAAACATACCATACTTTTCTCGATCTGTAAGACGCAGTTTTAAACCCTCTGAAATTATGTCAACAGCTCGGGAGTATCTTTTATTAAGAATGTGTAGGCGAGCTAATTCACTATATGCTTGAGGAAACTTATGGTCTTTGGCAGATTCGTAATTATTGGAGGCGTTATCAAAATCTTGCAGGTCTTCGTAAATTCTTCCTTTGGTATAAAGAGCTTCTGGATAGGCTGGTTTAATTAAGAGTGCTAAGTCATAAACCTGTAAAGCAGTTTGTAGATGATCGTCAGCGTAAATTTGGAACGCTATATTATTTAACAAAATTGCTAGAGGTCCTGGAGTTAAAATAATCGTAATCGCACCCATCGTTAAGCTTGCAATCATTGAGGCAAAGGTAAGACGCGCGCTGCGCTTGGCTTTTCGTTGCGCCTCAACGAAATTCTGCTGCGCTTGTTTCTCTTGCAGCAAAGCGATTTCCGTTCTCTGCTGCACCTGCGTTAGTTCCAACTCTTGGCTAGCAACCAAAAACTGATAATCCTTATCACTCAAACTTCTTCCATTCGCCCACGCCAAAGCGAAGCCTAAATCATCCCCACGCAATAAATGCGACGTATCACGTCCTGAAGCTTCCCAAGCGGCAAATGCTTCAGCATATGGTCTCATATTTTGTAGTTCCTTTTCTACCCAAGTGTTATCAAAAACTGACTGGTAGATGCGGTTATAAACTCTTAATTTACCTTCTTGCTTGATGACTAAACTCGATAACCGCAATTTCATGATTTCTGGACTGTCATCAACAGCTAATTCTCCAGCTTGTAAAACTTTTTGATACATCCCCAGCGACCAACAAGCAAGTTGCTCGTTGTTGAGAATGCGATCGCGTATTGTCTGTAAATGTTGTTGTTTATCTTGCGCTAACCAATTAGAGAGAATGCGCGATCGCACAATTGTGGCAACACAATCTGCTTCTACTCCAGCAGCAATGTGTGACAAGTTAGAAGATACAAGCTGACAAATCCATTGCGTCAGAAACGGTTGCCCCCCAGTCCAGAGCAAAATTTCCTGAAGTACTGCACGGGGATTGCTGCTGATACCAACAAATCCCTTTTCTAGAGGTGTTGCTTCATCCAATTGAAAACCAGTTAATTCAATTGCTTCGCTTTCGATATTAAACGGTGTATTGTCTTTATCTTCAATTAAATCAGCAGGAGTAGCTACCCCCAACAGTGCAAAAGTGAGACGGTTGTATTTGAGTTTATCAGCACGTTTGTTATAACATCCGCGAATCAAGGCAAAAAAATCGTCTTTGAAACTTAAATTTAAAACGCTATCAATTTCATCGGCAAAGATAACAATACTTTGGGGAATTTGTTCTAGTAGTATTTCTTCGATAAACTTAGTCAACCTTAAAGCCGGATGAATTAAACTATGCCCATACCACCAGCTTTCTAAGTCAATCTCTAAATTAAATTCATTTACTAGATAGCTAACAAAACCACCATAAAATTCATCTTCTGTCACTTCATGTAGGCAGAATTCACGCATTTCAAATGCCACGCAAGCAACCCCTTCTTTTTTAAGGCGTGCCATTGTCTGTACGCGCAAACTCGATTTCCCCATTTGTCGGCAATTTAATAAATAGCAAAATTTACCAGTTTTTAACCCTGAGTAAAGTTGAGAATCTGCTCGGCGTACAACATAAGTTGAAGCTGATTCGCCAAGACTTCCTCCTACTTGATACCCATTACTTTGTTTCGAGTAACTCATAATTCTATATACATGAATAAATTTGAGAATCGTAGAGAATCGTAGGTTGGGGAGCGTAAGCTCCAGGAGGGTTTCCCGACAGAGGCGTCTGGCGTTTGAGGAACGAAACCCAACGTTAACAAAATTAAGCATTGTTGGGTTTCACTTTGTTCAACCCAACCTACACACATTTTTGTTTTTTCATATTAATAAAAAGCGCTAACTTCCCAAGCGTTCTTGGAAATATAAACTATAGATTTGATAACGTGACACTACACTATTAGTTTGCAGTTCTACCAAGCCAAAATCATATAATTTTACTGCATCGTCTAAATTTAAATTTGAATTAAATTCAACCGGACTATCTGCTAAAACTATTGTTTTAAATGCTGTTGCTAGTGGGATATTTGCTTGTAAATAACGCCAGTGTCTTTCTAAATGGTTCCGATAAATCCCAGAAGCTGTGGGTGCTGATTGCAATAAACTTTCTAAAGTCATATCCTGGCGCGATACTACCTGTATGGCTTTTGTTGCTAGATAGGGATGTCCTCCTACCATTGCCATTAGTTGTTCAACTTGAGTATTTTTCCAGTTTAATTTATACTGCCGTGACAGAGATTCCACCTCTTCGCTAGTAAAATCTGTTAATTTAATTTCTGTCCCGGCATTAAACGGTGACTGATTAATATTTAGTTGAGTATAAACTTGTGTGTGCAACATCAATAACCGCAATTGTCGCCAAAGAGGTTTAGTTTTTGCGTCTTCGTGCCAAGTTCGCAGCATTCCCAAAAACTCTCCAGCTATTTCCCCATGCACAAAAAGTCTATCTACTTCATCTAAGGCGATCGCAACGGCACTATCTCCTGGTAAGAGATACTTTTCAAAGTAGGTTCGGCATTTTATCTTACAATTACCCAAACTTTTGCGCCAGTGTTCTTCTACAGGTTGCCCTAACTCTAATGTCTCGGCAATACTGGTGATAAACCACTGCAAAAACTTATCTAAGCTATTAAAATCTTCACCTACTGCATCTCGTAAATTTAAAACTACCGTGCGGTATCCTTGTTGTGCAGCGTGGTGCATTATTCGTGACATTAACTCCTAATTATACGTATAGTAATAGTAATTCAAAAATAGAATGTTCTACTAGCTTTTGGCTTACCGGATTTTTTTTAAGTGCTTAACAGTTAATTACAGACCCAAGTTTCCGACTTTTGAAAAAGTCGGAAATCTTACTCCAAATTCGTACCAGCAAAATAATCTTCGGGACAGTGATTAATGTTGCACTGACCCTAATATCAAATTACATGGATTAACTTTGAGATATGTCGAAACGTATAGCTTTTATTAGTTCAATTGGTTCAATGTTAGCAATTTATGCCTTAAACTTGGCTGCGACATTACCTGTTATGGCTAAAACTGACTTGCAAGCAAATCAAGCAGTGGATTCTAGCAACTTTGAGCGTCCTAATAATGCCAAAATTGATAATTCTGCATTTAAGGAAGCTCCAACACCAGAGGTAAATATTGATAATACTCTAGTACAACTTAAGAAGCAAGAACCTATCAAATTTCAGCCTTTTGAGTTGAAAGACCCAGAAACAGGTAAAGAGGTTTCCGAAGATACAATCCTCACATTGCCTAATGGTGAAAAAATACAAGCTGCAGAATACTATGCTGAAATTAATCGCTTGGAACAGCAGTTTAACGAACTAGGATATTCGCTTCGTTCTCCTGAAAAGGAAGTAACGTTGCAGGAATCTAATATAAACCAATCTACTTTAGAAAAACAGGCAGCAGAGATTGATCAGGCGCATCAACCAGAGGATAGTGCTAAAGCAGCACTAAGAGAATCGCTCGAACCAAATAAAGTACTCGACTTTATCAAACAGCGACTAAATCAAGAAACCGAATTAGCTCCAAGTAAAACTAACAACAACGAATTGCAAAAAAGTTTATCGAAACAAATCAAAAGCGATGCCATAAACAAAGGTCTGCGATTTCCGTTTCCTAGAACTAAAACTATCCTCAAAACCTTCAACCTGGATACAGGAGACCCAAAAATCATCGCAGCTTACATCAAAGGCAAAATGGAACTAACAGCTTCACCTCTTTCTTCCAGTGCTTATGCAGAAGCCAATGCTGGGGGTTACATGTTCAACAATCACGCTGACTTGTTACGGGCAACAGCAAGCTTAAATGCACCTGCATCTGGTAACCTTACTACCAACATGAATTTATTCGTGCATGGAAACAACGTTTATAACTTCCAAGATGCACGCCAAGCTTCTTTGCAACTTGGTGATAAGTACTCTCGCTCTTTAGATAAAGAAGTTGCAAATTTTGGCTTTTCCCTTGGTCCTGTTTCAATGAAAGGTAAACTTGGAGTACAAGGTAGTGGTGGATTTACTTACAATTTGGTTGCGTCCCCTAAATCTGCTTATGCGAAGGTTAATGCGTTCTTAGACACTAGAGGTTATGGTCAGGCAGTAGCAAGTATTAAGGTTGTATCTGCTGGACTTGATGTAGACCTCACTTTCCTAAAAGACAATCTGGATATCAGTGCCTTAGCATTAGTAGATATTGAACCCGGTACTAACAGAGCGTATCTTAAAGCGGACTATTATGCTTTCAACGATATAAAAGCTCTCAACGGTAAAATCTATGGCTATGTCAAAGTATTTGGCAAACAGTTGAAGACCAAGATTTGGGACTGGAATGGCTTTAACAAAAGTGGATATCTATTCAATGGTTCTGAAAAAATATATTTCTAATTGCTAAAAAGAGGTTTTCATTAGCTAACTGCATCCTTAATTAATCATATCAAGTTGCATTTAAGTAATCTAAATAATTAATTATTTGAAGGCAACTTGGCATTATCAAGTGCTTCTACCAAACTACTAAAAACTTCACCTCACACTTTCTTACAATCATCTCTGCAAACTTTAGTGTTAATTGATACAGATTATTATTTACTTTAGAGAACTGCAATATGTCTTTGACAACAAAACATCATTCAACCTTAAACCAAAAATTTTTCCGACCAAAATCTATACTAGCTCTTTCTGGTCTTTTGCTTACACTCGCAGTTCCAACCACCGTTGTATACGGAAAGCAATTAAGTCAGTTGGGTACAGATTTAACTTCTACTATCTTAGCTAAGAACAATACCTTACCCGTTTATCAATTTGCTCCTGGTCAACGCTTTACCTACAAACTAGATTATACAAATTCTTCTAATTCCGACTTGCGGGCTTTGTTTGGAGATTTAAAAACTTCTAATCGCTCTGAAGCAACTAGTATAAACGGTTTTGTAAATACATTTGAAACCAGTGTTAAGGGTGAATTGGTTGTTACTATCTTGGAGCAAAAAGGCTCGTGCTTTCTAATTTCTTATACTGTAAATAATCCCGCAGTTACTTTAAAAGCCAACGGACAAGATGTAACAGACCAAGCTCAACTTATTCAACAAGACCTAAAACGGCAAGTTTTTGCTACTGTCAATTCTCAAGGTAAAATTATCGCAGTGCGATTTGACCCGACAATGAGCGAGGTTGCTCAAAACTTTGCCCGTACATTGCTAGCTACAACACAGTTTGTTACCCCCGATAGCAGCAAAACTTTTGCAAATAAATGGACAAGCCAGGAAGACGACCCTAATGGACATTATATAGCTAGTTATCAAACTGAAGCTGGAAAATACCAGAAAAATAAACTGCGATATCTACAACCACCCTCTAGCAAAAAAGCAAATAATACCCAAGTTCCTACGACGATAAATTCTGAAGGCAAACTTACTGGTGATTTTAACAGTCACGGGGGGTATTTAGTTTCGTTGCAAGGAACAGAGCTACAAAAATTCATCATCGCAGGCAAAAACGTTGGTCAGGCAAAGACGACGCTGAACATGGCTTATACAAATCAAGCTACCTTAAATCCTACAGAACTAACTACCCTGCGTGATACCAATACTAAGCGAGAAAAAGTGGCGCCTGCTATTGCACTGTCTGCAACCCCAACAGAAGCAGAAGTTGAAGCTAAGATTCAGCGTCAAGAATTAGGGGATACCACGTTAGAAAGTTTACTCGCTGACTTGGAAAAAGCAGAAGCATCCCCTGACAAAAACCAGAACAATACACCGTTGTATCTCAAATTTAAGGCACTAATTTATGTGTATCCTGAGTCTAGCGCTACTTTGGGCAAACGATTAGCTGCTGCAAATGCCAAAAGTCTTACCATGCAAATGCTAGCAGGCGCCTTAAGTGTAGTCGGAAATACTCAGGCACAGTCTGCCTTAGTAACCGCTACTCAGGCTCACCAGAAAGACTGGCTTGCCATGTCAATTTTAATTCCTAGCTTGGCAACAGTAAATTCACCTACCCAAGAATCAGAAAATGTGCTGCGTAACTTAGCCTTTAACTCGAAGGAAGAACGCACCGCTTCTACCGCACAATTAGCTTTAGGAGCAATGGCGCGAAACCTTGCTGAAAATTCGCCAGAACGCGCCAATAAGATAGTAGAGCAGTTTGTACAACAGTTGCAAACTGCTAAGAACGACGAGCAAACCAGGCAGTATTTGTTAGTGCTGGGCAATGCTGGTTCTAAGCAAGCATTGAAAGCGATCGCTCAGTTGACTTCTGCTCCTAATCCAAGCGTACGCGCTGCCGCAGTCACAGCTTTGCGCTGGATTCAGGATAACCAAGTCGATACCTTACTTACTAAGGCTTTGTCTTCTGATTCAGATGATGGGGTAAGGCTAGAAGCCACTGTTGCTTTAGGATTTCGCGAAATGAACAAGGCTACTTTCCAAGTGCAAAAGCAGGCATTTCTCTCAGACAATGCCATTAAAGTGCGCCTAGCAGCTTTGAAAAACGTTTGGGAAGCCCATGAAGGTTTCCCCGAAGTTCGCCAACTTGTCAAACAAGCTGCTCAAAACGATGTTTCAAAAGATGTTCAAGAGGCAGCTGCAAGCATCGTGAAGATGTATCCTCAAGGCTACTTTGATAAATAACAAAAATTATGTCTTTTGACGGTAAGTGCCACTTCGATTGGATTTATCAAAGGCTCAACCCTTTAGTGCTTGACTCCAAAACCTATGTTTTGTTTGGTTCGGATAATGGTCAGCCTGGTGGTACCGATCCTTATAACGGCGACACTAATATCAACGAATATCGATCGCTGCTCTGCATTAAAAAGACAGGCGCTCCGGCACCAGAAGGTCTGCCGCCGTCTAGTGTAACACCTGGCGGTGCGACTAAAGCCTCTTGGTCTGGCGGTACAGCGTTGATAATTCCCAATATCCAAGGGAAGCAATTAACGTCTCAAGCAGTTGCAGACAAGATGTGCGACCAGGTAGGACAAATTACTCGTGGTACTTCTGGATATCGGATGGCAGAATTCCATGATGGTACTGGTCCTAACCCTGGATGGAGTTTCTGGGCAGAAGCTTATGGCGAAATAAACGGTTTAGCCCCGTCTACCCGCTATTGGGTTCGTATTAATGACCAACCTGCGAATCCTTGGGGTAATTAACATTAAATAAGTCGGCGCAAAAAATTAAAGGTTTGTAGTAAGCGCTTACTACAAACGAATTTTCAAACTTTACTTTTCTTTACATAGCCCCTGCCTGATTGAATTATCAAACAGGTATGTCGATTTGATTGAGTCAGGGTTTGATCTGTTAATATCACCGCCCTGTATCCGTTACACAAGACCTATTCACAACTATTCATAAGTAGACAAATCTGCTCATGATCTAGTTTGAAGCTTGCTTCCTGCTTCATTCTGGCGATGTCGGCATCAACCAGTCCACAGGCGCGAGAACGGTCTAACTGACCGCTATATGTGTCGAAGTTATTAAAAAACTTCTTTTGAGGCGCTACTAACGACCCTCTGTCTATGGAGCCTGCACTTCGCCTGTGGCACGTTTATCAAACGCCAGTCGTTCGCTGGAAGGTTTATCCTCTGACGGCACGGTTGTTAACCGTTACTAATATCGAAATCATAGCATATTTCCGCAATACCTACTCAAAATTGACTAGTTTTGAAGATAAATGCGTAGGAATTATGTTACAGTTTCCAACCCTGGCATAAAAGTCTATCGCCTGCCGTGCGTGAATTTATTAACCTGGCAGTTGATCGATTTCAGCATGGACTAGCAAAATTGATCGAAAAAATGAAACACCCTAATTATTGAGCGGATACCTTTTTTTGAATATCTTGTTTGATAAGTTCAAGGTCAGTATAAGAGTCAGCAACCCTAATCAGACTTTCATTAGTCATACAACCCAAACCAACAACTTCCACTTTAACTCCTCGGTAGGTAATGTTATCTACAGCATAAGCAAGGTCGCCATCTCCACTCAACAGAACTAAAGTGTCGCAGTACCTTGCTAAGGTCATCATATCGACAGCAATCTCTACATCCAAATCCGCTTTTTTAGAGCCATTAGGGAGCACAATAAGTTCTTTACTCACTACACGATAGCCATTGCGACTCATCCACATCAAAAAACCTTGCTGTTTATCATTCGTGTAATCAACACCTGTATAAAAGTAAGCCCTAAGCAGTTGACGCTTTTTTGTTAGGTAGCGCAGCAGTTTAGTGTAATCAATTTCAAGATTGAGGTGCATAGCTGAGTAAAACAAGTTTGCACCATCAATAAAAATGGCAATGCGCTGGTGTAGCTTGTTGTCTGGATTGTTTTTCTCGCACGGTTGTAAGGTATTTGCGCTTGCAATATCTGGTTTCTCAAATGCAGAAAGCTGTGTCATATTCAACAGTGGCTCAGGCTCCAACTTTAAGCGTCGCTGGTTATTATGCTGAGGTCGTGGAAGTAGCTGCATGGAAATATGACTCCGAGCGTGCGTGATTTTTATTAAAGATAGCGGTGAAAATTATTCGACTCATGAATGAACAGATAGAGAAAACTGACAAATTAATATTTTCTTTATTTTCTACTATGCTTTGTCTTGCAAATCATCTAATTACGTACAATTCTTTACTTTTTGTAATTTTTCTTGTAAAAAAAGATAGAAAACTAAAAGATTGGCCAAAAATCTGTGAAATTGATAGTACGTTTGGTAGTGGGTCGTTCACTGCGCTCACATACATAATCGTTGGGTAAATCCGGATCTAACAAAGCCACCGTCTAGAATTGACGTCCTGCTTGAATCCACGCTTCGGGAGCACGCTCGGGTGCTTGTTTAAAACTCTGACAATAAACCTGACACACAAGTGCGCCCAATTTTGCTCTTTGGGCAATTTTGAGTAAGCTTAGTGAAGGGGTTGAACTTGTGTAAAACTGCAAGACTGCCACGAGCAATCGTCGTGCCCACCTAGGTTGCCTGTGGCGAGCGCTATAGTTTTGTTGACAAAAAAATTAGGCGATGGATGCCCTCTGTTGCTGTCGCATTGTCCATCCTCGCCCAGTTTTACATATTTTTGTGAAAAGCCCAGTGAAGCAGAAATTATACTTAAATACTAGACTTGTGTGGCGTTGTATTAGTTTTATGGAGTAGAGGCTTATGTTTGGATTGGGATGGACGGAAGTAGGTGTGATTGTTTTGGTCGCTATTGTGATTTTTGGGCCCAAAAAAATTCCGGAGTTAGGCAGCGCACTGGGGAAAACTCTGCGGGGTTTTAAGGAGGAACTGAAAAATCCCAGTGAGGATACTAATCCGGAAGAAGAAAAACAATAGTCCTTTGTCGTTTGTCGTTTATTTTTCGTAATGACAAATGAACGGTTTACCCTGAGCGGAGCCGAAGGGCACTCACTTCAAGTCGGGAAACCCGAATCAAGTGCTGCCTGATTCGGACTATAACAGCGTGTTGACGACAGTTGATTTCACCCCAACTTGAGAATCTATGGTAGACGGGTTGGTTTGTTGGAGTATCTCGTCTTTGACGACTCCACGTGCTGTAATTAAGGCAATAGCACGGCTAATGCTTTCTGGCAAAATGACCACTAGACTGTTATCTGGGGCCATGTCTAATGCTCTGTTAATCGCTTCTGTTTCGCTGAGAATTGTTTGATGCTGGTAGTTGGGGTTGATTTGTTTGATACCTTGAACAATTAAATCAGCCGCTGAACCGCGCCCCCGTCCCCTGGTGTCGTCATCTTCTTTGACGATAATAGAGTCAAAAATTTCCGCTGCTAGTTTGCCAAGCATGACGAAATCTTCGTCGCGGCGATCGCCAGGTCCGCCAACAACTCCAATCCGTTTGCCAGAAATCCAATTGCGGACGAAAGCACCTAAAGCTTGATAACTAGCTGGGTTGTGGGCATAATCTACCAAAGCGTGGTAATTCCCCAAATTAAACAAATTCATTCGTCCCGGTGTTTGACTCACCGAAGCGCGAAAGGTATTCAAGCCAGCACGAATTTGTTCTATGCTGACATTTTGTACGAACGCTGCCAAAGAAGCTGCTAAAGCATTGGCTATCATAAACGGTGCACGTCCACCCATTGTCAGGGGTATATTTTCTGCCCGTTCAATCCGGTGCGTCCAATCGCCTTTTAAGATTGACAGATAGCCATTTTCATAGACTGCGGCTACTCCTCCCTTTTGAATGTGCTTTCGCACCAATTCCGAATCCGGATTCATGGTGAAGTAGGCAATATTGGCTTTTGTTTTTTCTGCCATAGCAGCGACTCTGTGATCATCAGCGTTAAGCACTGCGTAGCCGTCAGGAAACACAGCTTCCGCGACCACACTCTTGAGATTCGCCAACTGTTCAATAGTATCAATATCGCCTATGCCCAGGTGGTCAGAGGCAACGTTCAATATCACGCCCACGTTAGCGTTTTCAAAAGCTAGTCCAGACCGGAGAATACCCCCACGAGCAGTTTCCAGTACCGCCACTTCCACTGTTGGATCTTGTAGGATGAGTTGGGCACTTTGGGGACCTGTATTGTCTCCTGACTCTACTAAATAATCCCCGATATATGTCCCATCTGTAGTTGTATAACCTATGACTTTATGAGTCTGCTTAAAAATGTGTGCCAACAGCCGAGTCGTGGTAGTTTTGCCGTTAGTGCCCGTGACGGCAAGAATGGGTATGTGACTGATTTTATCCGCTGGGAACAGCATATCCATGACTGCTCCTCCTACATTACGAGGGATGCCTTGGCTTGGAGCAACATGCATCCGGAATCCGGGAGCGGCATTAACTTCTACAATCACACCATCCACTTCTCGCAAGGGACGGCTAATATCCGCTGTCACAATATCAATTCCTGCAATATCCAAACCGATAACTTTTACTATCCGTTGTGCCAGCCAAATATTTTCTGGATGAATTTCATCTGTACGGTCTATGGCAATGCCCCCTGTACTCAAGTTTGCCGTTGCCCGCAGATAGCAAATTTGGTTTTTAGGTAACACGCTATTAAGAGTGAGACCTTGCTTTTCCATCAGTTGGTAGCTGGTGCGGTCGAGTTCAATTTTGGTGAGGACATTATCATGTCCTTCGCCACGGTTTGGATCTTTGTTCGTTTCCTCAATGAGTTCAAAGATGGTAGATTTGCCATTGCCCACCACATGAGCTGGCACACGTTCAGCAACTGCCACAACTTTGCCATCCACCACCAGTACTCTGTGATCCCGCCCAGTGTAATACCGCTCAACAATAATTGCTCGGGAAACCTGTCTAGCAGAATCATAAGCAGCTTCCGCTTCTTCGGTGGAAGTGATATTAATAGAGATACCGCGTCCGTGGTTGCCATCTAAAGGTTTGATGACAATAGGGTAGCCGCCAACGTATTCTATGGCTTGTTGTAAATCATCCAAGAAGTTGATGACGGTACCTCTTGGTACTGGGACTCCAGCGTTGGCAAGAACGCGTTTGGTGGCTTCTTTATCGCAGGCGAGTTCTACTCCCAAGATGCTGGTACTGTCTGTCATCGTCGCTTGTACCCGCTTTTGATTCACGCCGTAGCCTAGCTGAATCAAAAAGCGTGCGCCGAGTTGCATCCAGGGAATGCCTCTTTTTTCTGCTTCTTTGACAAGTGTTTCCGTACTCGGTCCTAAAGCAGCGTCACGCCATAAGTCTCTGAGGTCTTGCAAATCTTGCTCTAACTCTGCCTTTGGATAGCGACCCCGGTCTACAATACTTTGGCATAGCCGCACTGCTGCTCTGCCAGCGTAGCGTCCCGCTTCCTCATTGAGATACTCGAGCACTACCTGGTATACTCCCGATGTTGATGTTTCTCGGGTCCGACCAAAGCCTACGTTCATTCCAGTCAAATCTTGCAATTCTAGGGCTACATGTTCCACAACATGACCCATCATGGTGCCTTCGCGCACTCGCATCAAAAAACCACCACGACAGCCCGGTGAGCAAAAATGACCTTCCAGACTGGGCAAAGCCTCCACTAATCCTTCATAGAAGCCGTGAATTTCGTTTGTGGGCGTCTCGGCAAGGTTTTCTAAATCGAGGCGCATGACAATGAGCTTGTGGCGTCGAATGCTCCAATAGTTGGGGCCGCGTAAGGTCTGGATCTTGAGGATTCTCATGGGAAATAGGTAGATGGAGATTCGGAACCAATATTCTAGTTTCTTACTGGAATTGACCGCTTAACTGTTCATAGTAAACAGTTTTTTCTTCTTACATCGTATTATTCTCGTTTTTTTGGCTGCAAGCAACCTAAAATTTAGCGGTCAATTCAGTGTTTGTTTCGCTTACTAATGTAACATCAGCTACTCGCTTCGTCAGCTGGAGACACGGTATACGGCAGGTAATACTGTACGCTGATACACGTGATAGCGATCACCATGACTGAGAAGATGCATTCGTAGATTATGGATGTTTAAGGGTTCAGTTGCTCCGACATGTGGTTCATTCGTGTGAGTGACCTCAGTTGGATCTACAATCGTAACACTACCTTTGCCTAAGACTTGTAGCCAACCATCCCGCTCAAACATGGCACATGTATCTTCATCAATCCCGATCCCCAGGCGATCTGGATGAGCTGCCAGCGCGCTCATCAGCCGCACCATACGATTGCGATTGTGGAAGTGTTGATCTACTATTACCTCTGGGATCAATCCCAAACCTGTAGCCATATCCACTAGGGAGCGATTTGGCGATTCGCCGCTACCACCCCCTGCGATCATGTGATGCCCCATCACAGCTGCTCCTGCACTCGTCCCTGCTAAGGTGAGTTGTCCGGCTCTCACGCGTTGCCGAATAATATCCATTGCTGGCGTATCTGACAGAACGCCACAGAGACGCAATTGGTCTCCGCCTGTCAAAAACACTCCTGTACAATTTTCTAGAGATGCTTGGATGTAAGAATCTTCACACTGATCCCGTTCTCGAATGTCTAAGATTTCGACTTTCTTAGCACCCATTTCTTCAAAAATACGAATATATCTACCACCTATGATGCTTGGTTCACGGGAGGCAGATGGGATAATTGTAATGTGGCCATTACTGGCACCAGACCGACTGACAAATGTCCGCAAAATTTCGCGTCCATGTACTTTGTCTTCTGCGCCTCCGATGACCAGAACAGCGGTTTTAGTTGCTTGGGGTGTCCTCATTTCCAGCGATTTGACTTTTAATTGCGGCATTGTGTTTCTCCTGTCAACAACTTCAGGTCAATTAAACAACGTAGCTTTCGCCTGATTCTTTTTACGCTTTGCCTCTCGTGGAGGACAGTGCTTCATGTACAAAATGCCTCAGTTTGTGGAGTGTCCTTTGCCGTTTCTTTTGGGGTTTGTTTTTCACATTCGCTCACTCTAGGGTATGGTGTAGGGGATCTAGGCTTTGCGCCTCTCGGTTTGTACGGGCGCAAAGCCTCGCCCCCGTACTGGTGTAAGGTAAGAAGGTGATTTGAACACCTGTGTCCATGAAGATTTGGTTTTAGTCTTGTGAATTGGTTCATGAAGAAAAACAACGAGATTCTTTATTTCATACTCTGAGTTCACGTCTGTGGGGTTTTCCTACCTCATACCACCAACACTTCAAGTGGAGGGACTTTAGCAGGTGTTGACAAACTTTTTTCTGAGGCTAGCCAGATGCATCCGAAGAAGTTGTTAACTCGGTTCAGTTTAATAAGTTAAATGTAGATGTGACAATATTTAAACATAAATTAAGTAATTAGAAAAACTTGTGTTGACACGGAAAACCCAATACTTCCGGTACTTTGAGACACAATTGATGATGTTGATTTGTCTGTGACACAACATCGTTTTCAAATCATCCAATTTTAGATTAGTGTCCTCCAATACGAAATACTGTGCGCTTTGATATAGTTACGCTGTTTCCTGACTGTTTTACCTCTGTTCTCACTACCGGGCTGATAGGTAAAGCCCTAGCAAAGCAGATTGCCCAAGTGCATTTGATTAATCCACGAGACTTTACCACTGACAAGCACCGGAAAGTTGATGATGAACCTTACGGCGGTGGTGTGGGGATGCTGATGAAGCCAGAACCTATATTTGCTGCTGTAGAGTCACTGCCAGTTTTAGATCGACGAGAGGTTATTCTCATGAGTCCTCAAGGTCAAACGATGAATCAGCCACTGTTACGAGAATTGGCGACGAATTATGACCAATTGGTAGTGATTTGTGGTCATTACGAAGGGGTGGATGAACGGGTATTGCATTTAGTTGACCGCGAGGTCTCTTTAGGCGATTTTATTCTGACTGGTGGAGAAATTCCAGCAATGGCATTAATGAATGGTGTCGTACGTCTGTTACCGGGAACAGTGGGAAAAGTTGAGTCCCTAACGGCAGAAAGCTTTGAAGAGGAATTGTTGGACTATCCCCAGTATACCCGTCCTGCAGTGTTTCGTGGCTGGAAGGTTCCTGAAGTCCTGCTTTCAGGAAATCATGCTGCAATTTATAAGTGGCGCTATGAACAACAAATCACCAGAACACGCCTGCGCCGTCCTGATTTGTTCAAATGTTGGCAAGAGAAGCGGAAGCAGCAAGGAGAGTAAGGGAGTGAGGGAGTGAGGGAGTGAGGGAGAAGAATAATTTTTGACTTTTGACTGTTGACACTTGATACCATCTCTATATGAAGATGCAACAAATCAGATCCCCCCAACCCCCCTTCCCAAGGGGGGCTAAGAAATTATTTAGCGCAGCTTCATGAAGAAACGGTATGAGTACTAATTCATGACTAGTGACTAGTGACTAATGACTAAAATATGAATATTCGTATTGGTAACGGCTACGATATCCACCGCTTGGTAAGCGATCGCCCCCTCATTCTAGGCGGAGTCCATATACCCCACTCCTTGGGTTTGCTAGGACACAGCGATGCTGATGTTCTGACACACGCGATCATGGATGCTATGCTGGGGGCGCTTTCTTTGGGGGACATTGGACATTATTTTCCTCCCTCAGATCCCCAATGGGCAGGGGCAGATAGTTTGGTACTGTTAAGTAAAGTCCATCAGTTGGTTCGCCAACATGGTTGGCAAATAGGCAATGTTGACTCGGTCGTTGTCGCAGAACGCCCGAAATTGAAACCCCATATTGAGAAGATGCGGGAAACAATAGCACAAGTTTTGCAAGTACAGCCGAATCAAGTTGGTGTTAAAGCGACTACCAATGAAAAACTTGGTCCGACTGGACGTGAAGAAGGTATTTGTGCGTATGCTGTTGTCTTGCTTGAGAAATTTTAAGACCCCATTTCCTGAATAATCAAAACAGTTATCAGTAAACAGTCAAAAGTTATCAAATGGTTGTTCACTGATAACTGTTCATTGTTAATCTAAACTGTCATAGCTGCACGCAGTTGATCCCGGTTATGCGGTGCATCAAAATCAATAATCGGTCCTTTGGGTACAATTCGAGTTGGGTTGACCTTGGGATGACTTTTGTAATAATGCCGTTTGATGTGGTCAAGATTACAAGTTTCTTTGACTCCTGGCTGTTGGTAGAGGTCTTTGAGATAGTTCCACAAATTGGAATAATCTACAATCCGGCGTAAGTTACACTTGAAATGCACATAGTAAACGGCATCAAAGCGAAACAGGGTTGTAAACAGACACCAGTCCGCTTCAGTGAGTTGTTCGCCACAAAGATAACGTTGCTTTCCTAACACTTTCTCCCAATGATCAAGAGCATCAAAAAGTTCGGTTACCGCTTCATCATAAGCTGATTGTGTCGTGGCAAATCCTGCGCGGTAGACACCATTATTTATCGGCTGGTAAATTGCATCAATTGTCTCGTCAATAACTTTTTGTAAATGTTCTGGATAAAAGTTTACATTTTGTTTCGCGAAGGCATCAAACTCTGTATCCAACATCCGTATGATTTCGCGGGATTCGTTATTGACAATCGTCTGATTTTGTGTATCCCACAAAACCGGAACTGTCACCCGTCCACTGTAGTTGGGATCGGCTTTGAGATAAACTTGCCAGAGATACTGAGTTCCATTGACTGTATCGGGAGTACTCCCAGGTTCATCAGCAAATTCCCAACTGTTATCATGAATTTCTGCCGCTACGACGGACATACTGATGACATCTTGCAGTCCTTTGAGCTGACGCATAATGGCGGTGCGATGCGCCCAAGGACAAGCCCAGGAAATGTACAAGTGATAGCGTCCTGGTTCTGCTTTAAATCCGCTAGAACCATCTGCTGTAATACGGTTGCGGAAAGTTGTTGAAGGACGGAGAAATTTACCTTGTGAGTCTTCTTGCTCGCGATCGCTTACCCACTTACCATCCTTGAGGATTCCCAAGCCCATAAGTTTAATTAGTAGTTAGTCGTTAATCACTACTAGTTGTATCTAATAATCAACAATTGCCTAAGCGTCTTTAGATAGAACTACTAGCGGCATTATTAACAGTGAACAGTGAACAGTAAACAGTGAACAGTGATAACTGATAACTGATAACTGACAACTGATTTAATCACCCCTGTCTCTGTGCTCTAATCTGTTGATCCGCTTGTTGTCTTAAACTCATGACACCTGCTTGGCTTAATGTCATTGCAGTAATATTGCCTGTGTCATCCTTTTCAAAGGAAATACTCGTATTCGCTGCTTTAGCAAAGAACTCTAGCTCTGATGTCGGGAAAAACTGTAACGGCAGTTGCTGCTCACATTGTAGGAACAAACTCCCATCTTGGCTCATCACTTTGAACTGCAATCCAGATTTTGTTAAGTATAACCCTGAGTAGCTATCAGTTTGCGACAAAGTGATGATTGGTTTTTCTTGCGGGAACACGTCAGGCCAGTCATACTCAAGCGCGAGCGATCGCATAACTTCTGGCATCAGCTCAATTTCATTGGAGTTGAGCATGACAACAGCACCTTTTCCAATATGCGCGTAAACACGCATCAATGCTACAAATCCTTCATTCGTACCACTATGAAAAAAGTAGAAACCATCGCCAATTCCACCACCCGCGAAGAATCCTAATCCCACAAATAATCCATTCCCTAATCCCACAAATGATTCATTCGCTCCTTGTGTTTGCTCTGGTTGTTGGGGACGCAACATTTCTTCTATCGTCTCTTTACTCCACACAGTGGCAGGTAACCCACGCAATACTCGCAAAATTTCGACTCCGACTTTGGCTAAATCTGTTGCTGTCGTCCACAAACCTGCTGCTGCCATCTCAGGATAAACGTGGTGCTTGCCTTCAAGTGGGATACCAGAGAACGGGTGAGCTGTTGCTGCCCTTGCTGACCAATCGTTTGGAAGCGGCTGTTGGTAGGTGCTGTTTGTCATGCCCAACGGGTTGAGCACCAATTCGCGCATGATTTCTGGAAAAGGTTGCTTGAGCAAATCAACCAATACCTGTTGGGCAACTGTCGTACCACCACCCGAATAGCGATAATGCAAACCAGGGATGATATTAACCTCCACTTTATCGGTATTGGCTGGAGGTTCGCCATTGAGAACTTGAATCGTGGTTGGCAATGGCTCTGAGTTTAGATAGCCAGGAAAGCCATGCACAGTCAAGCCAGCAGTATGACTCAACAACTGGCGCAGCGTGACGCGAGGTTGCCAATCTCCGATAGCAGGCACACGCCATGAGGTGAGATAGGTGTTGACATCTTCATCAAGATTGAGACGACCTTCTTGTGCAAGACGCATAACCGCTAAGGCGAAAACAGGTTTGCTGATTGAGGCTGCTTGAAACAACGTGTTTGGTGTGACTTCACGGCTTGTTCGAGCCTCACACACACCAAATCCACGTGCCCATTCGATTTCAAAGTCATTAATGACGGCAATACTGATGCCTGGCGTGTGGTAATGCACCAATTGCTCATCCAATGTTTTTGGTGAACCGAATTTTCCTTCTAGCGCTGTTGCTGGCAGAAGATTATTGATGACACGCTCAATGCGTTGCTCAACGGATTGCAGCATCGGTGTACTCCGCTTTTCTGTTTTGGATTCGTCACTGCTGTCCAATTCTACTCAATGTTGAATTGCCCCACTGACAATCTAAAATACAGCCCACACCGATAACCTGAGCAACCCAACTACTCACTCATAACTTATTGAAGACTCATAACTATTCCTCATTCAGGATTTTAGGTACCTTAAAAAAGTCGCGTTCTTGTTCTGGCGCACTCTGAAGAATGTCTTCGCGGTTGGGATAAGGTTGCAAATCGTCTGCTCGTGTCACATTCTTCACATCAATTGCTCGTAATGTTGGTGGCACATTATTCACATCCAATTCACTCAGTTGTTCAAAATAGTCAAGAATACTTCCCAACTGAGTTGTGAATTTCTCTTCTTCTTCGGGCGTCAACTCTAAACGCGCAAGATGAGCTACTTTACGAACTTGTTCACGGTCAATCATGGTTAGTCATTAGTCATTAGTCATTAGTCATTAGTATCATGACAAACGACTAACGACAAATCATTAAAAGAATACGTCAACTTGAGAGCGTTTAGTGGTTTTTAACCAGTTTTGAGCTTCGATGTAGTTATTGGGAGCTTGGCGGATAGCTCTAATCCAATAATCAGCCGCTTTGTCAAACAGTGCTTCTCCCCCGTCTTCGTCTCCTGCTTCTTTCGCCTTTTCCCCTTGATAGTGGTAAATGACAGCGATGTTGTTTAAAGCTTGGGGTAGGCGTGGATTAAATTCCAGTGCTTGATGATACAACTCTAGAGCTTTGTCATGTTCCCCGTTGCTGGCATAGATAAGCCCCATGTTATAGAGGATATAGCTTCGGTCGTTGGTGTCTTCTTCTAGTTCTAAAGCCTCTTTGTAGTTTTCTAAGGCTTCAGCGTATTCTCCTTCCGACTGTGCGGACATTCCATCTCGGTAATAAACAAAGGCTTCTTTAGCTTTTTTATTGGTTGGCAGAAGCTTGAGGATCAGATCTGCCATGACTGTAAAGCTTTTGTCAACAAAGTTATCGTTTTTCTGGGTTCTTGGCATAACGGCTTATGTGATAGGTTTGCCGCAATCATGACGATGACTGGGTGTTTAATGAGTGCTTGAGCGCTCACTACAAGTTAATCTAACTGATTAGTACCTCATGAAAAGTTACAAAGGCTTAATACAATCTGGAATATTTTGCTTGGGGCTGTTGACAACTTTGCTGACTGGGTAAGCAGTCATTGCTTCGGATGGGTAGGGGTGCAGCAGTTGTTGTAGCGATGAGGGTGTTTGTATTTCTGGATTTAACCACACATCGTAATCCTGTTGTTGAAGAATAACTGGCATACGCTCATGGATCGGCTGCACTAATTCGTTTGCTTCCGTGGTCAAAATTGTACAGGATGTGATTTCCTCACCTTCGGGCGATCGCCATTGCTCCCACAACCCTGCAAAGCCAAAGGGTTTTCCTTCTTGCAGACGAAAATAATAAGGCTGTTTTTGATTTTCTTGAAGCCGCCATTCGTAAAAGCCATCTGCTACTACCAAACAGCGACGATACTTTAATGCAGAGCGGAAAGCTGGTTTTTCTGCTACTGTTTCTGCCCTAGCGTTGATCAGCTTCACTCCTATTCCTAGATCTTTTGACCAAGAGGGAATTAACCCCCAACGCAACTTCTGAAATTTGCGCTCCTCGCTTTCTTGATTATACAAGACTGCCCCGACCATTTGCGTAGGAGCAATGTTATATTGCGGCTCTAGCTCGGGAAGTTTTTCTACATGGAAGGTTTCGTATAATGCTTCTGCTGTTTGGATTAAAGTAAATCTTCCACACATACTTTTTCCTCAACCGCTAATTAAAATCAAACGTCTAAATCGTGCAACAAATATTACTTTTATTTTTTATTAATCAGAGAATTCTGTTTCGTACTAAAATGCTATATATCAAACCATTTTATCATATTTATTTGTCATTTCCGATAATATGCTGTATTTTGACGGCATGATTAATTAACCATTTCATCTCAACTTTTTGGCATGAAAACCCTGCGTTTGTATGATTTTTTACCCTCAGGCAATGGTTACAAGATTCGTCTTTTATTGACGCAAATTGGTATGCCATTTGAGAGGATAGAGGTTGATATCACTAAAGGTGAGTCTCGAACGCCAGATTTTTTAGGTAAAAATTCCAACGGAAAAATTCCCGTTTTGGAAGTTGAACCAGGGAGATATTTAGCTGAATCAAATGCCATTATGACTTATCTGAGTGAAGGAACAGAATTTTTACCATATGACCCCTTTTTACGAGCACAAGTACTGCAATGGTTATTCTTTGAACAATACAGCCATGAGCCTTATATCGCTACATTGAGATTTTGGATTTCTATTTTAGATAAAGCTCAAGAATACCATGAAGTTATAGAGCAAAAACGTGAACCTGGTTACGCAGCTCTAATGGTGATGGAAAAACACTTATCCAACCACGCTTATTTTGTAGGAGAGCGTTACACAATTGCTGATATTGGCTTGTTTGCTTACACTCATGTC
Source organism: Brasilonema bromeliae SPC951 (assembly GCF_012912135.1). Lineage (GTDB taxonomy): Bacteria > Cyanobacteriota > Cyanobacteriia > Cyanobacteriales > Nostocaceae > Brasilonema > Brasilonema bromeliae. The sequence continues at coordinate 7,419 of NZ_QMEB01000035.1, read as the reverse complement.
GCTGATGAAGGTGGATTTGACTTGACACGATTTCCTGCCATCCAAGATTGGATAGAAAGAGTGAAAGCACAGCCTGCCTATATTAGTATTACAGAAGAGTTAACTTCTTCGTCGTAAGTCCCGCGCTATAACGGTACTCCGTTTAGCGCCGGGAGAGGCGACGGGCAACGACGATTGCATCTTTGCGGGGTTCCGACTGGGAAAATGAGCCAGCCTTATAACTACGAGTACTCGTAAGCGCCGACAGATCAACAAACACTCGTGTGGCTCATTTTCTTTGTCCCAGTGCGTCACCAATTCTTACCGACGGTAAGAGAGGGAAAGATGTATGAGGAGTTGCCAACTTTTCCGGAACGCTGTTACTGAAAATTGTATATAATAGTAACAGGTCGATATTTGGAGAAGTTTAGATGAGACGACAAGCCGTAAAAATTAGGTTGTATCCCACAGACCAACAAGTCAAGATACTTGCACAGCATTTTGGATGTGCTCGCTGGTGGTGGAATTACGGTTTAAACAAGTGCATTGAAACCTACAAGGCAACTGGAAAAGGTTTGTCTCAATCTGGGCTAAATTCTTTATTGCCAGCACTCAAAAAAGATGAAGAAACTGAATGGCTAGGAGAATGCTACTCACAGATTTTACAATCTGTAAGTCTCAATCTTAGTCGTGCGTACAAAAACTTTTTTGATGGTAGAGCGCAATATCCTAAGTTCAAGTCAAGACATCATCGTCAGTCCATCCAGTATCCACAGAAGGTAAAACAAGTCAATGATTGCCTGAAATTTCCTGGAACGTTAGGCGTTGTAAAAGCGAATATTCATCGTCTACTTGATGGGACTATCAAGACTGTCACCGTTAGTAAATGTCCTTCTGGTAAGTACTACGCTTCTGTGTTGATGGAATATGAAGACGATTACCCAACACCTAGTACAGATGGCAAGGTTATTGGTGTTGACCTAGGAATAAAAGATTTTGCAATTACCTACGACGGTGAAAAAGTTTCCAAATATCCAAACCCAAAACACTTAGCCAAATATGAAAAGAAATTAGCCAAGAAACAACGTATTGCTGCACGAAAAGTAAAAGGTAGTAGTCGTCGTAGAAAGGCTTTAAGAAAAGTAGCTAGAGTATACGAACAAGTTAGCAATGTCCGCCAAGACTATTTACATAAGCTATCTAGAAAGATAGTTGATAACAATCAAGTCGTTGTAGTTGAAAACCTAAACGTCAAGGGCATGGTTCGTAACGACAAACTAGCAAAAGCAATATCTGATACGGGATGGGGGACTTTCGTCAACTTCTTGTCTTACAAATTAGAACGTAATGGCGGGATGTTGATAGAAATAAACCGATGGTTTCCTAGTTCCAAACTTTGCTCTAATTGCCATTATCAAATCAAAGAGTTGTCACTAAATACAAGAACCTGGGTTTGTCCTAGTTGCGGTACTCATCACGATAGAGATGGTAATGCTGCGATGAATATTAGAACAGAAGGTGTCAGAATGCTGTCCTCCTCTGGGACAGGGGAGGCTAACGCCAATGGAGAGGAAGTAAGACCAATTCGAGGGCGCAAGCCCACGATGAGGCCTTCCTCCGTGAAGTTGGAAGCCCCCACCATACCGCTTGCGGTTGGTGGTGGGTAGTTCACAGCCTTAGTCATACTTATAACAAGATTCATTTCTTGTGTGTTTTTTTGAGATACCAGTCTTGCCCGTTCAATATTTGAGATGGGCAAGATATTGATCTCATCATGAAATCATGACTTTTAGATCAGGGCGGACAATCTGTTCACGCTACTAAAGAAATAAAGTTGTTGCACTCATTCGTTTTCTTGGTGTTCTTCTTTGCGTAGCGTGTACGGGCAGACGAGACGCGAACAAGTTGGGAAACCATGTACGACAGTCGCCTGTCTTCGAGTGAGGCTGTTAAAACAGTGAACAGTGAACAGTAAACAGCTACCTACGCAGCTACCTACGCGGACGAGTCCGTTTCCTACCTGATAACTGCGGCTGGTACTGCGGCTGGTACTGCGGCTGGTACTGCGGCTGGTACTTGATAACTGATAACTGTTAAATTTCAGATACTCTAAGAACCCGGAGGGCTTCCCGCAGGGTAGGGCGCAAAGTACACAAAGAAAGAAAGAAGAAGTCAAGAAAATTTGGCGCAGCCTCACAAAGAAATGGTATTACACGAAAGCTTTTTGGGTTGCTATTGGCGAAATCTAAAATTTTGTCACGGATATCTTCTACTACCAGCACCCACTACACCAATTTTGTGGCGATAGGATAGTTCAGCACCGAACCAGCCAGAAGCACTCGTCAGCGTACCAACAATAAGTGAGATTATGAGACCCCAAGGTAATATTGCTGACTCAGGATTGCCGAGACGCAGAATGAAGTTGATGGCACTCAAAACAAGGATAGCCACGTTAAGAGTCAGGTGCACCCAGCCAGCAGAACGCTTGCGGACTCGTTCAATTTGTAAAAAGTCGCTTATGCCGATTAGCGCTGCTACCACGCCTCCAAGCAATCCAAGTCCGATTAACCACAGCGAAGCCCTTGCCCAAAAGAAATCATGAGTTAACCAGTAGCCGAAGTCGCTACCCAAGGCGGCGGCTAAAAAGGCTATGGGAAAGATGACACTCAGGGGGTGTAAGGGATGTCCTGCGATCGCAACTGTGCTAGGTACACCAGTATCATGATACTCTCTATCGTCACTTTCAATAACTGGTGGGAGATTTGGGAACGGTGTCGAAGTTCTCTCTGTAGTTTCCATAATTTTTAGTATCCTAAAGTATCCTAATTTTATGCTGAGGGAATTTGCTCGACGTAAGCTTCTGCTTGCAGTATCAGTTTACCTGTTTCCACCTCGAGTTGTTTAACTCGTAGGGTCATTCCTTCTAAATCGAAGTTACTTAAATTCAAAATTTCGCTCGTTGCATCTATCAAAGTTTTTGTCAACTCTGGTGAGATTTCTTTTGTATCACCATACTCAACATTTTCTAGAGAAACTGTTTGTCCGTTAGCACTCACTTTCGGCACTGCGGAAAAAGCAACTTGGTGAGTTTCATTGGTTTCTCTTAATAGAATAGAAGCTCCTAATGCGACTTTATTCTCACCAGGTAAATGAAAATCTACGTGTTGAGGAATAATCGTCGTTAACTGCCCGTTGATGTGAATTTTCTGGGTTTGCAATTGTGAACGGACATATTCCGAGTTAAAGGCATGATTGATATCGTTTTCAGTCAAAACAACTAGTGTACTTGCTTGCGTTGGTTTTGTCAGTTCAATCTTACCAAAAGCTGCACTCAAGGGATTAATGGCAACGCTATCGGTTTGCATTTTCAACTCCTCCACTCGGAGGTCTTTTTGCATTACCAATCCTTTGCCTTCAATTGAGACTGAATCGACTTCTCCTTGAACCAGTTTCAGAGGATCTGTTTTGACATCTACATTCAAATCTTCTACTTTATCTAACTGGCTAGATAACCCTATTTCTGCGGCTTTATTCAGCGCTTGCTCTCCTAGCCCTGGACTATCGGGCATTATGCTTTTATCTCCTTTTTAACTATCCTTGCGTCAATCTAGAGAATTTGCAAAAAATTTTTCTCTATCTAGCGATAGAGCATCGTGAAAGTAACTATCTATCTCCAAGTAGAAATTATAAAAGATGAAGTTTTTTTCTCCTTTTTCTATCCAGAGTTTATGAGCTATCGGTCAAAAGAAAGATGGAAGCTTATTCATGATTGTGTCACCTTGAGAATGTAAATAACGCAAAAAACTTGATCCTGAGGGGAACCAGAAAATGGTTGCAACACTAGATGATACAAAGCGTTCTGCTATTGCTATTAAACTGGCAGATCTGAAAGCACTTCAACAGTTGCTGATTGAAAATGAAGAACAGCTTATCAAACAAGTCAGTGACCAAGAAATTGCTGATCGCCTCCGGAACTTTCTCGAAGATGACAAAAAAAATCTGGGCGTTTTGGAAACTGTAATCGGTCAGTATGGCATCCAAGCCGAGCCAAAGAAGACCGTTACAGAGTTAATTGAAAAGGTTCGTAAATTGCAACAAGGCTCTGAGCTGAGCCTGTACGAGAAAGTCTTTCAGCATGAATTGCTGAAGCACCAACAAGTCATGACCGGCTTGACAGTTCACAAAGCAGCACAAAAAGTTGGTGCTGACGTCATGCTGGCTCTCGGACCTCTAAACACCATCAACTTTGAGAACCGCGCTCACCAAGAGCAACTCAAAGGCGTTCTGGAAATTTTGGGTGTCCGCGAACTGACCGGACAAGAAGCGGAGCAAGGTATTTGGGCACGCGTGCAAGACGCTATGGCTGCAGTCAGCGGCGTTGTCGGTAGCGCTGTTACCCAAAACACTGACAAGAAGGATCTGAACATCCAAGATGTTATTCGTTTGGATCACGGCAAGGTTAACACCTTGTTCACTGAACTTTTGGCTAGCCAAGATCCCCAAAAGATTCAAGAGTACTTTGGTCAAATCTACAAGGATTTGAGTGCTCACGCTGAAGCTGAAGAGCAAGTCGTCTACCCCAGAGTACGTCCTTTCTACGGTCAGAACGATACTCAAGAACTGTATGACGAGCAAGCTGAAATGAAGAAGATGTTAGAGCAAATCAAGGGTCTTAACCCCTCTAACATGGAGCAATTCAAAGGTAAAATCAAACAGCTGATGGACGCTGTTGGCGACCATATTCGTCAAGAAGAAAGCTCCATGTTCGCTGCTATTCGCAACAACTTGAGCACGGAGCAAAGCGAGCAACTGGCTACAGAATTCAAAGCTGCTAAGACCGAGCTCCAAAAGAAATTGGGCGTAGTCGGCGCTAAGTAGTCTATGGAAGTACTAGACGCAAATTTTTGCTTTGTTTTGCGTCTAGTGATTAGTCTCGCTAAAGTATCAACTTCCAGTACAAGAGTGCTGGGAGTTTTTATTTAGATATTTAAGTTTATCAATTTTGGTGCCAATATTTGTAAGCTGTGTACGCCATCGTGACAACTCCAGTAATAATGGCAGATTCATCTACGTCAAAGAGGGGATGGTGTAATGGGTAATTAAGGATTCTATCTTTGAAGCCCACACCCAAGCGAAACATGCTACCAGGAGCGTGTTCTAAATAAACAGAAAAATCTTCGGCACCAAGAGAAGGTTCGGGTAACACTTGAACGCGATCGCTACCCCATGCTTCCTCTGCTGCTGCTTGCGTCAACTGCGTTAGGAAATAATCGTTTTGCACGCTAGGCACGCCTTGGCTATAGTTTACCTGATATTTTGCACCATAGGAATCACAAACATTAGCGACGATTTTTTCAATCCAATTTGGCAGATTGGCACGGGTTTCGGGATGGAGAGAACGGACTGTTCCCAACAACTGCACTTTATCAGCAATTATATTCGGTGCTCTGCCACCGTTAATCTGCCCTATGCTTAACACGACAGGACGTAAAGGGTTCTGGGTTCGGCTGATTGCTTGTTGCAGTGTGGTTACGACTTGCGAAGCAATCCAGATAGCATCTACCGCCTCATGAGGACGAGCACCATGTCCAGATTCACCGATAATGATAATCTCTATAGTGTCAGCAGCTGCCGTTAACGCGCCGTAACGCACACCAATGGAACCTGCGGGTATCGAGGGGAAAACATGAAGACTAAGTATATTTGATACCTGCTTCATTGCGCCATCGTTTACCATCCAACTAGCACCTTGGGCTATTTCCTCTGCTGGCTGAAATAAGAACCGTATTCCACCCGGTAACTCCTCTGCCATTTGAGACAGTATCATTGCTGTTCCTAAACCGACTGTCGTGTGGACATCATGACCACAAGCGTGCATGACACCTTGTGAGCGAGAGGCGAACTCTAAACAGGTGCGTTCTGTAATTGGTAGCGCATCCATGTCAGTGCGAATTGCCAATAAACGTTCATCTTTGCCAGTCCCTTGCAGTTCTGCAATCACTCCAGTTTTACCGACTCCTTCTTGTACGTGAAGACCACTAGAAGATAAAACACCAGAAACAAAAGCAGATGTTTGCTGCTCTTGACCACTGAGTTCTGGGTGAGAGTGGATGTGACGGCGAATCTCAATTAAGCGGGGTGACAGTTTTGTTGCCAAGTCTTTAATATGAGTAAGCATTGGTGAATTAAGTTACACACTGTTTTGTCATTTTTCCTATGATAAAGAAATGTTAACCAAATGCTAATTTAACTTCAATTATTTTTTGCAAGGGGAGCATCCCAATTTTGCAAAAAAAATGGTAGTGGGAGCATCTTGCTCCCCAGTTTATAACCGAAGCGGGCTGTCCGGCCCGCACTACAAAATAAAATAAATTTACACATTTGGGATGCTCCCTTTTGCAAGTGGGGAAGATGGAGTAGTGAGGGAGATGAGCAAGTAGGGAAGACGCGGAATAAGCAAGTAATTTCTTCCCCTGCTCTCCTGCTAAAGGTGCTCCCCTGGTCCTCCTTATTCCCCGCGACAAGTTGTACCAGGAACCTTCTGGTTTTTGAACTTATCACATTCAACTTGTTGAGCTGGACGCTGTAGTGACCAGCCATAATTTTTGTCAGAAGTGACAGTGCCTGTGGGCATTGTGGTCAAACGGAAATTTGCTCCTCGAAAGTTTGTATACTGTCGTTTAGCTCCTGTGAGATTGGCAGCTTCTAAATTGGCACCTATAAACCCAGCAGAAGTCAAATTGGTATTGTCCAGAGATGCTAATTTGAGATTCGCACCTGTTAGGGAAGCATTCGAGAGGTTTGCGGAAGTTAAAACTGCAGTTTCTAGATTTGCACCTGTGAGATCTGCATTTGTGAGGTTTGCCTGAGATAAGTTCGCACCCTTTAAGTTTGCTTCTCGTAAATTGGCTCCACTTAATCTAGCTTGAGATAAATCAGCACCACTTAAATCACAACGAGGACAAGTATTTGTTGTTCTCAAAAGTTCCAAGTCTTGCTCGTTGAGTGCGAAGGCTTGTGCTGTCAACCCAAAAAAAGTAAACAGAACCGTAGCCGTGACAATTTTAATGTTCATATTTTTACAGAGAGACTCAAGTTAGAAAGTTTGGTCAAAGATGTAATGCTACACTTATATATAAGACTAGCTCCAGAGATAGCGAGAATAAAGAACTAGTAAAGATGTTGTGAAAATACCGTAAATTCTTATGATTAGACTGTACAAAAGTGAACACAGTTAATAGAATAGAGACATCAAGTTATACAGAAACTCTATAGTCTACCACCTATTTTTTCCCCCCGAGCCACATATAAGAACGGCAGGGGGGAAATTATTTTTAGCCCACTTTAGCCCACATTTCCCAAGTGCGATACGGCTTCAGGAACTAAGGGGCTAGAAACTGTAACTAAATTGTTGGACAAAGCTAGACATTAATTAACATT
>NZ_QMEB01000377.1 GCF_012912135.1 Brasilonema bromeliae SPC951 | reverse complement strand
GGAGGGGCGGTTTTGGCGCAAGACAAAACCGGGGTGGGGTTCTTCTGGATTTATAGCCTGGGAACTAGCAGTAGGAGGTTCTACCTCCTGAGTCATAGCTAAATGACAATAGTGCAAGAACAGATACAAACAGGCGAGTGCGCGAAGACGCACGCTGCGCGATACGCGTAGCGTCAAGCCTCCGGCTTATCGCACTTCATTAAGGTGATTTTTCAGTTTCGGAGTACTTCTCAACTAAATATTCCAAAACTCCTGTGCCATTGCTTCAATCGTTCTTTCTAGAGAAGGTAAATAGTTTTCAATGACATTCCAAACAATATCAAGCTCTACACTTAGATATTCGTGGGTTAATCTATTACGAAAGCCAGCAATATTACTCCATTCTGTTTCAGGGTATGCATTTTTCCAATCAGTTGGTAATTTTTGTACAGACTCACACATCACCTGAATATTTCTTAAAACTGCATCTTGGGTTTTAATGTCATTAAAAAATACTTCTTTCCCTTCAAGTGTATATTGCTTAATTCTGTTGAGACAATCGCGAATGTGAATAAGATAAATCCGACTGTCTTTCATAAAGAAATAGCCTCTTTTAAGACTTTATCTTGAATAAAATAATGCAAAGAATTCGTAGTTACCACATCAACCTTCCGATTCAACAAGGTTTCTAACTCTTGAACTAAGCCACCAGGAAACCAAGGTGTAATTTTATTCAAGTCATAATCAATCAAAAAATCAATATCACTGCTTGGTGTTTCTTCTCCTCTAGCTACGCTACCAAAAATTCGGATATTATAAGCACCATGTTTAGCAGCAATACTGATAATTTCTGCTCGTTTTTCTTGGAGGATTTCTTTTAATTTCATTTTCAATCTCTCATAACACTACAGCTTATTTGAATATGGATTCAACACGATGGTACAGAAGAAGGAATTGCCAATCGATTAGTTGAAATGGGAGTACCCAAGCAAGATATTATTTTGGCATTTCACGAACCCTATGTGCGTCAGTTTACGGGGTTTGGAACTTGAAGAATATTGTAGGTTAATATTAGGGCTGTAATGTTCGCGTTATTTAATCTACTGAAATTTTTAGCAATAGAGGAAAAATGAGCGTCGTCATATCAGATGATACTTTACGTGAAGCGTGGAATGACAGAAGCCGAATTTAGACAAGAAGTTGCTCTGTTGCTGTTTGGATCTGGAAAACTTCCCCTTGGATATGCGAGCAAGTTGGCAGAAATGGATAAAATACAGTTTCAACAGTTGCTTCAAAAACGCAAAATTCCTCTGTATTCTTATGAAATAGAAGATTTTGAACTCGATTTGAAAAATTTGCGGGAATTGGGTAGGTTGTGATTGTTATTAGGGCAGGTTTGTTTGAGTTGCGTTTACACCAAAGACCAGAAGATGCCTGAAAATGCCAAACTAGAGGTAGAGATTTGTTGAAATCATTTTGGGTTAGGCTATGGGCATTGATGAAATACTTAAAGCTTATCGGGAAGAAATTTTGAGAATTGCGGCTTTGTACGGAGCGTATAATGTCCGGGTGTTTGGTTCTGTGGCGAGAGGAGAAGCAAGACTAGACAGTGATGTAGATTTTCTGGTGGAACTTGAACCACAACGAACCTTGTTAGACCAAATTGCTTTGATGCAGTCTTTGGAAGAATTGCTAGGACGTAAAGTGGATGTAACTGAACCAGAAACTCTACATGAGTTGATTAGAGATAAAGTGTTGCGGGAAGCTGTGGCGTTGTGAGAGATGATCGGCTGTACTTGAGCAACATCTTTGAATGTATCGAGCGCATAGAGTCTTATACTCGTGATGGCAAAGAGGTATTTTTGCAAACCACAATAATTCAAGATGCGGTAATTAGAAATTTTGAAATTATTGGGGAAGCAACGAAGCGGTTATCTCCCGAAATAAGAGCAGTTTACCCAGATGTACCTTGGCAGCAAGTAGCTGGTTTTAGAGATGTACTGATTCATGATTATTTGAAGGTGAATTTAAATCGAGTTTGGGGCGTGATTGAACAGAATTTGCCCCAACTAAAGGCAACTATTGAAGCGATTTTGCAAGAATTGGGGAAGTAATATCAGGCTTTCCTGCTAGCTCAGATCTTGCACCATAATGTTCGTCCGCCAAGAAATAAATTTCTTGGCTCAAAGTTCAAGTCCGTTAAAACGGACTGAATAAGTCTTTGAGTCCGTTAAAACGGACTTGGCTTATTAGCCTTGTAGACGCCGGATGATATCATGCCATAGCGATAAGCCCTTGGCTTGACGTAACTTCATACCTTGATCTTTCCACCGTTCGCCGCCCAGGTTATGAGCAGCGGCGGATCAACGTCGATTTCCCGATATGGATGATTGAAGCACTTGATCGTGAGGCGGCGCGGCGGGAGTGTCACTCGACAGTCCATCATTAAGGTATGGATTGCTCAACGGCTTGAGTGGCATTCGTAATTTCTGCTTGCTAATTTTTATCGTTCGCGGGCTTTGCCTGGGAACCAGCAGTAGGAGGTTCTACCTCCTCACTACTTTCTTTTAAGAACATCATCACAAAGGTGTCGGTCATCCTTAACATTAGGGTTATTCTTCAAATAATCATGCGCCCAAGCGCAACCACGTCTGAGTAAATCATCCAAATCCATATTCCACAATTTGACTGTGTTGTCAGAACTACCAGAAGCTAGAGTCTTACCATCCGGGCTGAACACGACACTTGTGACATA
>NZ_QMEB01000034.1 GCF_012912135.1 Brasilonema bromeliae SPC951 | reverse complement strand
AATCTCTCCATCTTGCCAGTAGCCCAGTATGACTCAAGTTCGCTAAATTGGAGAAAAGTAGCGCAAAGGAAACGGTAAATGGCAGCACAATTGTTACTGGTAGATGATGAACCAGGATTGCGTGAAGCCGTAAAAGACTATTTGCAAGAGAGCGGTTTTAGCGTTCAAGTTGCCAGTAACGCCCGACAGGGCTGGGAGATGATGCAGCAAAATACACCAGACTTAGTCATTTCTGATATTATGATGCCTCAGGTGGATGGTTACCAGTTCCTCAAACAACTGCGGGACGATCCTCGCTTCCGATCGCTACCAGTGATATTTCTCACTGCTAAGGGTATGACGACTGATCGCATCCAAGGTTATCAAGCTGGTGTTGACGCCTATCTACCCAAGCCCTTTGATCCAGATGAACTTGTGGCAATTGTGGAAAATTTACTGGAACGCCGCACCGCCAGAACTACAACTCCAACAGAAGAAGGTGATACGCCAGATATTACCGAGTTGGCTAATCAAATTGCTCAAATAAAAGCTTTGTTAACTCAAAGAAATGCAATAGCTCAATCTCCAGCACCTTTTACTATTGATTTAACCCCCAGAGAACAAAGTGTTTTAAACTTAGTCGCTGAGGGGTTGATGAATAAAGAAATTGCTCGCCGTCTAGAAACGAGTGTCCGAAATGTAGAAAAGTATGTTAGCCGTTTGTTCAGTAAAACTGGTACTAATAGCCGTACAGAGTTAGTTCGTTTTGCTTTAGAACACGGTCTTGCAAAATAATCTTGAGGCTCTGCGCTCTGAACAGTCGCAGAGCTACCAGAAGATTTTGCTTCTGATATCCCCAATTTTTGGGGTAAAGCGACTTATATCTGAAATTCTAGCACAGTGACTCAAATCGCTTCAGTCGCTACATCTTCCCATTAAGCGGTGAGCACTTCTGCCGTTATTTATAAAGCACAAACAAAGCTATTGTCTTGACGTTGCATGTGAGTCAGGACGCCCTTGGTGAATAAGGGCGCCAATGACGGCTTTCCCGACAGAGGCGACTGGTGTTAGCCGTCAGGCGTGGCAAGAGCCATAGGGCAACGTCAAGACACATCTGAAATCTCCAAAAACAATCCTTAACTCAACGATCTTGATCTATGACAACTTTAACGCCGAATTTTTCCCACTTATACCAAGGCAAATTAATTATAACACGTTTGAGTTTAAGTATAACAGATCCTACTTAACTCATTGAGAAAAAGCAAAATCTCCTAACAACACTGATTTGTTAGGGTTTCGCTGTTTTTGCTTATTTTCCTTTCCTTAGAGGAAAAATATTAAGTTTTCTTCAAACTCCTTTGATTCTTGGAGGAATAACGGGGATAGAGGAATGAAACTGAAATCTAATTTTTACTAACCACAACCCTGTTATAGAAGCAAAGCATGAATACAAAATTAGAGTAGGCACCCATTGTTTCCGTAGTGCTAAGGGTGAGGGCTACTATAAGCCCCAGCGCTATGGTTAGTGGGGGATGGTTAAGCAAGCCAAGTCATTATTAGAACAATCAGTAAATGGGAAAATTTAATGCACAATCTGCCATTAGTAGGGTGACACAAACTTAAGTATTAACTAGCTTCAGCAGAGTTGCGTAAGCGCATCAGTTGGCGTCTCATTTGCGGTGATGCTTTGAACTCAGAAACTTCTTGAGCCTTGACATTTGCTTGTAAAGTCTCTAAAAAGTCGTCTGAACCCTCGGTTAAAGCGTCTAGCAGAACCTGCAAAAGTTGGTCGCGATCGCTCAACAGACTTTTTTCTTCTATCAACCTGAATTTCAGATGGATTTCGCACTCATAAACACCTACATCGACACTATTTACTTGCCGTGGTAATGCTTCAAAGTTCATGGCTTTTAGACTTCCTTGTACTAAGAGGTAATTTGGGTGATCCGCTATTTTTCAAGCAAGAATTCTTTATACTTTTTTGACTTTCAAAGTGTCGGAATTAACAATGCTTGTTTGTCAAGAAACAATGTCATTGCATTTTACTCTCCTAATTTATCTTCAGGTTTGATTTTCACTCTCCGGTTTGTCAGTTTTCTGCAATCGCTATGGTTCAAGTAAACCATAACTATTATTCAGTTTTTAGGATTCCATGCAATAAAGTTTCTGTAAGAACTTGTCCAAGCTTTTTAAAGCTTTTTACATCAACTTTATCTAGAAGTCAATAAGAGTTTGAGTTGTTACTGTAAAACAGGTATTAACACGTAAGTGAATCCGCTGATTATTTACTATATAATGATAGCCAGACGTTGCTGTACCATAATTCCGTAAAATTACTAAATGTACAATTTATTCATTTAAAAACGTAGGAGACCGAAATGACCAAAGTAATTAGGGGTAAGATTTTTGTTCTGGACGACAACATAGACACAGACCAAATTATTCCAGCCGAATATCTCACCTTAGTTCCTTCCAAACCAGATGAATACGAAAAGCTTGGAAGTTATGCTTTAGCTGGTTTACCAGACCGTTACGGCAAATTTGTCCCTCCAGGCGAAATGAAAACAACTTACCCCATCATTGTGGCAGGGGAAAACTTTGGCTGTGGTTCCTCACGCGAACATGCCCCCATAGCCTTGGGTGCAAGCGGCGTGAAAGCAGTGATTGCCGAGTCTTATGCCCGCATCTTTTTCCGTAATTGTGCTGCTACAGGGGAACTTTATCCTTGGGAATCACAAGAAAGATTATGTGACAAGTTTGAGACTGGTCATGAAGTATCAATAGATTTTGAAAGCAATCAATTGATTAACCATACTCTTGGTCAGATATACAACCTCAAACCTTTAGGAGAAGTGGGACCCGTGATTGACGCAGGAGGTATTTTTGCTTATGCTCGTCAGACAGGCATGATTTCTTCTCGCTAAGAATTCCGTCTACAATGATTGAGAGCGCGATTAACCCCTAAATAAAACCGCCAATGGATAACCCGATGCTGCTTAAGTCCACAACCCGGCACATAAGGATTTTTGCCGGCGAAATAGACCAGGACGGAGAACTCGTTCCCAGTAGTCAGGTTTTAACCTTAGATGTTGACCCAGACAACGAGTTCAACTGGAATGAAGATGCTCTGCAAAAGGTTTATCGCAAGTTTGATGAACTGGTAGAAGCATCTAGTGGGGCGGATCTGATAGATTATAATTTACGCCGCATTGGCTCAGACTTGGAGCATTTTCTGCGATCGCTCTTGCAAAAAGGCGAAGTCAGCTACAATCTTTCCGCACGCGTCACTAATTACAGCATGGGGCTACCCCAAGTTGCATCTGAGGAAAATACAGAAGCTAATGGCGTGTGATGTAAAAGTGAAAAATGAGTACTGAGTGAGAACAAACTTCCAAAATTGTAAGCTACTCTGCTGTACGCCGTTTTTCTCAATTTACGCTCGCTCAGCGTCTTAGTCATGAGTAAGCATAAGCCCCAGGAGGGTTTGCCGCTCTCGGGCGCGTAGGCGCGTATCTCCTCCACCACCAGACTTACACTAATGCCTTCCGGGCGTGCGCTTCGCGCATACCCGAAAGCTCATTGCTCATGACTCATTGCATTCTCGCTTAAATAGCTTAGTGTCCGTAAGTTAAATTTTGTGAACTCAACAATTGAGTGTAATTCATTCCACAGCTATGAAAACGAGCCTAAGACGATGTTTTCATAGCTGTGGGGTTTCCGGAAATAGACATATTGTGTAGGTTGGGCATTGCAATGTCCACCCTGACTTGAAAATAGAACTCACCAACTCAGCAACTCCTGACTCACCAACTCAGAAAAAAAGAAACAAAGAAAAAAAGAAAAGACGATTTATAACCATTCAACTGAATAATATTCATATATTTTCTTAATAAAAAACGGCAGCAGAAAGCTACCTGAAAGCTAATTGCTGACTGCTGACCGTTTAATATCTATCACCAAACTCTATTTCCTTCTTCGTCTACTCGTGCTTGGCGAATCACATCAGAGATTTCTTCTGCATCTTTCACGTGATGGAGAGCCTTTTCTTCACCATTTGGCTCTTTAACGACAAAATAAGTCGGAACTTGAATGTGATCACCTGTGATATCTGGAGAATCAACGGCAAGTTGTTGTGCCTTTTCTTCCACTGTTTGTGGTTCTTCAGAAATGACGTCACCAGGGTTCACTGCACGATGAATTTCTTTTTCTTTGTTATCTTCCATTCGGATTTCACCAATTCTTAAGTGTGTGGAATTGTTATTGGCAATGGTGATGTGATCAATAACCCAGAAGAAAAGTCATTGTGAAGACACAATAGGAACTAACAAGAGCCTCTGGTGCTCTTAGTCTTAACTAAAGTTAATTGATTACCACCTACATATAAATTAGGGAAAAAGCTCACTTATCTCCTCTTTCTGATGGAATAATTTCATTTCAGAAGGGTGTAAAGTGTAAAATAAAGTTACTTAACACTTGACACCTACCTTGAGATACATCATTAAAAAAAAGCAAAGAAAAAAAACTTGTGGTTGAAAATACAGCTTTCTATAAAGAAAATCCTGAAGAGGGGAGGTGATGAAGCTTTCACAAAGTTATATGGGTAAAGGTATGAAATTTTCGTGAAGTACGCTCTTGTGCCAACATCTGTTCTTTTAAGACAGAGGTGCAATCATCCTACTAAGACTCAGACCTAACTCACATGACCAACTTTTCTCATCGGAGAGTGGTTTTCAGCCTGCTACAGCAATTATATGATTGTTTGTGAACCAGAAAATTCTCGCTCCGAATAACCTTTATGATTGGTTTTGGCGCTCGCGACCAATTTGGGAATGCTGTATGTTGATAAATAAACAAGAGAAATGGCTTTATGCCTGATTCAGTTAAAGTGTCTGTGAGTAAGTCTTGTGGGTTGCATTGCGTACCAACTGAAAAATATCTATTTTTATCATTAAGCAAATTTTTGAAAGGTTTTATCATCTTAAGTTTCGTTCGCAAGTTAAAATCGTGATCCAAAATTGGATATATCAGATATGAGCGGTCAACAGTGCCGCTGCCAATGCTGTTGAAAAAAATGCCAATCTGCTGATCGGTGCGAAGACTATGGAAAATGACGCGGCAACGCTGTACTGCCCAAATGAACTTTGTCAAGCTCCAAACCCGCTTACACACAAATTTTGCCTAAGATGCTCCACACCCCTTCCTAAACGATTCCTCTGGGCTGTGGCAGAGGGGGAAAGCTTGGCTAATGCCGGAGAATTATTAGCCGATCGCTATTTGGTTATCAGCAAGGCACTTCTTTTGGATACCAAGCCCGGTTTGTTACCCCAAACGCCAAATGGAGAACATGTACAGGCAATAAAACCTTACTTGCGGCTATTTCCCTATCGCTTGCACGTACCGCAAGTGTATGGAATACTGCCGATGACTGGCAATACTTCTGACAAAGAAATATTACTTTTAGAAAAACCTCCGCTTTCTGTACTAGACAGTACAGAATCCTTGGAAGTCCAGATTGCTTGCGAGTTAACCACAGCTTGGCATAACGCAACATCAATACGGCAACTGAATTTGCTGTGGCAGATAGCTCATCTGTGGCAACCTCTGGCAAGTGAAGGCGTAGCCTCTAGCTTACTCAACCCAGAGTTAATCAGGGTAGAAGGGTCGTTAGTACGCTTATTGGAATTGCGTCAGGACAATCAAACTTCCCCTGGTTTACCCCAACTTGGGGAATTTTGGCAGCAGTTACAGCCACAAGCCAAAGGGGCGATCGCCGAATTTTTGAATGAAATGTGTCGTTCTCTGATTGCCGGAGAAATACACTCTGGTGAGCAACTCGTTGCCATTATAGACAGAGGGTTAACACAATTAGGGCAAACCCAAACACCTATTATCAAAATTGTCACCAAGACTGACACCGGACCTTGTCGCCAACGTAATGAAGATGCTTGTTACCCTGCTGCTGGCAGTATTGTCAGCAAGCCACCATCACAAACAGGTTTAGCTATTGTCTGTGATGGCATTGGTGGACACGAGGGAGGCAATGTTGCATCACTTTTAGCTATTGAAACGATTCAACAGCACCTGCATGAGCTGACGAAATTGCCTTCTGAGGATATAGACTCATCTATTGTACTTGCGCAGTTAGAAGGGGCAACCGCTGCTGCTAATGACATCATCAGCCAGCGCAACGACGACGAACATCGGCAAGGGCGTCAACGCATGGGCACAACCCTAGTGATGGCATTGCCCATTGCTCATCAAATGTATATTGCCCACGTTGGTGATAGCCGTGCTTATTGGATTACACGTTCTGGCTGCTATCAAGTGACCCTAGATGACGATGTTGCTTCTCGTGAGGTACGCTTAGGCTATGCCACATACCGAGATGCAGTCCAACAGGGAGCATCAGGATCTTTGGTGCAGGCATTAGGCATGAGTGCCAGTCATTTATTGCATCCGACGTCACAACGATTTATTCTCGACGAAGATAGCGTTTTTCTGCTGTGTTCTGACGGTTTGAGTGACTTTGACCGCGTAGATCAATACTGGGAAACAGAAATTTTACCCATTATTACTGAAAATTTTGACATAGCAAAAGTCACAGATAAATTAGTGGAAATAGCGAATATTCAAAATGGACATGATAATGTCACGATAGCGCTAGTACACTGCCAAGTTAAATACTCAGAACCAAAATCAACCCTTCACACTTCCCTTGCTAACCTTTCTACATTACCAATAGCTTCTAACACTGCGATCAAAACGCCACTACTTGCATCACCTGTGGGTAGAAATCAGAAAACTCAGGTCATGCCAACAAGCAAGCCCGCCAAAAGTCTAAAAGTACCGCTACAGGTGATTGTTGTTCCGCTGCTATTTTTTGTTGTTAGCGTTTTGTTGGCATACCTGTGGCGTCAAGGATCGCTTTCTATCCCGACGAAATTATTTAACTCCTCACCATCTATACCGTTACCGAGCACAAGTGGTTCTCAGGACAGTTCGGGTAATTCGAGCAAAGATAGTGTGAATGCACCAGGAGTGATTCTTCAAACTAACAGCGAAATAGAATTCATAACAACGACTTCGCCCCCATTTGGTGCGATCGCTCCAAATGGTAGTGTTTTACAAATTCTTCCCAAGCAACAGAAAACAGAGAAGGACACTTGGATTCACCTGCAAGTCTGCTCTATCGGGCAAGCAAGTCCATCAAACTCACAATCAACTTCTTCCACAGCCAAAAAACGTTTACTCAAGCAAGGAGATAAAGTCAGAATTTTATCCTCAAATCTTGCCAAAGCTCAACCAAAAGTGGTGAGTCGATGCCAGTCCTCAAAAGACACTTCCACACCTCCTGACGGAGAATCAACAACTGAGTCTGTGCCACAGCAATGAAATCTCGCGGAGGGTCAACTCTTAAGAGTTGTTAACAAAAACTGATAACAGATAACTGGTTAAAATAGGTGACACCTGTTAGCCGAAGAGCAGCACTTCGTCAAAAACTCGATAAACTGGTAGAAGCCTGAAATAGTATAGATGATATAACTTTAAATCAAAAACTCGAAAGGTAAAAATTTTTGCCTTTTAAAATTGTTATTTGAAATTATTTGATTCTATAGATTAACCAAGACTAACGAATCCATGCCATCCCTTAACCTGGCGATCGCCCGTCTCATCAATACCGGCAATGACAGTTTCGCCATTTGGGTGGTGAATGCTCCCTATCCCAGTGGCTATGTTCTGCGTGATTGTGTATGGCCTCCACATCTAACTCAAGCATGGCTTGAGTGGCAGCAAATGTTTGCCGGTCACAGCCGCTTAGATATTTCCCCAGGAGCAACCTCCCAAGAGGCAAATCCTCTCCCTCTGGATTTTGTTGCCCCAACTTCCACTCAACCCACCAGTTACACTGCTCGTTTGATGCAATATTTGGGAATAAGCTTGTGGGGTTGGGTCTTTGAGGGAGCAATTCTCAATAGCTTTGAACGCAGTCGTGGCATTGCTATGGGTGAGCGTACGCGTTTGCGCATGCGACTGGAAATTCGTGATCCGGATCTGATTGCTCTGCCTTGGGAAATCATGCAGCGCGAACCCGGTCAATCTGCCATTTCTCTGTCGCAACACATACTTTTTAGTCGTACCACTAGTGAAGTCGAACCTCTACCGTATTTACGCTCAGAACAAGCGTTAAATATACTGTTGGTTTTGGGTGAAGATGAAAAGCATCTAGAACTTAAAAAAGAAGCCGCTAGCCTAGAAGAAATACTCTCCAATGGGTCTGTTGTGGGTAGCAATTACAATGGTTATGCACCCTGTATGGTGAATACACTCCTGCAACCAACCCCGCAGGAGTTAATTCAACAGCTAGAAACGAAAGCATACAACGTCTTGTTCTACGCCGGTCACGGTTTGCAAGGACCAGACGGAGGTTTGTTATTTTTGCGACCGGGTATGACCCTCAATGGAATGGAATTAGCCCAAGTATTGACGAGTACAGGTGTGAAACTGGCAGTTTTCAATGCTTGTTGGGGAGCACAACCTGCGGCTGCTAATCACCAGGCTGTGTCGCACAGCAGTCTAGCAGAAGTGCTGATACGTCAAGGTTTGCCTGCAGTTTTGGCGATGCGTGATGAAATAGCATCCCAAGAAAGCCAGACTTTTATTCAAGCTTTTGCTGCTGCTTTGCGAAAGCGACTGCCAATTGATGAAGCCGTGGCAGAAGCAAGGCAACAGCTATTAATAGTTTACAGGTTCAATCAACCCGCTTGGACATTGCCGATTCTCTACCTCCATCCAGATTACGAGGGAGAACTCATAAAAAATTTTGATGAGGGGATCACAGAACTCCCAGAAACTTCTATTCCAGGAATAGCTTCTTTGGTTTCCAATGCTTGTTTGCGATCGCTCTCCGCTGGAGGTAAAACTTCGTTATTGCGACCAGGAATCACCCGCATCGGGCGCACCGGAGACAATGATATTGTCATTCCAGAACCTTCGGTTTCAAAACGCCATGCTGAGATATTATGTCGAAATAGTCTGACAGGAGCAACAGCAGTGCGAACCTATTACCTGCAAGATTTGTCCACCTACGGGACAACCTGGGTTTTTCGATCTGATGGTTGGCAACAAATCCATCGTCAGGAAGTGCCGTTACAATCTGGCATGCAGTTAAAGTTTGGTAGTACGAAAAGTCAACCTTGGGAGTTCATCATTGATAATTCCCCAGGGTAAGAATTGGGAACACTGATTTTCTACCATCTAAATTTAGCTAAATAAACCAGTGCTTTTTGGTAGAACGGCGTTCTTTTTGCGGAAATGAGATTTTGGCAGTTGTAGCTGTGTATGTACACTAAATAATTAACCCGGAGCGAGCGACAAATGGCTAAGAAAATTAACGGATCAAAAACTTCTCCTTACAAACAGTCTCAAGTTAATTTCGAGCTTTTAGAAGCACTGCTTGAACCCGAAGATGCGACATATCCTTGGAATCCCGCAGATGAAGAATCAGAAAACTATTTTGCACAACTAGAACAACAGTTCCAGTTAGACGATGTCCTTGATGAAGAACTGGCAGAACGTTCCCAAGCTTTCTACAACAGCTTGGATACGCTTTGGTACAATAATCTGAATTCCCAGCATTACAAATGTAATACAAAATCGACTGTCTTGGCGAATCTTCAAAAAAATTTACAAGCAGGCTTCGCCGCCAGTGTTCCTCAAGATTGGATCACGGAAATTGCCCAGAAAGCGGCGGAAATTTTCCATTCAGGACAATCTAAGGGCGAGCAACTGGTAAGTTGTGTCAAATCTGTATTACCTAATTGGGAAACAGATGATCTTTTGGTTATGGCGCGTCCTTTCGCTTACGCAATGAGAAGCGGTGAACAGAAAAATGTAAACTCAGTTGTAGATAACTTAGGCAATCGTGAGTGGACAAACTTATCTGAAATTGAAAAGGCAAAAGTGAGTTTAGCAGTTGCTTGCCATGCGCTTGATGAACTCAAGAATATTGAAGAAGAAGTTTAAGATTTGTTCCCTGTTTGCTGCTTTGATCCAACTAGCGAGGAGAACTTGCTTTGCCTACAAGCGATAATTTTGTTGTTTATCTAAGAATGCAGGGTTTTTCTCATTGAGACACAAAATGTCTGACTTAATATGTTTGTAGTTAGTTCCAAGCCAAGCACATCTATCTAAAGATAGAAAAAGCAAGTTGAGTGCAGCAACAGTAGCCGCTTGTAGACTGAAGAGTTAACTATAAATCAATCATCCGCGATCTCTGTGATCATCTTGTTGCACTCATTACTTAGGTTCAAGAAAACGAGTAGCAAAGTTTTGCGATCGCGTTGGTGAAAGCACGCGGGCTTTGAGGATAGCTGCCATCAGAAAGGCATAAGACAAAACCCCAACAATCACCAACAGCAAACCGTTAAAAACTCCCGTTGTATTCCATAAAGCATGTAGTCCGGCTGCTGTCAGATAACCAACTAGCAAAATTTGCCAACTTTTAGAGGGTTTGAGTACAGCCAAACCGATAAAATACCCGAAATACCCACTGTAAGCCATGTGTCCGGCAACAGAACCAAGAATTCGTGGAATCAGCAGTTGCAATCCCACAAGCTGACCACTTTCTAACCCCGATTGTGCTGAGATATTTTGAGTAATAGTTGGCACATATTGTCCCAAAGTTTCCAACAGGGTAAAGCCCACAGCAGAAGCTGTTCCCAGCAGAATACCATCAAGAGGTTCGGCGATACCGATGCGTTCCCGCCACGGTGACGGGACTGCCCTAGCAATTAGAAATGCCAATAGTATAGGTATTGCCTTGAGTAATTCCTCCATCAAGCCAGCGCCAAAAAACATCCGCACCAGCAACTCTGTTAAAGTAATGGACTCCTGTTCTGAGGGCAAACTACCAGGTAACAAACCGCGAAACACAAAGATAAACAAATCCAAAACGGGAGTCCGTAAAATCACTGCCGTTGTCAATGCCGATGCACACAGCACCCACCAAGGCTTTGGTTTACCACACAACTGGTAAATAAAATAGTAAGCAGCAGAGGCTATATAAATTGCGACTATGAGTTGATTGGCTTGTGGTTGACCTACTGTGGCAAACATAAGTACCACGAAGACGACTGTGAGAACTCCCGGTATCAAGTAAGCTTTACGAGTTAAATCTTTGCCAGTAGAAATAATCGGAAACAGCTGAGTGAAGCTAAGCGCATCTGGTGGTTTTGGGGGAGATTGATAATACGTCGAGGTTGGTGTTGGGTAACTATTTGCTGGGGGAAGCGGTGTAGCTGCTGGTGGGGCGACCGCAGTGGCTTGTTGGTGGTTGTGTTCACACTCAAAAACAAATTCTGGACCATCGTGACCCAGAGTAATGCTATCTCCGTTCATCAATTGCTGACAACCCTGCAACCGTTGTCCGTTCAAGTAGGTGCCATTGGCACTAGCTAAATCACAGATTAACCAACTAGATTCCCCATCTGGAGATGAAGCTAGAGGACGAACCGCTGCATGGCGACGAGATACCATGCGGTATAACATGGCATCTAACACAACTTGGCAGCTGGGATCACGTCCAATGACTACCTCTTGACGGGGAAGCAGCGAGTAGCGAGGTTCCGATCCAAAAGAAGTTCCAATACCAGACACTTGCCGCAGAATTGCATTCTGTCTTGCATTTTTACCTGTCATTGAGTTGCAGGGTGTTTCTAAAGTATTTCTGAAAAAAATTGGGCAGTAGGACTTAACCCTAGCCACAACAGCAAAATTGCTAAATCCACTATAGCTTCAGTCACTGCTTATCAATGAGAAATTAAAAAAATCAAAATAAACATTGTCTTGTTCAGTATGACTGTTGACAGTTAACCCTTAACAGCCAGCACTATCTCTAAATTCTCTGCTACCATCAAAAGCCTATTTGTCTGACTTCCCTTTTTTAAAAGAATTATGCTGCTTTCTACCGGACAGTAAAACCGCCATCAATGACTAAGTTGTGCCCTGTGATATAGGACGCAGCATCAGAACATAACCAAATAACTGCATTTGCAATTTCTGCTGCTTCCCCGAGTCTTTTAAGTGGAACTGCGTTACTCACTTGTTGAACCATATCTTCTGGAACATTGGATAGGATATCCGTTGCAATCATCCCTGGACTAACAGCATTGATCCGAATTCCCTGTCCTGCATATTCTATCGCTGCCGAGCGCGTTAACCCAATGACTCCTGCTTTAGCGGCTTCGTAGGCAGAGCTTCACTACCTGCATCTTTGGCGAGACGAACGGTTTCTTCCCCCTCCCCCGCACGCCGCGCTGCTACAACAACCGAGGCCCCCGCTTGAGCAAAGGCAACTGCGGTCGCTCGACCAATCCCGGAACTACCACCTGTGACGATAGCTCATTGCAGTACAACTGAGCGATCTGCCGAAGCACGTAGCGTGCGCTTTGCAAAGTAAGGCAAGCGAATCTATCGCCGTGTTCAATTCCCTGTTGACCACACCCCTAAACAGCAGCCATTTCTAGATGTTCAATTTTAGTACCTAGTATCTTAAGGAATTCTGCCAACCAACGGGGGTGAGCAGGCCAAGCTGGTGCTGTGACTAAATTACCATCAACGACAACCTCATCAGCTGGAACATCCACGTAAGTACCACCAGCACGCCACACCTCTGTGCTACAAGCAGGGTAAGCAGTGCAGTTTTTGCCTTGCAGGACATCAGCAGCAGCCAACAACTGCAAGCCGTGGCAAATAGCAGCAATCGGCTTGTTTGCTTGGGCGAAGTGGCGGGTGATTTATAGCACCTTTTTATTAAGGCGGATATATTCAGGTGCACGTCCTCCGGGAATAATTAACGCATCATAGTTTTCCGCTTTAACTTCTGCAAATGAAGCATTAAGAGTAAAATTGTGACCGGGTTTTTCACTGTAAGTTTGGTCACCTTCAAAATCGTGAACAGCAGTTCTAACTTTTTCTCCAGCTTTTTTGTCTGGACAAACTGCATGAACGGTATGTCCTACCATTTGCAAAGCTTGGAAGGGAACCATCACCTCGTAGTCTTCTACATAGTCTCCTACGAGCATCAAAATTTTTTTAGTAGCCATTTTCTTTTTTAGTCATTAGGAGGCAGTGCGGTCTTGGGGAGCCAGTGCGTTGCGGGGGTTCCCCCCGTTGAAGCACCTGGCGTGGTTTCCCCCATGAGCACCTGCCGTTCATTAGTCAATATTAATTTATGTTTGCTTGTCTTAATACACATCACGGTCAAAGGGGTACGGAATTCGATTTGTCGTAGGTTAAATGGGGCGGAGCGCAACCCAAAATCAACCTCCAGCATTTGAGGCTCCTATTAATCGTAAAATTTTTTGCAGTGTCAGGCGCTACCTAAACACGCTCATTTCAAAAAATGTAACATATTCTCAAAGTTTCAAAGTTCCTCAGGTGAGTGATTAATGACTAATGACTCATCAAAGCAAATGAAATTCCTTCAAAGCTTTGGGAAAGTTTTGATTTTCATGTCCTGGACGGCTAAGTTTAATCAAGGCAAAACGTTGTAATGAAGTTAATTCTGCCCACTGTTGAGGCGAAAGCGTAACACCAAATTCTCTTGCTTTCTCCTGAAGGTTAGTTGGTAAAGTGTTAGCATCTAACCATGCTGGATGTGGTTCGATTGGTAACTCAGCCGGTGGTGTGCCAGTGCGTTGTAAAATCAGGTTTTGGAGATATTCCTTGTATGTTTGAATTTCAGATTCTGTAGAGCAAGGTAATTCAACCAAAGCTTCACGCTCATCCTTCGTTAAATGACTCCAATCGGATAACTTTAACTTGATGCCAGAAATATCAAGTTTTTGGCGCACCTGCATAGGAATACAACGCAGGGAATCAACAAAATCAGCTTCAAACTCAAAAAAAACCACCATAATATCCTACTTTGCTTTAAACCTTTTGTCTATGACTGAACCGAATTATTAAATAACTGATAGATAATGCAAGAACCGCAATTCCTAGACCGATAATATCAATACCTGATACTTTTTTTAAGTCAAGAATAATGATTTTTCTAGCGACAGCAATTAAGGAAGTTACAATAACTAATTCTACTTGCAAGACGTGTTTTTTCAGATAACCCGTGATATTTTCTAATATTTCTAAAGCAATTAAGATATTGAGGAATAAACCAAATATTTCAAATAATGTTGTGTTAAACTGACCATGAGGTGTATAAAATAAATCTTTAAAAAGAAAAAACCCCAGGTCAACAATTGCTGCCACAATCACTACCACCATAAAAAGAGATAGCAACTTGGATACTAGCACTTGTATGTTTTCAATGAAGTGCATAAACTTTTGATCATTGGTGTTTTCTGCAATTCGCTTGAATAGCTTTCGCATCTGCTGCACCCCCCTTTGAAGTAAAAAGTCAACAGCAAAAAGAAAAAATAAAAACCACCCAGAGAAATTTCTAGGATGGGAAAATGATGTTTTGTCGATTTGTTCTTTCTGTTTAAGTGGCACTTTTTTCTTTTGCATAGCTAAAGCTAGGAGACCATCAAGAAACAATAGTCAAGAATTTTAAACACTATTAACTATTGACGAATTGTTCTTATAGCCAAACATACTGTCGTATATCTTTAGCAGCTTACCATTTTCAGAGTGACAGTTGATAATGATTCTTTCAATGCATAATATAGTATTGATCGATTGATATCTTGCACCTATACGTGTAAACCACGTTTCAGTAAAAAGCTGCGAAATAAAGATACATTTTATTATGCAGATATTTGTAGTAAATCAGGCACTCCAAGCTTAATACTTAGTGCTTAAATAACATTTCATTTTTCCGTTGCAAGATGTGAGTGCCCAACTAGCGCTCGCAAGCGCCAGTGAAAGATGAAAGAAACACATTTTTCGGAACTTTCTAAAAGCCTTGAAATATGAGGGTTTGAAAATGTGTTTCATCAAAGCACTTCACGGACGGTGCGCCACCCGCTATGAATGGAAGAAAGACTTCACTCCAATCCCTAATTTATAAGGGTTTCGGCTCGTGTTTTTTGAAAGTTACGCAACGCAATATCAACATTAATCGGCACTAGCTGAACTGCACAGGCTTTTAATTCTGGTTGCAGTGAGTCGGGACAAGATTCTGGATGAGTCAGGGCGTTGGCTTCAGCATTATCTGCCCAAAGCGCACCCCAGTGCATGGGGACAAACACTGTACCAGGGGCGATCGCCTTTGTGACTTTTGCTGGGAACCGCGCTTTTCCCCGACGCGATCGCACTTCCACCAACTGGTTATCTGTAATGCCTATCTGTGCTGCATCACGGGGATGAATCTCAATAAAGGGTTCAGGATGCATTTGGCGAGTTTTTTCAATTCGACCAGTGCGGGTTTGGGTGTGCCAATGACCATAAAGTCGCCCAGTTGTCAAGACTAAAGGATAATTCGGGTCTGGTGGTTCTGCCAAGCCTCGCGAGTGATACGCCCCAAAGCGCGCGCGTCCATCAGGAGTATGGAAGCGGAGGTCGGTGTAGAGACGCTTCCCTTGCAAGGAACCAGGTGAGACAGCGCTGCGGGAGGGTTTCCCTCCGCAGGCGACTGCGTTCGGCGAAGCCGTGCCGCAGGCATACCCGAAGGGGGAGAGTCTAGATTCAAGTTCTTGTGTGCCCCTCTGTTCCGGGTGGGGCCATTGTATTGGACTTTCGCGTAATTGATCGTGACTAATACCTGTCATATCACAGGGGCGATCGCCTGTGAGTTTGACAAACTCAGCGTAGACAACAGCCGAGTTAGCAAAGGCAAACTCCTTGTGGTAACCTAACCTACGACCAACTTCTGCAAAAATTTCCCAATCTGCTTTCGCTTCACCAGGCGGTTGGCGGAATGCTGGACCCAGCGTGACCATGCGTTCGGAATTGGTCATCACGCCAGTTTTCTCACTCCACTGTGCAGCTGGAAGCAGGACGTGAGCGTAAGCGGCGGTTTCTGTTGGGTAGTAAGCGTCTTGGTAGATGGTGAAGGGCGATCGCAACAAAGCCTTCTTAGTTCGCTCCAAATCCGGCATACTCACAGCAGGATTAGTAGCAGCAACCCACAGTAACCCCACACTGCCATTTTCCAGCCCAGTAATCATGTCCCAAGCCGTCATACCAGGAGTCGCTGAAATTTGTCCTGGCTTGAGTCCCCAAAACTCCTCAACCTCTGCTCGGTGCTGAGCATTTTTCACCGTTCGATAACCAGGTAACAAATGGGATAAACCTCCTGCTTCTCGTCCTCCCATCGCGTTTGGCTGACCTGTGAGAGAGAAAGGTCCTGCTCCTGGCTTGCCAATTTGTCCAGTCATCAGGTGCAGATTAATGATAGTTCTGACCTTAGCCGTCCCTTCCGAGGATTGATTCACACCCATCGACCACAGGGACAACACCCGATTAGATTGACCCCAGTAGCGTGCTGCTGTTTCTAAATCTTCAACACTGATTCCACATTGACGAGCCACCACATCTGGAGAATAGTGGCGAATCACCTCAGCATATGCGGGAAAGTTGCTGGTGCAGTCGTCAATAAACCCGGTATCTATGTAGTTCCAGCGCATCAACAAGTGAGCGATACCATTCAACAAGTCGATATCTGTACCGGGACGAATAGCTAAATGTAGATCAGCGGCTTCTGCAGTTGGTGTGCGACGGGGATCAACCACAATCATTTTGACTTTGCGGTTCTTTTTGCGGTATTTTTCTAGTCTGTTGAAAATAATTGGGTGACATTCAGCCGTATTTGTCCCAATTAAAAACGCACAGTCCGTTAACTCCAAATCTTCATAACAACACGGCGGACCATCCGAACCAAAGCTTTGTATGTACCCAGCCACAGCACTGGACATACATAAGCGCGAATTAGCATCAAAATTATTGCTCCCCAGACACCCTTTTAAGAGTTTCTGAGCCGTGTAGTAGTCTTCAGTTTGAAACTGACCAGAACCATACATACATATAGCTTCTGATCCGGTGGTGAGACGAACTGTTTGAATGCGATTAACGATAATATCAAAAGCTTCATCCCAACTAACGCGCCGAAACTCCTGATCTAAGGAATCTCGTACCATTGGGTAATGCAGTCTGTTTTTGTCTAAAGACTCCGCGATTGTGGCACCTTTAACACAAATCATACCCTGACTAGAAGGGTGCGCTTTGTCGCCTCGCACCCGCCAAATCGGATTTCCGTGGCTATCTCGATGAGTCGCTTTGCCTAATTGTGCTGGCGGAGAAACTTCCAGTCCACAGCCAACACCACAGTATGGACACACGGTTTTAGTAGATTCAGTCATGGTAATTGCACCATGTTGATAAATTGTTTAAATGTTTTGTTTGTAAAAGATACATTCCAGCAAAATGCTAT
Organism: Brasilonema bromeliae SPC951; assembly: GCF_012912135.1. GTDB lineage: Bacteria > Cyanobacteriota > Cyanobacteriia > Cyanobacteriales > Nostocaceae > Brasilonema > Brasilonema bromeliae. Next base: position 16,155 of record NZ_QMEB01000034.1, on the reverse strand, counting down.
GTTTTCAAACTTTTTCTATTCAGTTGACAGCACTTAGAAAATTCTCCGAATACTGATTGATAAAATCTGAGATTCTAGTGACTCAAGTTTGCTTAATTTGGTTTACCTTTTTTCGGTACAATCTCGGAAAAGTATTTCTACTCAATTAAATATGAATCAATACAGAAAAAATGTTCTTACTGATACAGATTATTCTTTTATAGTGATTTATTTGATAGAGTTTTCTTATGCAAATTATGGAAAATTATTAAATTCCTTAACAACATGATTTTTGGTAAACAAAACCACAGAGAAACACAGTTATTTTCTCTGCGTTTCTCTGCGGTTCTAAATACTCTTAAGCCAGATTTTTCTAAGATATCAATTCTTTCATCTTATTTCTCAGCTAGAATACCAGAACTGTGGTGATTCACTGAAGTTTGTGTTTCTGGTGCTTCACCTTCATAAGCAGCAGCAAAGGAACCCTTTGGTTCTTTCAGGAAGAAGGCACACATAAAAGCGCAGACCAGAGCAGCTACACCCATTGTGGTAAACAGCGTTGGTGCATCAGTTAAGCTGAAAATTGTCAGATAAACAACGCCCCCAAAGTTACCGTAAGCTCCCACATTTCCGGCGATTTGTCCTGTAGCTTCTTTCTTGATGAGAGGTACAATACCGTAGGTTGCACCGCAGCCAGCTTGAGCGAAATAAGCGGCAAACATCGTGACTGCAATTGCAACTGGAAGCGCCCAACTGCCGTTAATATAATGTGCCATCAAATAGGCAACACCAATGCCAGCAGAGATAATTGTCATCGTCCATTTACGGGAGCCAAACTTATCAGAAATTAAACCTCCACTGGGACGAGAAATTAAGTTTAAAAAGGGATAAGTAGCAGCAATCATCCCAGCGACCACATGCTCTAAACCAAAGGTTTTTTCAAAAAACGCGGGTAGCATGGAAACAGCAGCAAGTTCCGAACCAAAGTTAGTCACGTAAGTGAATTCGAGTAAAGCGACTTGACTAAATTGATAGCGTTGGGAGGGAGCGTAGGTTTTGTTGCCAGTGAGAAGTTCTTTGTTAACCTGCCAAGCTTTGTATGTTTGGTAAGCAAATAATCCTGCTAACAGTAGCCAAGCCAGATACATTTGGCTTTGAGTCAAAAAGTGAATGTTCTTTTGTTCCAGACGCCAAGCCAATAAACCCAAGGCAAAAATCAAACCGAAATTTGAGAGAATCATTGCCCAGAAGCTTTTAACACTGGTCACTTCTAGAGCACCATTTTTCTTAGGTCTTTGATAAACTTTGCCAGCAGGTGTGTCTTGGACACTGTTGTAATAAATCACGCCATAGATAGCGGCGATGACACCAGTTAGGGCGATCGCAAACCGCCAATTAGAACCGCCACCACTCAGAAAGCTAGCAGCAACTGCAATTGTAGGTAGGGCAAACTCTGCCCCAAAAGCACCAAAGTTACCCCAACCGCCATAAATCCCTTGGGCAATTCCAATCTCTTTTGGTGGGAACCATTCCGACACCATCCGGATACCCACGACAAACCCACTGCCAACAATTCCCATTAGTAGGCGACTGATGACGAGATGGTCAAAATTCTGCGATAGCGCCGTTGCAAAACAAGGAACAGCAGCAAAAATCAGTAGCATTGAATAGGTAATTCTCGGACCAAAACGGTCTAGAAGCATCCCAATGATGATTCGTGCGGGGATTGTTAGCGCAAGGTTGCAGATGCCCAAAGTTTTAACTTGCTCTGGTGCCAGATGTAACTCCTTGCCGATTGTTGTCGCAAAAGGAGCAAAGTTAAACCAACAAACAAAAGTCAGAAAGAAGGCAAACCAAGTTTGGTGCAGAATGCGATAACGACCGTTAAGTGAAAACAATCCTTTGAGCATTGGGTTTTATTGGATAGAAAACAGAAAAATTACATGGACAAATTTGGGGGCAATGGTGCAATTGCCCTGAAAAACATTCAAGTGGCTGAATTTTTGGTGAAGCCTGTCCTTATTCCTTAGGTCATTTATAACACTGAGTGACTAAGGACAAATAACGACCATAAGGAATAAATGTGCAAATTGGACGCGTAGCTTTAAACTGCGGCTGGTTCTCGTAAGCGTGCGCCAAAATGTGAAATCAGAAGTTCTTGCAAGACTGGTAGCAAGTCTTCGCAAGGAATACCTTTAGTGATACAAGTTCCTAATTGTGCCTCCTTGCCAACTTTGCCACCCATGTAAATATCAACCCCTTCCAGAGTTTTACCATTTTTGCGAACTTTAGTTCCCATTAAGCCAATGTCTGCGACTTGTGGCTGTCCGCAGGAGTTTGGGCATCCTGTCCAGTGAATTCGCACAGGACGAGTGAGTTCTAACTCTGCTTCCAACGCCTTTATGGTTTCTAAAGCGCGGTTTTTGGTTTCAATGAGGGCAAAGTTGCAAAATTGTGCGCCTGTGCAAGAAACGAGCGATCGCGTCAGCAAAGTGGGGTTAATGGTAAATTTGTCAAGTACCGGTTCGGTTAAAAAAGTTTCCAGCAGTGAATCACCAATATTGGGGATAATGACGTTTTGTTCAACCGTGAGACGGATTTCGCCACTGCCGTAAACTTCTGCCAGACGTGCTATTTCAAACATATCCTCGGCAAACAACCGACCGACCGGAACGTGCAACCCTACGTAGTTCAATCCTGGTTGTTTTTGTTTATATACCCCAACGTGGTCGCGTTTTTCCCAATCAATTTCATCCCGTGCTGCTGCGCCCAGCAACGACTTACCAAACCGTTGTTCAACTTCTGTACGGAACTTTTCGATTCCCCATTCGTCAATTAACCACATCAGGCGGGCTTTTTGCCGATTTGCGCGTAAACCGTGATCACGAAAAACTTCCAAAACGGCTCTACACAAAGCGACGACATCCTCTGGAGGAACCCAAACATTCAGGGGTACAGCCGCCTCACAGCGCTTAGCAGAAAAGAATCCACCGACAAGGACATTGAAGCCAAATAGTGGGGATGAGGGAGTAATTTCTTCCCCTGCTCCCCTTGCTCCCTGTGCTTCCTTAAAAGCGGGAACGAAAGCTAAATCGTTAATTTCGGCGTGAACTGAATTGTCCCGTCCACCAGTAATCGCAATATTAAATTTCCGTGGGAGGTTGCTAAACTCGGAATTGCCTTCACCTCGGTTGGTGACCATGTCTTGAATTTGTTGTACCAACTCTCGCGTGTCAAACAACTCATCCGCATCTAACCCAGCGACTGGATCGCCTGTAATATTGCGGACGTTATCCATCCCTGACTGCACACTGGTTAAGTCAACTGCACGAAGTTTCTCAAAGATCTCTGGTAAATCTTCAATCCGGATGCCTCGCAGTTGGATATTTTGTCTGGTAGTAATGTCAGCGTTACCATCATCACCGTAACGTTGAATCACTTCAGCTAACACACGCATTTGCTCGCTTGTGAGAATACCATTAGGTATCCGCATCCGCATCATAAACTTGCCTGGAGTGACTGGGCGAAAGAATACACCCACCCACTTGAGCCGATGATCTCGGTCAGTTTCGTCCATCGCCTCCCAGCCAAGAGAGGCAAACTTTTCTATTTCTGCCTTAACGGCAAGACCATCTTTTTCTGCCTTGAATTTCTCAAACTTGTTTAAGCTGGCTGTGGTGGTAGTTGCTAAGTCTGTCATGAAGCTCAACTCGGTTGCAAATTAGTAATTCCAGAAAAGTTTTAAAAGTCGTTGCTCAATATCAATTTTTCAGCTTCTAACATCCTGTTTTTCTAGATTTGTGAGGTATATAGTAGAGAAAGTGTATTTTTTAGTGTTTACATACTTGTTAAAAAAATCTCTTTGTGCACCCTTTATGTTCCTCTTTACCTTAATATTGCAAAGCGATCAAGATCGTATATTTGGTTACTAAATTTTCTCTATATTGAGGAAAAGACATCAAATTGATACATTTTTTGCATAAAAATAAGCACACAAGGGACGTAAAGCGCTTGTCAACGGCAATCTTGAGCAGCCCTTGAACTTAAGTGCCAAGTAAAATCAATTTGGCATGACTATTTGGGAATTTGCAGATTGTGAACAACATCAATCAGCTTCTGGTACAAGCGCAGGCGGCATACAATGCAGCTAATTGGTCATCACTGATTCAATGCTTACAACAGTTGACTCAACAACAGGACTCAGAACATCCAGAGATACTGAAAAATCAAGAACATCTCTTGGAATTAGCACTTCAGGTTCTCGAAACTGGAGATTTTCAGCAACGCTGGGAAATTGCCAAAGTGCTGACAAGTCTGGGAAATATTGTCATCCCTCCCCTGATAGATATATTAAAAGATGAAGACGCAGAGGAAGAGTTGCGTGCTTATGCAGCACGCATTTTGGGGGATTTGAAAAATCCAAATGCCATTCCGCCTCTGGTGGAATTGCTAAAAACTAATGAAAGTGATGAACTTATGAAGATAGCAGCCACTGCCTTGGGGCAAATGGGTTCACTTGCTATTGCCTCCCTGACAGAACTTTTAGCCCAAGAACAGACACGGCTATTAGCAACTCAAATGCTTTCTTACATCCGGCAAAAAGAAACAATCGCACCTTTGTTGAGCGTAGTGGAAGATTCACAAGTTGCTATCCGTGCTGTGGCTGTTGAAGCACTGAGTAGCTTTCACGATCACCGCGTCCCACCAGTGCTTATCAATGCTTTGAATGATGTTGCTGCCCCAGTGAGGCGAGAAGCAGTCGTTGGTTTGGGTTTTCGTCCTGACTTACGTGAAGCACTAAATTTGGTAGCAAGATTGCAACCCAGGCTTTCTGACATTAATCAAGATGTTTGTTGTGCCGCAGTAGCTGCCCTTTCTAGAATGGGTGGTGAAGCTGCAGCACAGCAATTATTTCAGGTTTTGGTGTCCCCTAATATACCAATTCAGTTGCAACTGGAAGCCATCCGCGCTTTAAGTTGGGTAGGGACATTATCGGGTTTGAAGTATTTGCAACAAGCACTTTATCAACTGCAGTTCCCCACGGTATGGCAGGAAATTGTTACCGTTTTAGGGCGAGTTAGTGATACAACGTTAACTGACAAAGCAGCAGAAATTTTGCTGGAAATGTTGCAACAAAACCATCCGGGAGTTGAAATTGGCAATATTAAAAGTGCGATCGCTCTCTCTTTAGGACAGTTAGGCAAAAAGCAGGCAATAAATCCATTAACTCAGATGTTGGCAGATGAAGATGCTCAAGTGAGACTACATGCAAGCGCTGCATTGAAGAAGCTATCGTTCACAACGTAGGTTGAAAGTAGACAAGAGGTGGCGATCGCGATAGCTTCGCTGCAGCATAGCGGCAGATCGCGTTACTCTCGTATGCGAATTCTATTTGCTTCAACAATGAATAACTTGCCTTGATAATGTTCCATATCACCGTGGTTAGACAAATAATCCACCAACCTCTGCATCAGTAGAGGAATGATTTCAGGATGATTCCGAAGTTGGATCGAAATAATACCCCGATAATTACCAGGAAGATACCTGACAATGTCAGCAAAATCTCCATTCAGTGAAACTAAAATTGCATCCAATTCCTGTGCTTTGGCAATCACAATTTCATCAGGAGACTCGATTGGAATATAGTCTTTCAAAATCAACACATCATAACCGTTATCCCGCAAAAACTGCCCAATGGAAGCCGGAACGCATTGATCCATGAAAAACGTCAAGCTCACGATGCAACCGTCTCAAAATTTGCCAAATCACGCGCATAATCGAGACATGCCAAAATCTGCTCTTTTTGTAAATCTGGAAATTCTTGGAGAATCTGATCATCGGTCTTACCAGCAGCCAAATAGCCCAAAATCAGGCTGACTGGAATGCGCGTTCCCTTAATCCTTGGCTTACCTCGAAGTACATCAGAACTACTCACAACATGTTCACGCCAGTTAATCGGCATTTTGGTTAACCTATCACTGAAAGTCAAAAGTGAACTCTTGTATTGTAAACGAACTGATTAGAGGGTAGGGGTGAAAAGACGGTTCGGATTTTTGCAATCAAATTTCTGCAAAAAATTTATTGATAAACAAGAGCTATTTCTGTACATACACCTTGCAATGGTTTATCCCAAGTATCAATGGGGATCTCAGGCAAATAAGCAAATTCAAACACAATACCTATAGTTGGCTTGTTGATCCATTCCGGAGAACTCAGCATGCGGTCATAATATCCCCCGCCATAACCCAAGCGATATCCTTGGTAGTCGCAAGCAACACAGGGAACAAAAATTAAATCAACGTCCGCAGAAGCTATAGTTGGTGCATCAGGATGAGGTTCCGTGATACCATAAATACCGGTTATTACGGTGTCTTTATGTGTCCAAATATGCCAGTCAAGCGACTGACCAACACAGCGAGGGAAACCCCAACGATGAGAGGAATCTGTAAATAATTGGCTCAGATCTGGTTCTTGGCGAAAGCTGAAATAAGCGAGTATTGTTTTTGCTTGGTTAAATTGGGGAGAGTTTAAAAGGTTTTGGCAGATAAGCTGACTCTTATGTTTCCAGTCTGTTACGGATAAAGATTGACGTGTTTTGAGCAGCGATTTGCGTAACTCTGTTTTTCCCATCTGAAAACCTAGTTCCAAAAACAAATAAATAAGGTGAGCAATGCCCACCCTACAATTAATTAGTATTTTGACAACGATTAAGCAGCGTTTTGACGCCACCACTCAATCGTGTTCTTCAACCCTTGCTTGAAGTCTACTTCAGCATTAAAACCAAAGGCTTTTTTAGCTCGTTCTGTATCTAAACAGCGACGCGGTTGACCATTGGGTTTGTCGGTTTCCCAAACAATTTCGCCGTCAAACTCCATCAATTCACAGATGAGATTGATTAAGTCACGGATGGAGATTTCATAACCTGTTCCCAAGTTAACGGGTTCAGCGTCGTTGTAAAATTGAGTCCCCATCACAATACCCCGCCCCGCGTCTTCTGAATACAAAAACTCGCGGGTAGGACTACCGTCACCCCAAACTGGGAGTTTCTTTTCTCCCTTTATCTGTGCTTCATAAACTTTGCGAATCAACGCTGGAATGACGTGAGAACTTCTAGGATCAAAGTTATCTTCTGGTCCATACAGATTCACAGGTAGCAGGTAAACACCATTGAAGTCGTATTGCTGGCGGTAAGCTTGCAGTTGGACTAAAAGAGCTTTTTTTGCTATCCCGTAGGGAGCGTTGGTTTCTTCTGGGTACCCATCCCACAGGTCATCCTCTTTGAATGGGACTGGGGTAAATTTGGGATAAGCGCAGATTGTACCAACGCAGACAAATTTTTCTACTCTGGCTTGATAGGATGCATGAATCAACTGAGTTCCCATTATCAAGTTGTCATAGAATAATTCAGCAGGTTTCTCACGGTTGAGACCGATACCGCCGACGTGAGCTGCTAGGTGGATAACAATGTCTTGTTGATCCACTGCTCGTTGGCAATTTTCTAGGATGCGTAAATCGCAGTCATGCGATCGCGGTACCGTAATTTTATTCTCAGTGGCTCCTGCCTTACACAGCTGGTCTATGACTTGACGCCCCAAAAAACCAGCTCCACCAGTCACGAGAATCCTTTTGTCCTTGAGTTCTAAGGCGTTCATATTTTTTTCCTCGCGGTGTAGATCACAAGTGGAGCGCACCCAATTCTTGCCGAATCATAGCATTATCCTTGAGGACTTTTGCTACCTTACCATTTGGTGAAGTCAGTCCCAATGCTTGAAGGTCAGCTTCTACCATGATAGCTACCAGTTGCTCAAATGTTACCGATAGCTTCCAACCCAACTTTTGCTGCGCCTTGGTAGAATCACCAACTAACAAGTCTACCTCTGCTGGACGGAGATAGCGCTTGTCAAACTCCACATAGTCTTCCCAGTTAAGGTTGACATAACCAAACGCTAGTTCGAGAAACTCTCGTACTGTATGAGTTTCACCTGTAGCAATGACGTAATCGTCAGGCTGCTCCTGCTGAAGCATCAACCACATTGCCTTGACGTAATCCTTGGCATAGCCCCAGTCTCGCTTGGCATCAAGATTACCCATGTAAAGTTTTTTCTGTTTGCCAGCAAAAATTCTGGCAACTGCCATAGTAATCTTGCGGGTGACAAACGTTTCACCTCGTCTTGGTGATTCATGGTTAAAAAGTATTCCATTACACGCAAAAATATCGTAAGATTCACGGTAATTTACTGTTTGCCAATGAGCGTAAACCTTAGCACAAGCGTAAGGACTACGGGGATAAAACGGTGTGGTTTCCTTCTGTGGGATTTCTTGTACCAAACCAAACATTTCCGAAGAACCTGCTTGGTAGAACCGAACTTGGATACCTGTGCGATGCTGGTAGTCACGAATTGCTTCTAACAAACGCAGCGTTCCCATCCCGACTGAATCCACTGTGTACTCAGGAGAATCAAAGCTTACCCGTACATGCGATTGAGCACCCAGATTGTAAATTTCTACTGGTTGAACTTCTTCCAGAATGCGGCGCAATGTGGTACCATCTGTCAAGTCGCCATAGTGTAGAAATAACCGCACTCCCTCTTTGTGAGGGTCTTCGTAGATATGATCTATGCGGTCAGTGTTGAAGGTGGATGTCCGACGTATTATACCATGAACTTCATATCCTTGCTCTAGCAAAAACTCACTCAGATATGAACCATCTTGACCGGTAATACCAGTAATCAACGCTCGCTTCTTTTGCGTCATGCTTTCTTATCCCTTGTCGTGACTGAATAGATGAATACTACAGGCGACCCTGGTACAACCTAACAGGTATTTGCTTAATTTTCCAACCGGGAACTTACAAGTTCTAATTTGCAGATGCATCCACACATGCGTAAATCTGCCGAAACATTAGTTGACGACTAGATTCTCTTACCCTATACAGACTGTTTTACCTGATTCTGTCATTTTTCGTTATCTTTACACAAAATTTATATATCACTGATTTATTTTAAAATTATCTTAAAATAAGAGAAAATTTAGTGAAGTGGCTATTGAGGCTCAACTCAACAGTCAAATTGCCCCTATAGAACAGTGTCTCAGGAAAAAATCGTAATTCATAATGACAACTTCAATTACGAATTACGAATTTTTCATCACGACATCATTGTCGCGAATTTAATTTGCAATAACAAAACGACTACAATGCTTCCGAGCATTAGCTTGTCAATTTTGACAGTGTCAGCACAAAAGGTATCGTAGGCATACACATAGCGTCTCCAAAGGAGATAGCTTGGTACGTAGAGCGTTAGCCTGTGCCCCAGACAAAGTGCCATACTTTTGGTTTTGAATTGTTTAGTATGCTCCATTATCTTTGGGCATAATGACAACACCAATGGTTTTAAAAATTATCCACAAATCTAACCAAAAATTTCTGAACTTGGCATAATGTAAGTCTATTTGAACCCGTCGAGGATAGGGAATATCATTACGTCCGGAGACTTGCCACAATCCAGTAATTCCTGGTTGGATAGTTAAAATTTGCTCTATGTGACAACCATACTTAGGTAACTCTTCTGCAACTAGAGGTCTTGGACCGACGACACTCATGTCTCCTTTTAAAACATTCCAGAACTGAGGAAATTCATCCAAGCTAGTCATTCGCAAAAAACGACCTATTTTCGTAATTCGCGGGTCGTGCTTGAGTTTAAAATTTGCCTCAAATTCTTGCCGCATATGAGGAGATGTTTCCATCATTTGCACGAGAATTTCGTCGGCATTGGTTACCATTGTTCGGAATTTAATACAATTAAAAGGTTTGTAATTTTTCCCAACCCGTTCCTGTATATAAAAAATTGGACCTTCTGAACTTAAAGCAATCAGCAAAGCCAAAATTAAGTACACAGGGGAGAACAGAATTAGTACCGACAGGGAAAAGAAAATATCGAACAGTCGCTTGGTAAACTCTCCGTTTAAAACCTGAAAAGACAGACCTTTCGTTTGAACTCTAGGTGTCTTTTTCTGTTGACCGCGTTTGAAGAAAAGCCGTGATCCTCTGTATGTTGTTGAAGTGTTTGTCTCAACAACATCTGCCCGTTTCCAGGGCAATAAGGCAGCCACATTTGTTGCAGTTGAGCGTAAAGACGCTCTATGCGGTTGTGCAGAGCGCAGTGCCCTAAAGGGCGATCTCCCGCTCAACGTTAACCGAGGTGCATTTAGTTGTGTCCGTCCTTCAGAAGAGCGGACGCTGCTGGAAAAACAGCGCCCAGTCCCGGGCTTACTACGCGATCGCTTCCCGGAGAGGAGTGAGCTCTGGGCAGTCATCATACTCCTTAACAATCCACACCACACATAGTCCCAATCTTAAAGCTAAAAGGAGGTGCTTCTGGGGTCAAATTTCCAAAAGCCTGTAAAACAAGACCATCAATCAGGTGATGGTCTTGTTTGTATACACTTATTTAGAAAGTCAAGATAGCGCTGTGCAAACATTTGCGGGGAAAATTGAGCAGCGTGCACTCGCGCATACTCAGGATTCAATTTTCCTTGATAAACTTCAAATTTTTCTATTGCGTCTACTAATGCCTCCTCTGTTTGCTCTTTAAAAAAGATACCAGTTCCTTGCTCGCCGTGTTCGCGTAGATCTCGCACGGTTTCTAAAGCACCACCAGCACCGTAGGCAATCACCGGAGTGCCGCAAGCCTGCGCTTCCACTAAAGCAATGCCAAAATCTTCATGAGCTGCATAGACAAAACCTTTGGCATTAGCCATATATTTTTTTACCACATCATCGGGTTGCCACCCGAGTATTTGTATATTTGATTGTGCTATCCTCCGGATTTTTCTCATCTCTGGTCCTGTTCCAATTACTACTAAAGGTAGTTGCAATTTATTAAAAGCCCTGATTATCAAAGATACTTGTTTGTAACTCACCAACCGGGAAACGGTTAGATAAAAATCTTCTTTTTGAGGCAAGAAAGGAAGACTCTCAATATTCACTGGCGGGTAAATGACTGTTGCTTCTCTTCGATAGCAACGCCAAATACGACTCGCAGTGTGTTTTGAGTTAGCAATAAAGTAATCAACACGATTCGCACTCAACACATCCCACTGACGCAGACGATGCAGTAAATACCGCGTCATCCACCCAGGTATACCACTTCCCAACTTGCTCTGTTGAAGATAATCGAAAGTCAAGTCCCAAGCATAGCGCATGGGGCTATGACAGTAGCAAATATGTAACTGTTCGGAAGTGGTTAGAACTCCTTTCGCTACAGCGTGGGATGAAGATAAAATGACATCATATGCTCGTAAATCTAGCTGTTCTATTGCTAGTGGCAACAAGGGCAAATATTTTTGTACACCATTACGGGCAAAAGGAAAGTGTTGAAGAAACGTTGTGCCAATCTTCCGCTGGTATAAGTAACTTTCCGAGTGACTGGATTCAAAATCGATGAGGGCGTATAAATCAGCATCGACGTGGTTAAGAATTTCTCGCACAACGAGTTCTGAACCACCAGTGGCTTTCGGTGTTAACCATTCATGAACGAGGGCACATTTCAAGGGCACAGCTAACTGTAGTTGGTAGAGAACACGCAAGGCGGGAGTTAGAGGTTGCTTTACACCAAACAGTATTCCCAAAGGAATCGGAAACGCCCCACTTCTAGCTAAAGACGTAATCCTTTTTTAGGAGGTTCCTGCAGAATACCGCAAACTGATAACCTCAATATGGGGACAAAATACTAGGTATTGAGTCTTAGGGCGCGGATTTTTTTTGCAATCCTCACCCCTACTTACCAGTCTCTAGTACTAAGCGACGGAAATAAGCATACCATTTCACAAAATATCAAAAGCCCTTATGTTCAAGGTTTTTGAATTTGGAATGAGTGAATTCCGTAAAACGGTCATAGTCCCTTCATCAAGCAACTTAAGATCGGGAACTAGTATGCGAATTTTAGTTATGGGTGGCACGCGGTTCATTGGTGTTTATTTAACCAAATTATTGGTTGAACAAGGACATTCAGTTGTACTATTTAATCGTGGAAATCGTCCTGCACCAGTTGAGGGCGTAGGACAAATATGGGGCGATCGCACTGATGCTGCCCAGTTAAAAGAAAAATTATCATCTGTAAATTTTGATGCCATTTTTGACAATAACGGACGAGAACTTACTGATACTCAACCATTAGCAGAAATTTTTCAAGACCGCGTAGAACATTTTGTGTACATGAGTTCTGCTGGAGTTTATCTCAAATCAGACCAAATGCCTCATGTAGAAGGGGATACCATCGATCCCAAAAGTCGCCACTTAGGTAAATATGATACGGAAGCTTACCTAACACAACAGGGATTGCCCTTCACCTCAATTCGTCCCACCTACATTTATGGTCCTCTGAACTATAACGATTTAGAAGCCTGGTTTTTTGACAGAATTGTGCGTAACCGTCCCATTCCTATCCCTGGGAACGGCTTGCACTTCACTCAATTCGGTCATGTCAAAGACTTAGCAACAGCAATGTCCAAAGTTCTGGGCAATCCTGTTGCACTCAGACAAATTTACAATGTGTCTGGCGATCGCTTCGTCACTTTTGATGGTTTAGCCCGCGCCTGCATCGTTGCGGCTGGCAAATCTCCCGATGAAATCAAAATTGTCCATTACGAACCGAAAAAATTTGATTTCGGTAAGCGCAAAGCTTTTCCTTTGCGGGTGCAGCACTTCTTTGCCTCGGTGAATAAAGCGAAAACAGAATTAAACTGGCACCCTGAGTATGACCTGATTTCTGGACTCAAAGACTCTTTTGAGAATGATTATCTTGTCTCTGGGCGAGATAAACTAGAAGTTGATTTTTCTCTGGATGAAGAGATTCTGCAGTCTCTTTAGATTTCGTCAGGTGCACAGGTGTCAACAAGAAGGGGTGTAAGGGTATAAGGGTGTGGGGGTATGGGGGGTAAGAAATCAAAGAATTGAGTGGGAGATCACAAAAAATGTTCCTAATTTTCTCCCCTACACCCTAGTTTTGGTCAAGTTATTCTTGGTGTTTGTGAGGTGGGCATATTGCCCTCCACACCCTCACACCCTGTCTCAAACGTGGTCTATATACCTGAAATCTGAAATAAGTTTGTCAGCGCCAAGACAATAATAAATGTTACACTTATACTTGAGTTCAGAATCAAAGATTGCATCGTACACAACCCAACAGCAAATATTCAAGTACTTTTTTTGACACAGGGGAACCAATTCGTAAATGACTGAACTTGATACTTTTTGAAGAACGAGTCATGATTGTATTTCATTGTATTTGCTGGTAAAAGATTAAACAAAAACACAATTAATAAGCATCTGCTGTGAATATGTCTCGCACAATCAATATCCAATTGCAAAGCAACCTGCTGATTTTATTTGCAGCAGGTTTGTTATTCTGGTGCAGCATGGCTTCATTGCTGCCAACGCTACCACTGTATGTTGAGTCTGTGGGTGCAACAAAGCTGCAAACTGGGATTGTGATGGGTAGTTTTGCCATCGGACTGTTGTTATTTCGCCCTTTGTTAGGACGCTTGGCGGATTGGCGGGGTCGTAAAATTGTGTTGCTCATTGGTACGCTTGTGGCTGTCATCGCACCGCTTGGTTACTTGTCAGTCAAATCAATTCCCCTGCTGATATTAGTGCGTGCTTTTCATGGTATTAGCATGGCTGCTTTTACCACTGGTTTTAATGCGTTGGTGGCTGACATCGCTCCCTTAGAAAAGCGGGGTGAAATCATTGGCTACATGAGCTTGGTTAATCCATTGGGAGTAGCAATTGGACCAGCTTTAGGCGGATATTTGCAAGCCGGAGTCGGTAACCAAATTTTATTTGTGATCACTGCTGAATTAGCTTTTGTGGCGTTTTTGGGTCTGTTGACAATCGTCAATCCACCACTGATAACAAACCAGCAAGCCAATACTAAAAATAGTCAATTTTGGCAAGTTTTGTTTAGTCCCAGAGTGAGAATTCCAGCGATCATCATGTTGCTGGTTGGTTTGGCTTTTGGTGCTTTACACGTTTTTATCCCGTTGTTCATGAAATCAACTGGGGTGGATTTAAATCCAGGGTTGTTTTATACAGCAGCCGCAGTTGCTAGTTTTGGCGTCAGGCTGTTCACTGGAAAGGCGAGCGATCGCTTCGGTCGTGGTTTATTTATTACTATCAGTCTAGTTTTTTACACACTGTCACTCTCGGTTCTATGGCTAGCAAACAGTGCTGCTGCTTTCTTATTTGCAGGAATTATTGAGGGCATTGCTTCTGGCACTCTGATTCCCATGATTGCAGTTTTGATGGTGGATCGAGCCCACCCTTATGAACGGGGGCGGGTATTTGCTATGTGTCTGATGGGCTTAGATGTAGGGATTGCGATCGCAGGTCCAATTCTTGGTTATGTTGCCGATTATCTTGGCTATAGAGATATGTTTGGTCTATGCGCTAGTTTAACTTTCTTAGGCGTTGTCGTCTTTTTGACTTTTTCTGGCAAAGATTTATCTAGTTCCGTGCGCTTTGCTCTTGGGCGCGGTCGAGATGTTTATGCATTGAAAGACACGTAGACATATAAACAAAGAGAGACACGAAAGTTCGTGTCTCTATAATAACGGGCGAGGAGGGATTCGAACCCCCGACACCGTGGTCCGTAGCCACGTGCTCTAGTCCACTGAGCTACACGCCCTTACCGACATCTAATACTAACACACTTTTTTGAAATGACGCAAGAAAATTTTGAAATTTTCTCCAACAACTTGAGCCATCTAGATAATCAGGGTCAGGCTCAGATGGTGGATGTGTCTGGAAAAGCGTCCACCGTTCGCCAAGCTGTCGCTGCAGCCAGAGTCCGAATGCTACCAGAAACCTTCGCCGCCATTCAAGCAGGGAATGCTCCAAAAGGGGATGTGTTAGGAACCACGAGACTAGCTGGGATTATGGCGGCAAAACACACAGCTTCTTTGATTCCCTTATGTCATCCTTTACCATTACAAAAAATCGAAGTACAGGTAACACCATGTCCAGACTTACCTGGTTATCAAATTGAAGCAACAGTCAAGACCAAAGCAGAAACTGGAGTCGAAATGGAAGCCTTAACCGCCGTTTCTGTTGCAGCTCTTACCTTATATGATATGGCGAAAGCCTTGGAAAAGTCGATTCAAATTGAATCGATTAGGTTGATTAGTAAAACTGGGGGGAAATCAGGAGATTATTGCCAGTCAGATTGATGTACTGTCCGAATGGTTTAATTTTAGAACGATGAGATTTGTGGGGTGGACACTATCTTACTCCCAAAAATCATAAAATGAGTGAGAAAGCACTTTGTTAATATCTGTAACAAAAACTTATGCCTCCTCGTTGGCCTCGTAAACCTGATCGCAAAGACCCTGCTTACCGGAAATTAGATGACCGGATGAATTTTGCCATTCATGTGGCGATATTTGCCCTGTGTAATTCCGGTTTGTGGTTTTTCCATAACTTGAATATGATTACTTGGGAGTGGCTTCCTTGGTTGACAGTAGGTTGGATGGTCGTGCTATTGGGACATTTGATTTATATTTCGGCGATCGCCAATTACTCCGAGACACCACCTACATCCACCTGAAGACTGACCAGACAGACTAGGGCGATTGTAACTCGCGGTGGTAGAGTCAGTCTCAATATTTGAGCGATAATATATATAGAATGAGATTCCTCGCTTTATATAGGATTATTTATATGGCTAAGACTAACACTACAGAGTTACTGGAAGCCCTAGCAGCAGAAATAGGCGAAAACATTTATATAGATATTGCCAAATGGCATCTTTACTTATCGAATGCCAAGTTACATACTATAGTCGCAGAGCGAGTGTATCCCTTAATTACTGCTAGTAAATCTGTGGAAGAAGACGAAGTTATACAAGTTTTACAATCTATTCCAGTTAAAATTGGTGGTGGCAGAAAAGAACTTCCCTTGATTGATTTACTACCGCAGCAATCCCAAGCCAACCTAGTAGATATTTTAAAAAGATTTCAGCAAGACATATAGTCTTACTACTTACTCGGCTTGTCTGACAACTTAATTTTTTCGCGACTTCATAAAAAATAATAATTCACCTTGACTACTCTCCTGCCTAAAGGCCAGGAGATTCTAAAATGTTACGGAGCGGTGCGGGTTCACCCCACCGCTCCGTATTT
>NZ_QMEB01000376.1 GCF_012912135.1 Brasilonema bromeliae SPC951 | reverse complement strand
GATCGCTGGGCAGAACTCAAGGGATGGGCAGGATCATTCGAGGTCTCTTGAATTGAACTCAACAACAGGGTCAGCGGAGTGCGAAACTCATGACTCACATTACTGAAAAATACTCGCATGGCTTCTTCGGCACGTTTGCGATCGGTGATGTCGTCGAAAATGGCGATGACTTGACGGCTGCCCGCTTTGCCGACGCGCGAAGCGTAAGTCGCATACCAGCGTCCGGTTGCTTGGCTGTAATTTTCAAAGCGCACCGGCTCGCCCGTTTGCACCACTCGGTCATAGGTTTCGAGCCAACACGGTTCGACGTAGGCAATCTCGCTGGCGAGTTTGCCCGCCGCGTTTTCGAGTCCCGTCTGCCGCTCGAAAACTTGGTTGACTTCCAGATAACGGTGATCAACCACCTGTTCGTTTTCGTCATAAATCAACTCGAAAAGGACAAAGCCTTCGTCAATCGAATCGAACAGCGTGCGGTATTTTTCCTCTGACTGGGCGAGGTCTTCTTCGGCGCGGGCGCGTTCGAGGCGTGTCCAGATGCGCGTGGTCAATTCCCGCAGCAACTCGATTTCGTCGTCGCGCCAGTCATGCGGTTTGGAATCGAGCAGACTGAAATAGAAACGCCACTTGTCCTGGCGGATGAGCGGCACGCCGACGAACGCGCCTACGCCCAGCGCGGCATAACGCTCCCCGTCAATCTGCTCGTCTTTCGCGGTATCGCGGACGACGGCGATTTCTCCGGCGCGGTGGAGAAGTTCCAATTCAGGCGAGAAATAGTCTTTTGTCGCGTAAGAACCTTTCATATCCGGCAAATCCGGCTGATGCCATTCGTGGCTGACGCGACCCGTCTGTTGGTCTTCACTGATTTCGGCGAAAACGACGCGAACGACATTGAAATGCCCGCCGATCTTCGCGCCGATCGCATCCATCGTTTCGTCAATGTTCGTCAGGCGCGTGAGGTCTTGACTGACTTCGGCTAAAAAGGCGAGATTCGTTTCCGTGCGTTTGCGCTCGGTGATGTCGTTGAAGACAACGGCGACCATGTTGCTGCCTTCGCCGCCGATGCGCGAGGTATAAACGTTGAACCAATGGTCTGTTTCCTGCACGTAATTCTCAAGACGCTCTGGTTCGCCCGTTCGCGCAACTCGGTTCCAAGTATTAATCCAGTACGATGATTCGATATTCGGAATCAATTCGCGCAGGGTCTTCCCCTCGGCATCCTTGATGCCCGTATGCCGCTCGAAAGCGCGGTTCGTGTCGCGGTAGCGCACGTCGATCGCCGCGCCCTGCTGGTTGTAAATGATTTCGAGCAGGGAAAATCCTTCGTCAATTGAATCGAACAGCGTGCGGTATTTTTCTTCGCTCTCGCGCAATTGGTGGAGCGCGGCTTGTTCGGCTTCTGTGGTACGACGCATATCTTCGATATCGGTGATGGTGCCAACCCAACCGCGCAAATTTCCGTCAGCGTTCAATAGGGGTTCGCCGCGCACAGCTACACGACGGTAATCGCCCGCCATCGTGCGAAGCCGATATTCGGCGATCGCGGTCGTATGATGTGCGATCGCCGTTTGCCAGATTTGCCTAGTTTGTTCCACGTCGTCAGGATGTAGGACAGCAAGCCAGCCAAAATTTTTGTATTCGTCGAAGGTTTGCCCAGTGAACTGTTCCCAACCCGGAACTTCAGCAATAATGTTGCCTTTTGCGTCCGCCGTCCAAACCATTTTTGAAGTGGCGGAAACTAACGTGCGATATTTTTCTTCCGACT
The DNA here is from genome assembly GCF_012912135.1 of Brasilonema bromeliae SPC951. Classification (GTDB taxonomy): domain Bacteria; phylum Cyanobacteriota; class Cyanobacteriia; order Cyanobacteriales; family Nostocaceae; genus Brasilonema; species Brasilonema bromeliae. The sequence goes on along the minus strand of NZ_QMEB01000376.1, from coordinate 989 downwards.
CGCGCAGGGCTGCTGCTGCCTGTCGCTGCTCAATCAAGTCGGCGGCTTGACGAACCAGTAAATCGAGAAACCGCAGTTCGCGATCGCTCGGTCGATGGTGTCTGCGCCAGTGAGTGGAAACCATGCCGATCAGGTTACCCGAACGGCTGATTAGGGGAGTGGACTGACCAGAGAAATAGCCCGCGTTTATCAGCAGCCGCAGAGAGCCATCGGGGTCATCAGTATCAGGCACGTCAAAATCAATAAAAGTCCGCTCGCCCGCTGCCAATGCCCTGCCACAAGACGTGTTTGAACTCGCGTTAAGCCGCTGGCAATCATCGGTCATCGCTTGACTAAAGCCCTGCGTAGCGATCAGCACTAACTCTTGCGTCGTTTCATCAAGAAATTGCATGCTTCCAGCATCTGCCCGCATGAGGGCGATCGCGGTTGCCATAATCTCGTCATAAAGCACCTGAATATCGGCTTCAGTGGTGAGTCGTGCGCTCAGGTCACGCAACAGTTGTGTATCTTGTAAGTCGCTTGCGATCGCAGCTTCGGCTAATGCGCGTTCGTCTTCGACGCGCTTGCATTCGCTAATATCATAGGAAACAGCAAGCACTGCATAAACTTCACCGTCGGTCGAACGTAGCGGCGTTCCACGTGAGATGAATGAGCGATTGTGAGCCTTGTGCTCATGCTCAAACGGCTCACCAGCCAGCCCCCGACGGTAAAGCCCCTCATAATATGCTGCCAATTCGGGTGGTAGCACCTCGAAAATTGTCCGCCCAACGAGATCTTCCGGCTTGAATCCAGCAGCGGACAACGCTTCTCCTTCAGCTACCAAGTAGCGGAGATTGCGATCGACGACAAACATAGCCCCACCTGGCAGATTCTCAATCAAAGCGCGCGAACGTTCTTCGGATTCGCGCAAAGCAATCTCTGTCTGCTTGCGCTCAGTGACCTCAGCTTCCAATCTGGAATTTGCTGCCAGCAAGTCCTGGGTTTGTCGC
>NZ_QMEB01000375.1 GCF_012912135.1 Brasilonema bromeliae SPC951 | reverse complement strand
AGATAATAATTACTATGTTTTCCAAATAAAAAAAGCTAATGATTTTACAAATATTTTTTATAAAACTATAAATAGAGATTTCATAGAATCATTCGATTGGAGTTGTGATATTTTTTTCAAAAACCACAAATGACACGTAGACGCCCGAAAGGTACCCCGCAATCTTTGGTCAGAAAAGACATAAATAGAGGTTCTCACAAATCATTTATTAGATCTGCTATATTTTGAAAACTTTGTAGAATTTAGTATCCAAAATCAGTGAACAGGGAACAGTGAACAGTGAACAGTGAGTCCAGTGCGCATGAGGAGGGTTTCCCTCACTTGGCATCTGGATTCACCGCAACGCACTGGCTCTCCAAGTGGAGCATCTGGCGTTGGAAACCCGTCACTCGCGCTGGCCTCACCGTTTTTGGGCAGTTTGTCTGAGTCTTTCTTTACTATTTTCCTTCACTTCCAGTAGTTCTAGCTTAAATAGAGCGTTTTATTTTTTATTACCAGATTCGTTTAATCCTTTGGTGTATGTGTCTTTACCTCAACAATGGGGTCATGTGTTGCAGTTTCGCCCAATGCTGGCACAAATTCCACCAGATGCGAGTATCTCTGCAACCACTTACCTTGTCCCTCATCTTTCTAGTCGCCGGGAAATCATTCGCTTACCTGCACTGGAACTGCGAAACGATGCACGTCAGGTGATGAAAGTTGATTATGCGATCGCAGATCTGTGGCAGTTAAAACAGTATCAACCAGCATTTAAGGAAGAGCGTAATCTTTTACGGGAACTCGTACAACTGTTTGACCAGCTGACGAAGACTCAGGAATACGGAGTGATTGACTTTAGAGATGGCGTTATTTTACTTCAAAAAGCTGCAACCCCTGATCCACAAGCCACAGCAGCTTGGGTAGCTTTTCGCCAACAGCTTGAGAGAGAATTAACACAAAACAGGGCAAGATAATAAAGAAACCAAGAGCCAAAAAACAATTTTGAGTTCTGACTTTTCTTTTGAAAGTCTTTCTACCACTACTTTTTTCGGAACAATGTTAAAAAAAATCAAAAAAATTCCATTTTGGGACTTGTTATAGTAGTCAAACTTGTATCTTGAGATAAATGTAGAAGATTATAGATTTGTAAAGGGTTGGGCATATAAGTCTATGAAGATATTGGTGTTAAGTTGGGAGTTTCCGCCGCGAATAGTTGGGGGAATTGCTCGTCATGTGGGAGAGTTATATCCGGAACTGGTCAAGTTAGGACATGAAATCCACTTGATTACACCAGAGTTTGGTCAAGCACCGATGTATGAAATCGTTGAAGGAGTCAAGGTTCATCGTGTACCTGTGGCTTCTGGTAATGACTTTTTTCATTGGGTTGTTAATCTGAACCAAAGCTTTGGGCATCACGGCGGTAAGTTGATGCTGGAGGAAGGACCGTTTGATATTATTCACGCGCATGATTGGCTTGTTGGGGATGCGGCGATCGCCCTCAAGCACAGCTTCAAAGTCCCCCTCATTGCCACTATTCACGCAACTGAATACGGACGCTACAACGGTGTTCACACTGATATTCAACGTTATATTAATGCCAAAGAAGAACTTTTTGCTTTCAACGCTTGGCGAATTATCGTTTGCACTGACTATATGCGGCGGGAAGTAGAACGGGCGTTACACTCTCCGTGGAACAAAATTGATGTTATCTATAACGGTATCCGACCAGAAAAAAAACAGCACCATCAAGATTTTCACGCTCTGGATTTTCGCCGTCAATTTGCCGAAGATGGTGAGAAAATTGTTTACTATGTCGGTCGTATGACCTATGAAAAAGGTGTCCCTCTACTGCTGAGTGCTGCTCCCAAAGTGTTGTCCCAAATGGGGGGTTACGTTAAATTTGTTATTATCGGTGGCGGTAATACCGACCATCTCAAAAAGCAAGCTAGGGATATGGGAATTTGGAATAAGTGCTATTTTACTGGTTTTATATCTGATGAGTACTTAGATAAATTCCAAACCATTGCCGATTGTGCTGTATTCCCCAGCCTTTATGAACCCTTTGGTATTGTTGCATTAGAAAGCTTTGCCTCTCGCGTTCCCGTTGTGGTTTCTGATACAGGTGGTTTTCCAGAGGTGGTGCAACATACCAAAACAGGTGTAGTGACTTACAAAAACAATCCCGATTCTCTGGCTTGGGGTATTTTGGAAGTGTTGAAAAATCCAGGTTATCGACAATGGCTGGTTGATAACGCTTATGAAGATTTAGAAAGACGCTTCAGTTGGTCTAAATTAGCTAAGCAGACGGAGGATGTGTATAAGCGGGTGGTGGAAGAGCGATCGCAAGTGACCTGGCTATAAATAATTAAAATATTTGATTTTTAACATCAAGGGCAGCTAAATTTTAGCTGTCCTTTATCATTCATATGAACGCCTAGAATCCTTTAATGAGTGTGAGTATCAACAAGGGATGGAGTACCAAATTTGGGATAATCAAAAAATCCCTATCACCTGTTAAGAGTTTGGGAAATGACAAACACAGATATCAATACATTTCACAACAGTTCAACGGAAGTAGGCTGGAAAGACGAGTTAATCGAAAGTTTAAGGCGATCGCATCAAGCACAAGACTGGTTACCTTTATCGCCAGCAGAACGCGATAAGCTTTGCTTAACGCCGCAGGCGTATCGCGTCACACAAGCAAAGCAAAGTTTCCCGATGATGGTTCCTCTAGGGAGACTCGTAAAACAGAGTAAAACTCCATAAAACGGTGTAATTTATTGTTGT
>NZ_QMEB01000033.1 GCF_012912135.1 Brasilonema bromeliae SPC951 | reverse complement strand
CGCTTACCCTGATAGTATATTTATTAATAACAAACTTTTACAATTTATAAACTGTAACAGATAATGTCAGTCAGTAAGTTTAATCCTCAGCATGGTTTTTTGACAATACCTTGATAATTGGCACCTTTTCACTTTCTGGGTATTCTACCGACTCCGGCATTATTAGAGCCGGGTCAGAAACCGGAGGAAGTATATCTTGTGTTTTGCTCGGCTGTGTAGTTTCGAGTTGGTCAACACTAGTAGCAACACTTGACAAAATCCCTTCTTCTTCGGACACAGGTTCATGACTTATGTGCAGACCAATCACTCCTATTAATATCAGTACGATTGATAATATTTTTACGATATTTACTGACTCCTGAAACCACAAAATTCCTATGGATACTATTAAGACTGTTCCTAAACCAGACCATATTGCATAAGCAAGACTTATCTCAATTGTTTTCAGAGCGAGCGTCAATATGCTAAAACAAAGAGCATAGAAGACGAATATGAAAATTGAGGGCCATACTTTAGTGAATCCTTCTGAGAATTTCATACAAGTAGTGCCTGCTACTTCTAGAAGGATTGCTAAAATCATATATATCCAACCGAGCATTGTTTACCTCTAAATAGAAACAGTCTAGTTATTAAACTTAAATTATTGTCAGCAACTTGCTAGGGTACTGGAGCTTGATTATACTACAAATCATCGTTAAAAAGTACTAGTTTTCTTGGGGTTAATTTTCTTGGGGTTAAAAAGACTGTGCATTACAATACTACATGTGTTTCCCTGAGGCAACAAAAGACCCCACAACCACGTCGGATTATGGGGACTTACAACTACTATGAACAAGATGTGCCGGGATACCCCGCCCAAGGATAGCGGGGTGCGTGCCATCATTATTTAGTTAGGGATGGGTGAAGTGATTTATGCATTTTCGTCGTGGGGCGATACGCATGATTGTGTCTGCGCTTTGCGCGATAAGCCGGAGGCTTGACACTGCGCATATCGCGCTAACAACAAAATCCCCCACAACCACACGGATTACAGGGGATAGATGGGAGGGTGGCTGACGAAAGACATAAATGGCATAACCACCCTTAAATTTCAAACGTCAACTGACGCGCAGCGCCATCATCGACAAAACTCTGTTCGCCAACACCGACTAGTTCCACAATGACTTCACGCGTTGCGGGTGAAAAGTTACCTTCTCCTCCTCCAATCTCAACAATCGTTCGTTGCCCTTGTAAACAAACCTGGTAAGTTGTTGTGCAAAAGGCTCCTGTTTTGTGCTCGAAGGTATGACCGTCATCCTCATAAAGTGTAAACTCACCTGTCCCCATCCAGATCCGAAGCCTCATCTGGTCTAAGGGACGTTCATCTACGTATTGCATGACTGGTGCCATCGGAATAATCGAGCCAGCACGAACATATAATGGCATTCGCTCAAGCGGTGCGTGTGCCAGAATGTGAATTGGTCCTTGAAAAGTCTCGCCACTCCACCAGTCGTACCAGCAACCTTCAGGCAAGTACACAGCACGGTGTTCAACACCTGGACGATAAATTGGTGCTGCTAATAATGACGGACCAAGCATAACTTGGTCACAGAGGGTGAAAGTTTTCGGGTCATTGGGAAAATCATACAGCAGGGGGCGCAGAATTGGTGAGCCAGTGGTTGCGGCTTTCCAGAAGAGAGTGTAAATGTAGGGCAGCAGTTGGTAACGCAGTTCGATGTACTCGCGGCAAATTTTTTCAACGCGATCGCCAAACACCCAAGGTTCATGCTGTGCTGTCGTTAATGCTGAGTGTCCCCGCATCAAGGGGTAAAGCATTCCTACCTGCATCCAACGAGCAAATAGTTCAGCCGTCGCGTTACCCGCAAACCCCCCAATATCACTACCCACAAACGCGACGCCCGATAGACCCAAGTTACACATCATCGGTAAGGACATTTCCAGGTGTTCCCACAGGGATTGATTATCTCCCGTCCATACTGCAGACCAGCGCTGAATCCCAGCGTATCCAGATCGTGTCAGAAAAAAGGAGCGTTCTGTCGGACGAGATTTTTCAAGTCCCTGATAAGATGCCTGTGCCATCATTTGTCCATACAGGTTGTGAGTTTCTGTATGGGTAGTTCTCTCGTCAGTTGGTCCTTGGGCTGCATCGAGGGGAAACGCCATCTTTTTACCAGGATCACCGAATGGACGGTCATCAAGTGTCGGTTCATTCATATCATTCCAGATTCCAGCAACACCTACGTCAGTGAGACTGTTTAGCAAACTTCCCCACCAATCTCTAACTTCAGGGCGCAGGAAATCAGCAAAGACGGCTTTATCGGGCCAGACATAGCCGTGAAATAGCTGACCATTCGTTTTTCGGATAAAATAGTCGTTTTTTAATCCCTCATCAAAGACTTTGTAATCTGCTTCTGGTTCGTACTTGACCCCTGGGTCAACAATTGTCGTTACCTTGAAACCATCTTGCTTGAGATTGTCTATTAATTCTTTGGGGTTAGCAAATCGCTTCTGACTCCAGGTAAAAACCCGGTAGCCACTCATATAGTCAATATCGAGATGGATAACATCACAGGGAATGCGGCGCTGGCGAAATTCATCCGCCAGTTTGCGTACTATATCTTGTGACTCGTAACTCCAGCGACACTGGTGGTAACCTAGTGACCATTTGGGCGGTAAGGGCATCCGTCCAGTTAACTGGGTGTAAGTCTCGATAATTTTTGCGGGTTCTGGTCCATAAATAATGTAGTAATCCAGTTCACCCCCTTGAGTTTCCATCCGCCAAACTCCAGGTTGTTCTGCCCCCAAATCAAAGCGACTCCAAAAAGTCGTATTGAAGAAAAGCCCGTACCCCAATCCAGGACGTAACGCGATCAAAAAGGGAATTGCCTGATACATACTGTCTGTCAGGATACCGTAGTCAATCGCATCAGATGTCCAGTTGGTTTTCACTTTTGAACGCTGATCGAGTAAGCCAGTGGGTTCACCGAAACCATAAAAATGTTCATCAGTTTCAATCTGTTTCCACCCAGCAATGGCACCAGTTCGCCACCCCATCCCTGGGTCGGCATCGTGAGCAAAGGGCTGTCCGGATTTGTCGAAGCACTGGATACGACAAGGATTGCGGGACACAACGAGGCGCAGCTGCTCAGTTTCAATTTCTATAGCCTCTGCTTTTTCTCGCACCTCAAACGGCACAGTCGGCCATTCTTCATCTGCTTGTGCGACTGCCCATGATCGCCGAGGTAGGAATTCGCTCGTTGGCGTCATTCGTACCCGAATTAAGTTCGGGGCTAGCACGCTAATGGTTAAACAGGGGTCGCCACATTTGAAGAGGATATGGCGATCGCTCTGTTGTATTGCTTGCACTCCCTCAAGAATTGACCAAGCCGGTTCAGTTGTGTGCAGTTGTCCAAAGTATTGCGGCATAATCCTGATTGAAAGACAATAGCCCTCGATTCACTCAAATTCAACTGAAATCCAAAATTCAAAGAGTTTAAAACTGATTAATTATTTTTGAATTTTGAATTTTGAATTTTGAATGGAACGTAGGGGTTGACCTCGCCTCATTGAGATTCACACGACCTACTGCCAAAAAGCTTGTATCATTAGGCATATATACACTAAACTGGCGATATTCACATCAATTCATGAGTGATACACAAACTTGGTATATTGTCAAGCATTCGGCTGGTCATTGCGAAATAATCCCCAGTGACGAAGCAACCGAGGAAAGTAGTCCAGAAATTATTGAGCAATGGGGGCCGTTTAGTTCCCAAGAAGAAGCTATTGCCCGCCGCGTAGGACTGATTAGGTCTGGTAAATGCCAACCAGTGTGAAATCAAAAGTCGAAAAAAATCTTTTGACTCTTGAGTGTTGATTTTTTAATTTTTTTCGGCCCTATTGTTCGTTTTTTGTGCAATTTCTTTGCCTATCACTTCTACAGCTTTAGCAAATTGGGGATCTTGTAGGGTGGCAACTTTGTCTCGCTCTTTAAGCCATAGCCGTTCTCGCTGAGCAGTCGTCAAGTCCACCTTGACATCTGGGTCAATTCCATGCTTATTAATATCTCGGTTATTAGGAGTGTAGTATTTCGCAATTGTCACCGCTAGTCCTGAACCATCGTCCAGAGGACGCACTGATTGCACTAAGCCTTTGCCAAAGGTCTGACTACCGACTATAACAGCACGCTTGTTATCCTGCAAAGCTCCAGAGAGGATTTCACTAGCACTTGCTGAACCTTTATCCACTATTACCACGAGCGGTTTGTTTGTCAAAGCACGTCCATTCGCCACTTCTCGTTCTACTTCTGACAAGCGGTCTTTTGTGGAGACTATTGTGCCATTGTTTATCCACATTCGCGCAATTTCGACGCTAGAGAAAAGCAAGCCACCAGGATTATTACGTAAATCCAGGACATAACCAGCGACTTGCTTACTCTCTAAATTTCTGATTGCTTGTTGCATTTCTTTACCAGCGTTGGCGCTAAACTGCTTCAAGCGAATATAACCAAGATTGCCTGCTGGAGTTTGTTTTTGAGAGTACTCTACTGGATGAATTTCAATCTTAGCTCTTGCAATGTTAAATTGTTTTTCCTGACCACTCCGCAGAACTGTCAAGTTGACCGTTGTTCCTGCTTCACCTCGGATTAAGGATACTGCCTGATTGGTATCCATACCCTCGGTACTTTTTCCGTTGATTTTGGTGATGATATCTTTTGCCAGGACACCAGCTTTTGCAGCAGGTGTATCCTCAATGGGCGCAATTACAGTCAGCTTCTTGGTTTTCTCATCTAAACCAATTTGGATACCAATACCTGTCAGTTCTCCAGAGGTATCCACTTGCATGTTTTTGAACTCCTCTGGATCCATAAACCGAGTGTAAGGATCACCCAGCTTCTTCAGCATTTCGCGGATGGACTTGTAAGCCTGCTGCTTGTCGCTGTAGGGCTTGTTCAGGTACTCACGACGAACAGCCTGCCAATCTAACTTATTAAAAGTACCATCTACATATTGGCGGTTAATAACTTGCCAAACTTCATCTATTAATTCCTTAGGACTTTCTTTAAATAAAGCTTGTCCTTGTGAGTGAATACCCAGACTAGTGACTGCGATTGTTGTCAGTGTCACCGCTGTAGCACCCAAAACAAGCCCACTTCTTGTAATTACCATAATGACAGCTGTGCAAGACGCAAAATTTTATAATCAGTATGCTCAATCTAACACAGGGTTTTGCTGTAAAGACTGAGCATATTTTTTTATTTCATAAAAATGCTTTGTCATCCGGCGACTACCTATGTCGGCGGTACAAAAATTGTCGAAAAATTTATGGATTTATCCAACGTCCATCTATCTTAATTAAGTTGATCAATTCTTCCACTCCTTTATCTTCTGGAACTTTTTTAATTTCTTCTCTTCCACGGTAAAGAGAAATGTATCCAGGCGTTTTACCAACATAACCGTAATCAGCATCAGCCATTTCTCCGGGTCCATTGACAATACACCCCATGACTGCTATATCTAGTCCGGTAAGATGTTTAGTGGCTTCGCGGACTTTGTGCAGAACTTCTTCTAGGTTAAACAATGTACGTCCACAAGAGGGACAAGCGACGTACTCCACCATTGTTTTCCGCAATCCCAAAGCTTGCAAAATACTGTAACATACAGGAATTTCTTTCTCTGGTGATTCCGTTAGTGACACACGAATTGTATCGCCAATGCCATCCGCTAATAAAGTGGCAATACCAGCGGTGGATTTAATCCGTCCGTACTCGCCATCACCTGCTTCGGTAACACCCAAGTGCAAAGGATAATCCATACCCAGTTCATCCATCCGCTGTGCCATGAGGCGATAAGCGGCTATCATCACTGGCACTCGTGAAGCTTTCATAGAAATAACCAAGTTGTGGTAATCTAAGGATTCACAAATGCGAAGAAATTCTATTGCTGATTGCACCATACCTTCTGGCGTATCGCCGTAGGTGAACAACATTCTTTCACCAAGGGAACCGTGATTGACCCCAATTCGCATAGCTTTGCCTTGATCGCGTAAGGAAATCACTAATGGAGCCAAAGTTTCACGAACTTTTTCGCCAATTTCGTCAAATTCAGCCTTAGTGTATTCGGTTCTATTAGGGTTTGGCTTTTCAAACACGTACAACCCTGGATTAATCCGCACTTTTTCTATATGTTTGGCGACTTCCAAGGCGATTTTCATACCATTGTGATGTACATCCGCCACAATAGGCACATCCTGGTATGTTTTGATTAATTTTTGTTTAATCTCTGCCAGAGCTTTGGCATGAGCCATACTAGGTACAGTAACGCGAACGATTTCGCAGCCGATTTCATGGAGACGGCGAATTGCTGCAACTGAACCATTTATGTCTAAGGTGTCTTCGTTAATCATTGACTGCACCACCACAGGGTAGCCACCCCCAATGGTGACATCGCCAACTTTGACTGGACGGGTTTTGCGCCGTTTGATCGTGGTGTCAAAGGTGGGTTGAAGGTTTACAGTGTTGGAAGTTGTTAGCGTAGGCAGGGTTTGCATATCCTGTTAAGTAAAATTTTTGTAGCAAAGATATCCAGTTGGAAAACATTCTGTTTTCCAGATTGCCATATGAAAGGCTCATTTGAGCGATGAAGTTGAAAAAAAGAGCAGGAAAAAAAGGGAGAGGATGAGTGGGGGAGGAGGGAGAGTTGGGAAACAGGTAAAAATGACTAATGAATTATCTAAAATCCAAAATTTCAAATTTCAAATTCCTCTAAACGATAGATGTTATCAGCAGCGCCTATGACTTAACCAAGTAAACTAGCAACATCTGTTATGAATTCCATTGTTGATGCCAGGGATTTGATTGACCCCGTAATATACCACTATTTCATCAGGAATATCCGTAGCTGCAAAATATACATAATGATGAGAGCAGATGACGCTGTGGATGCAATTATCAGTAAGCTGCAATGATTATTTGAAGAAAGGGACATCCTGATTGACTGTAGAAACTAGCTTGACAACAAGACAACCCTAGGTATGGACGTAGCAATATAGTAGATGAATTTGTGCTTTCAAGTAGTTTGAAAAAATTCTAAACGCCCTATACTTTTTGTTTATACCTCAATTTATACTGGCGATATATTGTAGCTCTTAGAAAGAATCCTATAATTCTTAGTATGAAGTATAAAAATATGAAACAATTCTGTTGTGTCTAATAAGCAGGCTTTGAGAAAGGCAAAATTAGTTGTAATTACAAATTGTGTGGATAGGGTTTCTGTTAAGGATTCAGAATCCAGAATCAAAAATTCAGAATGAACAAAGCTTCCAGCTATTGGGGTCACGATTTCCACAAAATATCTATCGTTGAAATTATTTATTTGACAAGGGTTCTGACTCCTGACTTCTGAATTTTTACGGTTTATGCAGCGTTACTTTGACCAAGATTCTACTGATTGAATCCTGTTTTCCCCTGGTTTTTTTTGAAAAGAACAGGTAACTCTGGCTAATGCAGAACCGAGAGAGAATTTCTTGCGTTAGTTATATGATGCGCGATCGCCCTAAATTTCATTCATGCTAAGTGCATTTCGGAAAGTAGCACATTAATCAATAAATTAGCGAGACAACCATCGTTTTCCTAATTCTGTAATTATTGTGATTTCCAAAAAATGAGAGTCAGACGTTTCATGTTTTAGTCTCTTTTGTAGCATGACCTAATTTATCGGATATCTTACATCAAAGCATCCCGATTTTGCTTTCTAGTTTTGAACTTTTCGAGACAATTCAACACATTATGAAAACCAAAGAAACAATCTTTGTTATCCCGACTTATCGACTAAGAGATGTAGCAGAAACGATTGAAAAGTACGATGATAATTTCTGGGTAAACGGACATGCTCCAAAAATCATTATTTTTGATGATTCAAGTGTTGCTAACTATGAAAAATACTATCAACTCCTAGAGCAAACTAAAACGGTCAACGACGTATTTTATGTCGGTCCTCGTGAGAAAGAACAGTTTATCAATTTCTTAAACCAGAGACTTCGCGATAAGAAACTTGAGTCACTCGTCAGAAACCTGTTTCGACCCAGTTATGGCGGAAATCGGAATTTTACCCTAATGTACACACTTGGACATTTAATGGTGAGTTCAGATGATGACATGAGACCGGATGCATTAATCGAAAATAGCCCAGAATCTTTATTAGCAGATGAAATCTGTCGAGGCAAACTATTCAAGTCCAAGCAGGATGGTTTCGTCCATCGTTCCTATGATTTACTCACCTGTTTTGAGGATGTTCTCGGTCAGAAAGTCAATATGATACCGGAGAACTTTGAGAAAGGAGAACTAGTTGTAGATACAGCTATGGAATTAGAAACCAACACAACAAAAGGTTTTTTCAAAGAAAACTCTCTCTTCCTGCAACGAAGCAAAGTCTCTAATAGTGCTGTTGTCAAAATTGCCCAGACTTTTCGGACAGGAACTCACGATATTGATACGCTCGATTTTATTCACATGTATCTGAATGATGAAAACCAAATTAGTCTAGACGAACTCAATGATATTTATGTTCTCGTAAATTTCAGACCAGTTGTTACCAACAAAAATTGGAGGATGGATTGTGGGGTCGCGGGGTATGATAATCAGTTTGGTTTGCCACCCTTTTTCCCGACTCGACTGAGGTTCGAGGATTACATCTATCGGCTTTGGATACAGCAAGAAGGGATAGTAGCTGCACACGTAGATGCTGCACAGAACCATATTCGGAATAACTATATGCGTAATCCGATTGCAAGTGAAATTTTCAATGAGGAGATATGTAATTTACTCAAAAAGAAGATCAAGAACGGTATTTATGAACTTGAAGATCTTACGATCAAGTTTGACTATTCCGGCGAAGTAACTTCACAAGACTCTGAGGAAATTTTGGAAAGAGTCGGCGACATCTATAATCAAGTGGTCAAAGCTTCAATATCCACTCAGAATGAAGAACGTAGACAATCTCTCCAGTTCTTTGCTGACAACCTATCGCGCGTATTTTATGGGTTTGAACCCGATTTCTTTCAGCAAAATGTCTCTCGGATTGTTGATGACGTTATCAGTCAATTTCAGGCATCTTTAGAGATATGGCCCACTCTCGTCGAAATCTGCTACTTTCAGAAGGATAAAAAAGATTTGCCGCAAACCAGAGTCAGGAATAAAAAGTTAAAGTCTAGTAATGGCAATAGATTTTAATAACGACAAAATCCGTCACTAAAATAGAGTCATCCACCCACCACAAACCTATCCAAGTAGCCCAGACATGGCAAGCTTTCTATTAAGGTTTAGATAGAGGTTGCAATTTAACTTATGAACACCCCAACAAAAACCCAACTACCTATTCCTCCGCATTTCAACCCTGAAGAAGTCGGCTATGTCTGGCGCGTACCTTACCAACAACGTGCAAAAGAAGCGAGAGAATGGGCAAAAAAATATAATATTAAACCATCTTCCGAAGATAAAACACGCATTTGTTTACTTTTGATTGATGTACAAAACACCTTTTGCATTCCCGAATTTGAATTATTCGTAGGTGGGAAATCTGGAACGGGTGCGGTAGATGATAACATCCGGTTGTGTGAGTTTATCTATGGCAATTTGGGAGTCATTACCAAAATGATCCCGACTATGGATACTCATACAGCAATGCAAATTTTTCATCCCATTTTTTGGATTAATACTGCTGGTGAACACCCAACTCCTTCTGCTACCAGCATTACACCAGCAGATATTGAAAAAGGGGTTTGGAAAGTGAACCCAAGAGTTGCACGCCAGGTGCTACAACGGGGGGAACCCCAACGCCAGGTCCCTCTGTCGGGAAACCCTCCTGCAGGACTGGCTCCGCAACGCACTGGCTCCCCAAGTCTTGGATATAACTATGAATTTTTAGAAAAACACGCTTATCACTACGTTAAGCAACTGACTCAAGATGGCAAATATCCTTTGACTGTATGGCCCTATCATTCTATGCTGGGTGGTATCGGTCATGCATTAGTTTCTGCTGTGGAAGAGGCAGTATTTTTCCACTGCATAGCTCGTCAGAGTCAGACACAATTTGAAATTAAAGGTAATCATCCTTTAACAGAAAACTATTCTGTTTTACGTCCAGAAGTTTTGGAAAGTTTTGATCAACGTCAGATTGTACAAAAGAATACGCGTTTGATTCAAGAATTGTTAGAATTTGATGCTGTGATTATTGCGGGACAAGCCAAAAGTCACTGTGTTGCTTGGACAGTGGATGATTTATTAACAGAAATTCAACAGATAGACTCTCGTTTAGCGAAAAAAGTTTATTTGCTGGAAGATTGTACTTCTCCTGTTGTTGTTCCTGGTGTAGTGGATTATGCAGAAGCCGCAGATGCTGCATTTGAGAGATTTGCAGCAGCAGGGATGCACTTAGTTCAATCGACTGAGTCTATTTTGAGTTGGTTTAAAGAATAATTATTGAGTACTTTATCTACATTTTAGCGGAGAATATGAGGCTCTGCCTGAAGGTGGGCATTCCCAGGCAGAGCCTGGGAACGAGAGAGAACAACGAGGGAACGAGAGAGTAAGAGTTTCACTGCTGTAAATATCCTCTAGGATCTTGAGCCGCCCAACCTAGGGATGAGCTAGAACGCACTTCAAAATGGAGATGGGGTTGGTTTGTGGTAGGTGTTCCGGTTGTACCCACAGTTCCGACGATGTCTCCTTTATTCACTTGTTGACCAACGGAGACTTTGATATTTTCAAGATGGGCGTAGCGGCTTTGCAATCCCCCACTGTGGTTGATAATGACTAAGTTACCATAAGTCCCTTGTTCACTGGCAAAAGCGACTGTCCCATCACCTATCGCTTGTACAGACGTTCCTTTTGCTGCTAACAAATCCACACCACTATGAAAAAAAACTTTACCATCGGTAGGATTAGTCTGCCAGCCATAAGGTAAAGCCACAGTTGCGACTTCCGCTAACGGATTCCCAGCTAACTTAGTAGGAGTAGAATTTGATGCAGCAGACTCTGTTATGGGACGATTGGGTGAGCGTTTTACCTCTGGAACAAACACAAATCTGGAATTTTTCTGACAGCCATTCACCTCAAATAAGACATCAGGGCGGATTTTATATTTTGCTGCGATTTGTCGCCAGTTTTGACCAGGAGGTACTTCAACAACAATCCCATTGTAGGGAGGGATTTGAATTTCGCGACCAATAGTAACTTTATTGTTTCTTAAGGTCGGATTCATGGCGATAATAGTAGCTGGTGTGAGATCGTAACGCTGCGCTATACTCTCCACAGTTTCTCCTGGTGCAATTTTGTGTCGCCCGAAGCGTTCAAGGGCTGAACTTTGACAACCAGTAACAGAAGTTTGCGCCAATACAGAGTATGGGCTACTGTGCATAAGCCCAAGGGTGCTGGTGACTATGCTAATACAGAGAAAGAGTAAACGATAGCAAAAAGTCATGTATCTAAAGGAGACACTCAATTACTCTAGATCTTAAATGCCAACGGCAGGCGATCAAAGGTCGTGAGTCCTTAAGTGCTGCTTGTTAATAATCAAAACTGACTGATGAGCAATGAATCTTTGAGAAGAATCAGAATGCAGAATACAAAACCCAGTTGGAACTTTAAGGGATGAATCAGCTACCAGTTATCAGTTATCAGTGATTCAGTTAGCAATTTTTTTGTTCGCTGCGGCTGGTACTGTTCACTGTCGTGAGTTCTGACTCCACCAGTTCCGGGTTCTTTGTTAGTCAAGTATCCCCTGACTTGACTACACTTAGAAGTTAGCATCTGCATTGCTGTCCTTGAATCTAATGATTATGAAGTTATCCTTATCTTTAAAGCAACTGGTTATTTATCTATCCTTATTGACTATTGGCGGCGGTGCAGGCTTGTTCGGTAGTCGCTATTTTGTACCACAAAATAGTTGGTTTAGAGAGTTAAGAAATGTAACAGCTTCTTCATCTTCAGAAAACCCAGTTCCAAGCCCTGTGGGAGGTCAGACTGGGACTACTATTGGCGATAATATGAATTTTATTGCGACTGCTGTTCAAAGAACTGGACCAGCAGTCGTCCGAATTAATGCAACCCGCAAAGTTGCTAATCCTATTTCTGATGCTTTAAAGAATCCGCTGTTGCGGCGGTTTTTTGGTGAAGAAGAGCAACCATTCCCCCGAGAACGAATAGAGCGTGGTACAGGCTCTGGGTTTATTTTGAGTGAAAATGGACGAATACTCACAAACGCTCATGTGGTTGCAGATACTGACACAGTATTAGTAACCCTCAAAGATGGTCGGACTTTTGACGGTACGGTGGTGGGAGTTGATTCTGTAACAGATGTTGCTGTTGTCAAAATTTCGGCTTCTGATCTACCAACAGTTAAGATAGGTAATTCACAAAACTTAATACCAGGTCAATGGGCGATCGCCATTGGTAATCCCTTAGGTCTAGACAATACTGTCACAATCGGTATTATCAGCGCTACAGATCGCACTAGCGCTCAAGTTGGTGTTCCAGACAAGCGAGTCGGTTTTATTCAGACAGATGCAGCTATTAACCCTGGTAACTCTGGCGGACCATTGTTAAACGCTCAAGGTGATGTCATTGGCGTTAACACTGCTATCCGCGCCGATGCTCAAGGGCTAGGTTTTGCCATCCCAATTGAAACAGCTGCCCGTATTGCTAACGAGCTTTTTACTAAAGGGCGTGTACAACATCCTTTCTTGGGGATTGAAATGTCAGATCTTTCTCCTGCGAAAAAACAGCAGATTAATCAAGACAAAAATCTCAATATTAAGCAGAATGTTGGTGTCGCTATTACAGGAGTTCTAGAAAAATCTCCAGCACAACGAGCCGGACTCCTTCCTGAGGACATGATTCAAAAAGTCAACGGTAAACCGGTTAAGACATCTGCTCAAGTACAGAAACTAGTAGAGTCGAGTACTGTAGGCAAGATTCTGGAAATTGAGGTCAACCGTAATGGGGAATTTCAAACATTTCAAGTACAGTTAGGAACCTATCCCCAGAAGTAGTCCATAGTCTGGGAGTCTAATAATTTTTGACTCTTGAGTGTTGACTCTTGACTAATGATTGTTACTCAAATGATCTAACTGCATCCGTTGTTCCATTTGGCGAAGAAAATAACCCGTCATCATAGCCGACGCCAAAAGACCCGCGAGATTGTCTCGATCTGTTGTAATTTGCACGTTAAAATTTTCTGCGGGTAACATTCCGACAAGCCCTTGGACATTTTGCGAAATGATTTGTTTAATTTCGGGGCTGACGGACTGAGCGACGCGGGCTAGAACCTCAGGGGACTGGTGCTGTAGATATTTGAGTAAGTGATTAGGGTGTTCCTCAAAGCTATCAGAGATAAGCTGATTGGGATGTTCCTCAGGGTAGTCATTCAGAAAGTTAGGATCAAACACCATTGGCTGTTTTTATAGCTGAGTTTCTTATTCTACTCTAAACCATAGTAGAAGGGTCAGACATATCACCACCTCTTTCTGAGGTACTAGGATTGTTCCACAGTACCAGAACTGCTGTTGGATTCTGCTGTTGTGAGTTCTAGCTCTAGTTGTTTTTGCTCCTGTCCGTTGGAGAATGATGCTGGAAGTTGGTCGATTTGGAAATACTGGTGAAATTTAGAGGTGGTTTGTAATGAATACGAGCGAGATTCACTGTCTCGGCGTTTTCTGACAAAACCAAGTTCGACGAGTTCTTGAACGTGTTGATATGCACCAGAACCGCGCACGTTAATCAAGTCGCTTTGGAGTATTGGACTATTTAGGGCAATAGCTGCTAAAGTCCGCAATGCTCCCACGCCCAATTCTACTGGAATCAGAGTTTGGACTAGGTCATGAAAATCTGACCGCAGTTGCAAACTATAACCATTTGGAGTTTCAACGACTTCTAGGGCGCTATCTCGGCGGGCATACTCATCAATGAGTTCTATGATGCCTTCCTGTGCTGTCGCGCGATCGCAAGCGGCATACTCAGTAATTTCACTGATAGACAGGGGCTTACCCTTCAAATAGAGAATTGCTTCTATCTTGGTCGCTGCATTTATCACGGCATTAGTCATTGGTCATTAGTCATTGGTCATTAGGAGGCAGTGCTCGACTAGGGTTTTCCAGGCTACAGCACTTGCCGTTCATTGGTCATGACTCATTTAGTCACTTGTACAAAGAAAAAATGACGAATGACTAAGGAGAATCACAAGTGTTTGGAAAATTAGCATATTGGATGACAAAAGTCAAGGCTATTATTGAGATAACCATTGGCGAACCTTCGGCAATGCCCAAAAATTGTTATAACCGACTTCACTGCTCACCGAGCCTAGTTTTGAGAATGAATTCAGCGATCGCCAAATCTTGGGGAGTTGTTAGCTTCAAATTCGTCTCCTCCCCCTCAACAACTCGCACAGGAAAGCCGCACTTTTCAAACAAAGCAGCATCATCTGTCACTTCCCACCCCTGACGGACACCTTCGGTGTGACACTGCTTAAGCAACTTAACATCAAATCCTTGGGGAGTTTGGGCTGCCCATAATTGCCGTCGGTCAGGCGTACTTTGAATAATGCCATTTTCATCTACGACTTTAATCGTGTCTTTAACCGGGACAGCAGCAATCAAACCGGGACAGTGTTGAATAGCTTGAGCACAAGAGTTGAACAAATCTGGTGTGGCGAGGCATCTGGCTCCATCATGAATCAATACTTCTTTTGCGGAGTCTGGCAACGCCTGTAATCCATTGTAAACCGATTCTTGGCGGGTAGAACCCCCTGGAATCAGTTCCACAGGCGAAGATTGCTTTAATTGAGTCAAAATCGTCTGGAAATCTTGCCAGTCTAATGGTTGGGAGATAATGCCTATCCAACTGATTTGACTTGCCGCTTCAGCAGCGAGAAGAGTCCAGGCGATAATAGGCTTAGAGCGCACCACAAGTAGGAGTTTATTGCGGTCACTCCCCATTCTTCTTCCGCTTCCAGCGGCTGGAATTAATAAATGCACAGAATCCCTCAATCTCACTATAGGGGATAGGTTAGTGGTTAGTAGTATTATTTGACAACTAACAACCCACAACTGGTCAACTCTAATCCTTAATTTCTAATTCCTAATTACTAACCCAAATCTTCCCCTAAAATAATGAGCGAGTAAGCGTCAATATATATTATGCGAATAGTAGCCCTTGTCCCTGGCGGAATTGGCGACCAAATTCTCTTTTTCCCGACCTTAGATGACCTGAAGCACTATTACCCCAATGCTCAGGTAGATGTTGTTGTGGAACCCCGCTCAAAGACTGCTTACCGGGTGAGTAAGTCAGTCCATGATGTACTGGCGTTTGACTACAAAGACCGTAACAGTATGGCAGATTGGGGCAACTTGGTGGGCACGATTCGCGATCGCGAATATGATGTTGCCATTGCTCTGGGGCAAAGCGCCTTAGTGGGTGTTTTTCTCTGGCTGACTGGAATCCCCACACGGATTGGCTACAAGAGCAAAGGATCTGTTTTTCTCACCAATTCAGTTCCTCTGAAAACAGAACAGTATGCCGCTTGTATGTACCATGACTTGCTGCAAGGGTTAGGTATTAACTCCCCTTGTCCCGAGTTAGCAGTTAATGTGCCAGTTGCAGATATTGACTGGGCGAATAAGGAGCAACAGCGCTTGGGGATCAAGGAAACTGGCTACATTTTGATTCACGGTGGTTCTAGCGCACTTGCCAAGACAAAAGGTCTGGATAAAGTTTACCCTGTCGCAAATTGGCAGCAAATTATTCAAGACTTCCAGCAAAAGCAGCCAGAAATGCCCGTGGTAGTCATCCAAGGACCAGAGGATGAAGAATTTGTCCGCAGTCTCAAACAGTCCGTACCCAATATAAAAATCAGTTCTCCTGATGATATTGGCAAGTTAACAGCCATGATTGCTGGAGCAAATTTAATGCTGTGTACCGACAGCGCCCCCATGCACTTAAGTGTGGCGGTACAGACTTATACCATCGCCTTGTTTGGTCCAACAGACCCAGCAAAGTTACTGCCCAACAGTGATAAATTCCTCGCCATCAAATCCTCTACAGGTAAAATGGCAGATATTTCGCCTAAAACTGTGCTGGAGAAAATTTGGGGTGGGTAAACCTGCTGTATTCCTAGACCGTGATGGAGTATTAAATGTTGAGGCTGGCTACATTCACTCTGTAGAAGATTTACATTTAATTCCTGGGGTAGCTAAGTCCCTGCGTCAGCTTAATGACCGAGGTATTTTTTGCTGTCTGGTTTCAAATCAATCCGGACCTGCCAGAGGTTATTATCCAGACAGTCACGTACAAGCGTTACATCAGCGACTTTGCCGACTCTTGGCACAGGAGGCTGGAGCAAAATTAGATGCTTTGTATTATTGTCCCTACCTCAGCCCACCAGAAGGAGGACTAGACCCAGCGTACACCCGGTGGTCTACTTGGCGCAAACCCAACACAGGAATGTTGGTTGCAGCAGCCTGGGAACATGATTTGGATCTCAAGCACAGTTTTATGGTAGGGGACAAAGCAACTGATGTGGATATGGCACACAATGCTGGCTGTGTGGGTATTTTGGTGGAAACAGGTTTTGGCGATCGCGTTTTGGCAGGTGATTACCAGCACCACACAAAACCAGATTACATCGCCAAAAACTTAGCTGTAGCTGTTGAATGGATTTTACAGCAGTTATAGAAAAAAAATACAAAAATACAAGCGCTACCGAGCTTCACTTCGGTACAGCTTGTCTCAAAAACTTTTGTTACCATCTAAAATCCGCCTTTAAAAGGCGGATTTTAGCTTATTGACTTTCCAAACAAGTAAATAGCATTATTGTGTGCGTAATAGCTTGATTTTTATCCTTTTGTAAAAAAAAATTGCAAAAGGCTAGTAGAAATAAAATATTTTCGGTAGATTTTTGATATAACAAATTTTTTGGGTAATCTACTACACATTCATCGTGTTTTGTCATTATTGGCCATAAGTTGGAAGTTTAGGTTGGGTATAGCTTATAGCCTAATTTATGAAGGTAACACTGAGTTATTTTATCAATAACTTCATAATGACAAAGAAAATGAAAAAAATAACAAGATTTTAAACTTGTTACGAAACTAGTGAACTGGAATTAAAAATTTACGTTAGAACAAAGAATAGTGACCTTAGTGCAGCAAGCTCAGGATTCTCGGCTGCATGGCAACTATATTGTTGCCATTGTTATCAGGTGTGAATAGCTTACCGATAGATCTAGCGCGCCATATTATGTGTTCCTTAATTTCCCTCTTGCTGTCAGGCTGGTGCATCGAACAAGAATGTGACGAAATACACAAGGAAAAACAGATGGCGATTCGATTACATGGCTTCATGAGCAGCGGAAAACGTTACATCCAAGTAGAAAACCAACCTCACCACATCACTGGGATTTTCAGAACGCTCACGCACTTTTCAAAAAATATGCATCCCTGTACGCTAAAAGATGCGGAAAATGCCTATTTTAGGTATGAGGAAGATGGAACAATTACTTTCTATGAAGCTGAAAACTCTGAAGTCTGTGATTCAGTAGGAATTTGGACATATCTTGTCTATGAATGTCCAGAAGGTGAAGAAAAAGTTTTCCTTGATCCATCTATTGATACAAATGTCAATTCCTTGAAACAATTGTTTGCTGGTTACAAAATTGTTCAAGTAACTGTAGACATAAGGGATTATCTCAAGTATCAATACATTCAAGATGAATATCTAGATGTTCAACTACCGTGTGATTGGAACACATCAGTTGGTAGAAAAATTGCCAACCTTCTTTTAGAAGAATTTAAGGCTTTTAAATCATCTACTATCTTTACTGAACGTGCTGGTCAAGAATACAGAAAAACTGTTTTAGACGGTTTTATCAAAGCTGCACAAGAAGTTTTGGAAAACGGTGGAACCGTTAGAGACTTTGAATCGGCTCAATATGATGTGCTAAGGAAGATTAGAATTGATGACATGGCAAATTTAATTCTTGAGTATAACGATTATCGCATCTGGCAAGCGGCATTACCAAGTAAATCAAAAGCAGTTGAATATGCTTTTAGTACAGCATTAAGACTTATATGCCGTATTAAGTAACTAAGTGGACAAAAGTGTTTCATGTGCGTTGCGAGTGTATCTCCTGCACCAGACCGCACGGTACAGGCGCTAGTCATGGCGTGAGCCATAGGTATAGCGAACCAATCGCAGAGGTTTGCGATTGATTGAGTCTGCCCAACGAAAAAAGAGCACACGCCCACAGAGCGAACAAACTACAGGTTTCCCCTTCGGATCTGCGCTTTCCTATGAGCGCCAAATCCAGCACGAGGGAGACGTTGGTGCAGCACTGGCTGACTACGTTCCGTATGTTCGTAGCATGGTACACAAACGCAATTGCCTTGGTTACGATTATTTCTGTCCACTTACTTAGTTTTGAGCTAAAGCACTTACAAGTAATAGAATACCCAGCCGTCGTGGTTCACCGATCCTCAAAAAACCGTAGCAAAATCATCGGTTTTACTAAAATACATATGAAACGGCTGGGCATTTTATTTTTTGCATCTCCCTAAGGACTTATAGTTACTAGTAACTTAGTAATCCTATTTGATTTGTGAAAATTGGAACATTCAAATTCCCGACAACTTTTGGCGAAGTCGAGAATCTTGTTGTTCACGTAAGCGCAAGCGCACGCCGGAGGCGATAGCCATAGGCATACGCGAGTGCATGCCCGTAGGGCTTATGATTTAGGATTGCTATACTAAACTTAGTCACTAATAACTAAAACATCTCAAACAGGGCATCATCTAACTCATAACCTAGAAGTTGTGCCATCGACTGGAGGCGAGATTTACTAGGAATGCCCTGCTGTTGTAACCAATCATTTAAAGCAAACAACTTGTGCATTAAAAAAATTTCTAAAGCTTCGGGATTATACTGAATACCTTCTTTGGTACTAAACTGGTGCGGGACAAGCATTGCTGCATAACGCGCAAATTCGCCAGTTTTCCAATCAAGTAAAAATGGTAACCAGGGATAGCGAGTATCTAGACGGATAAACCAGAGCCGCACCTCTGGAATTTCTGAAAGTTCCCGTGGATCGCCTGGTTCCAAAGCATAGTCGATATCAAAATGGAGTTGCTGCTCGTAGGATGCGATCGCGCTTTGCGCGGCTCCCTGCTGGAGCATCGCCCCCTCCTGCAGCAATTTTTCAATCTCTGTGACTACGGGGGACAGATCCAAGGAGTTAATGCAGTCGGTGTTGAGTGGGATAGTGATTGTCATCGAGTCAAAAAATAGCCTCGATGATTTATACTACTCTGTTCTTGTTCAACCATTACTGTCATTTTTAAACTCGATTAACCAGTCATCGCAAACAGTATCAGAAAAAGGTGGCAAGAGTTCAAGTCTCGGGTTGGAAGCTGTGAGGGATGGGTGAACAAGGGCATAAGAATAGACTATTGACTCAAGACAAGACACTAGCATTGACGTCTCCCACGGCTAAAAGCCGACGGGATTCTTGATTCATCGACGCGCCTTAAAACTATCTATCTCTTGCGAGCAATGCTTAAACCAAAAATCCGTTCAATAGAACCAAATTTCGAGCCTAACTTAGATAGCCCCAGAGGGCTTCATCTCCACAAGCTTTTGGTACTTTATCGAGAGTGCCTTAAAAACTGTTCCTCCCTTTTTCCCCGGTTCCCCTGCGCCCCAAGGTACCTTTTAATCAACGAATTGTTTTGTTTTTCTGGTTTGATTTCGTTATAAATTCTGGCTATGTTTCAACACGACTTCGCCACCGTGCAGCGCGTATTGTTAGTAGAACCCGGTCAGGGGCAAGCTCTTTGGGCTCTATTTGCGCTTTGTCTGCCTATCTCTGTCCTTCCGACTGGCTCTATTTATATTGTTGCACAATTCTGGTCTTTTGTTCTCAGTTCTTTTTGACTGAGGCTAAAGCCTCAACGCATTCATCCCCGCCGAAGGCGTAGGGCTTTCTGCTATTAACGTTGTAAAGTAGACGTTTGCAGCCATTTTAAGCTAAAGTTGTAATGAGTTCATTTTATATTTAGAGCGTGAGAAACCTAAGGTCAACCAGCAAAAAAACTCTTCACCCTCACCTGTGATTTCCGTACCCGTCAATAGCAAAAACACTGGCAAAGCGGAGCTGACAGGGTGCAAAACGTTTGGATATATAAAATAACAAATAAACACTTCCCAGGGAAAATTAACCCATCAGTTAATAAACTTTAAAATATGCAAAAGCAAACGATATCAACAAAACCTATTCGTTCACTGGAAGATGCTCTTGAGCAGTGTCAGGTACTGGGTATGCGCGTTAGTCGTCAGCGTCGCTTTATCCTAGAACTACTTTGGGAAGCAAGAGAGCATCTTTCTGCCAGAGAAATTTATGATCGCCTGAATCACGAAGGCAAAGAGATTGGACATACTTCTGTTTATCAAAATTTAGAAGCGTTATCCAGCCAAGGCATCATTGAATGTATTGAACGCTGTGATGGACGTTTATACGGTAATATTAGTGATTCCCACAGTCATGTCAACTGTTTGGATACAAATCAAATCTTGGATGTTCATGTAGAACTACCACAGGAATTTATTCGCCAAATTGAAGAACAAACAGGAGTGCGGATTACTGAGTATAGTATTAACTTTTATGGGTACCGCAACTCGCAAGAGAGCAAATGACGGTTGAAGCGTGAGTTGCGCCCAAGTGCAACCACTACCTGTTACTGATTACCATATTCACTCTAGTTATCGCCATCGCTTACAACCGTTTCACCATCTGCACTTTCAATGACTCCAGAAGGGAGTGCATTGTGAAACAGTTCCAACCAAAGAAACTAGGCTAATTTCTCAAGCTTATTTACGACTAAAGTAAAAAAAGCTTGCGTTTTTTAAGCGGATTATGAGCGATCGCCCTTTAAAACTATTGTTAATAGATCAGGACCCCATCTTCCGATTAGGGCTAAAAGTAGCTTTGGAAGAATTCTCCAATTTACAGGTGGTATCAGAAGCAGAAACAGACACTGCTGGATTGCAGATTTTAGCCAAACTTGCACAAGAAGATCCAAACCAGGTCAATTTAGTCGTTTTGGAATTGGGGAATTCTCGCTCCCGATCTCGCCAGCAGCTGGGTTTACAACTCTGTCGCCATTTGAAAACCCAGTACCCAAACCTGCCATTATTACTTTTGAGTTCTGTCCAAGAACAAGGACTACTTCTAGCAGCAAAAGCTGCTGGGGTGGATGGTTACTGTCCCAAAGGAACTCCTGTTTCTGAACTAGTCACCATTATGCACGATGTGGTGGCAGGTGGCTCATCTTGGGATACCGAGATGGGAAAAGAGAACATGACGATCTACAGACGGGAGGATGTGGGGTATGCTCTTGAAAACCCCACGTCTTCTGAACTTCCTTTTGCTCGGTTGCGGAAGCATCTACGCTTATCAGGGATTGAGTACATCAACGTCACTTTGAGTGAAGTGACAGCACAATTACAAGTCCCCGGATTACCATTATTAGATCGGGCAGTGTTAGCTGGGCAAAGACGAGAATTGCTAGCAGCGCGTTGGCTGTTGAATCGATTATTAGCTTCACCTCTGGAAAGGCGACAGGAGGTAGAGTCGCATTCACGTAATGTTTCTACAAGGAATCATTTCGCATCTGCACAGTTGCAGTCTCCGACAAATTCTCTCCCGAGTACTTCTGTTTCCAAATCTGATTCAGCACAGAAGCTGCTGAGTCCTAGATCATTACAAGCGGCATTATTTGCATCCTGTATTACCAAACTTCAGCTTCCTTTACAAAATGTGACAGCTACCCCTTTAGAAATTGATATTTTACGTGAAGATAAAAAACGTGATTTACTTTATTTGATTATACAAAAAGTTGCTGATGCACTAGATGAAATGCGTTCTCATGTGGTAGAAATAAGCCAATTATATGAATTAAAAAATACTGTCTTAGTTGATGTATGGCAATCAGCACTTACGAACTTTTTTGGGAAATTTTATCGAGTGCGGGTAGACAATCATAATTTAGAAATCGTGGCTTTTATTCTGCAAGATGCTGCTGTGGTGCGTTCTGAAATTCTCAATAAAATTCCTCTGGTTGAGGAGTTATTTTCTTATCTTCTATTTCAAAGAAATTTGCAAATTGATAATACTTCCTATCCAGCAGGAAGCTCTGAAGCAAAGGATTATGCAGAAATGATTCTGGAGAATTTATTGATTCAGGTAGCAAATGGTGTTATACAACCGTTGCTCAACTCTTTAGCAGATATAGAAGAAATAAAGCAAAGTTTTTATGATAGGCAATTAATTTCAACACGAGAAATAGAACGATTTAGAAATAGTTTGTCGTGGAGATATCGCCTCAGGAATTATGTGAATGAGCCTAAGGCAATTTTTGAAAGCCGTTATGAGCTATTTGTATTTGCACCTCGTGGTATTGCTACAACTTCCATTTATGCGCCGCGTGGACAAGAGTTAACGCAACTTTCTGGTATTGGGCTAGTTGTCACGTTAGCAATAGAATTTCGTGATGCGATCGCTCCTCGTATACAATCACTTTTTTCCTTGTTTGGAAGCGGTGTTGTCTTTGTTCTCACGCAAGTTATTGGTCGTGGTATAGGTTTGATTGGTCGTGGTATTCTTCAAGGAATTGGGAGTGTTTCTTTAACGGAAAGGAAGAATAAAAAGTTATGATTTGGCAATCAGTATTTCAAACCGCAGATGCACGAGGCAGTGCGTTGCGGGGGTTCCCCCCGTTGTAGCACCTGCCGTGCAGATAAATTATCTGTGTTCATCTGCGGTTGAATTTCCATCAAGTTAACTTTTGCAAAAGAGTAAATCTGTACAAACGGACTTTGTTTGTATAGTTACTTTAACAAAACTTGAGCTATGTCTAATCAGCGGAAGTTGATACTAACTGCGTAGCTTGATTCTCAGACACTTCTGCATCCAACTTGGGTGTTGGGATATGCTTCATTTCCCAAACTTTTAGCAGAATTAGGTATTCGTAGAAAGCTTGCAATGTACACCAAGTAAACCCAGCGCGTCCGTCTAAGCAGCCACCTAAGATAAAATACATATACAAAAAACGTATAAGTGGTCTAGCTGGTAAGCGCAAGGACAAATTTTTTAAGGCGCGGCGTCGTTCGACTTCTGACTTCCCAAAAAATAAATCTTTCCAGCTAACTGTTCCGTTTTGTAACTGATGAAGGGTTTCTCTGGCTTCATCTGTGGAGTAACGGTTGTGTTTATCAATCCAGCGGCTGAACCCCTTGCCAGAAGTATAATGAGGGTATGTTTCTTTCAAAAAGCTTGTTGAACCGTCACAAACTTCTCGTTCTGTATGACCATAGTCTGTAAACCAGACTTTACCGTGGCGGAAAAGGCGCAGTTGGTAACGAGGATATTGGGTACTGCGGCGAATCCAAGAATTCATGAACATAACACGTTCAGCGGCATAGTAGCCGATGTAATCTGGATTACGACTTGCTTTTTGGCATTCCGCGAACAGTTCTGGCGTCATGCGTTCGTCAGCTTCTAGAATATAAACCCATTCATACTTGGGAGATATATTTTCTAGCATCCAAGTACGTTGACGACCGTGGCTTTCAAAAGCGTGCTGAACCACACGAACTGGATAGCGGCTGGCGATTTCGACGGTGCGATCGCTACTGCATGAGTCTACAACAATAATGTCATCCGATAGCATCGCCGACTCGATACAAGCGGCGATATCTATTTCTTCGTTATAAGTCAAAATGTAAATTGAAAACATTTCCAATGTTAATCATATGGCTTCTCTGGTGGGGAATTATACTTTTTTCTGGTGAATTTATGCAAGTCAAGCAAGATAATTTTCATCAATAATTCGCAAAAATGACAGTATAAGGCAATAAGAAGGTCTTATGCTTCATACTGCCCTCAAAATTATGGACTAGCGTGCAGGTATTTTGCGTTTACCACCTTGGAGAGCATTCATACCTTTTAATCCTGACCAGCCGATAATAATGTAAGCAATAGACAATAACAAACTGCCTATAACAATTCTTAAACCGGGCTTCCAATTGTCTTCAGCTTGTTTTATCAGTTCGTCCCGTTGAGCGCGAATTTGGCCTAGTCTTTGACTTGCAAGTTGCTTTGGATCACTTTGTTGGGCTATGAATTTGTCAAGTTCTTGAGGATTTGCTTTGAACTTCTGGAGCAAATCTTTTGTAGCTGGGGGAATATTGGGGTTATTCAGTGCTTGCTTATAACGCTGCTCATCTTGAACGAGTTCAGTGTACTGAGCTTTGACTTGGGCTTTCTGCTTTTCTACAGCTGCTTTGACTTGATCGTTACCCAATTGAGCTTGCACTTGGTTAAGCTGAGTATTCAATTGGTTTTCTGCTAGTTGTGCATTCTTGGTGATTTGGTCCACTGCTTGAGTTCTTTGATGAATGATATTCATAGCATGGACAGGAGCAATAATCAAAAAGAGTAACCCCAAGATGCTTGATATGATAAGAGCTGGCATTTTCAAGTCTATGGGCTGGGGTTGAGTGCCATCATCAAAACTGTCAATCCAATAGCCAGTAAACAGCATACCCAATCCTACCAATGGCACGACTCCTCGATCAACCAAACTTGCTGCCCATCTGAGTTGCAACAGCTTTTCTGTTGGGCTGAAGTCAAGGCTTATAATCACAAAATCTATCAAAAAGGATAATATTAAGATTATCCCAATTACTTTGAGTGTGCGGGCTGCGATCGCAGCAGCAAAACGGTTATTCATAAGTTTTTCGTCTTCTAGTTGACTGAAGTGAATATTTTATATAAAGGTACTGGAATATTCTTCCTATGACGTTACCTATTGTTTCTGTTTGAGAGATTCTTTTTTTGGTGATATACTTTTTACCCTTTGATGTTAGCCACACCACGGTAGCATCTCGATTCTAGGTTGTCTTCAGAAAAACCCCTGTGTTAAAAAATACCATAAAAAACATCGACACGCTTAATACCTGTAGTAAATATTTCATTAGAGAGGTTAAGTAGGATACATTTTTATGATGTGATGAGTAGGTGTAAGGGGATAAATCACTACACCACGAAAGTACAACAAACCAGTTTAGTGCGTAAGTCTGAGAATCTCTTCCCAAATTGGCAAATCCTCTGGGCGATCGATATCAGCCAAGTGAGGTAAGTTAGTGACTGATAAATTAAGCATCTGAGCAATAGTTATAGTCTGATGCAACACTTGAGAGGTTCCCCAGTCTATATTGATAAATAATTCTGGCATAGGACGCTGCAAACCAATTAAATAATAGCCACCATCTACCGCAGGACCAAGGACAACCTCGGATTGCTGGAGTTGTGCAAAAGCTTTTGCTAAAATCTGGTTATTGACACCAGGGCAGTCGGTACCGATAGTCAGGACTTTTTCTGCACCTGATTGAAAGGCATTCAAGAAAGATTGTGTCATCCGTAAACCCAAATCTCCCTCTCCTTGAGGTTGGTAAACCAAGTCATATCCTAGCCACTCTTGCATAAGTTGCAAATTACCACCTGCAAACCGCACTTCAAAAGATATGACAGAAGTCTTTTGCAACTGTTTCACCTGAGATAGTGTGTGTTCCGTCATTTGACGCTGAAGATTTGCTGCACCTTCAGTTCCCAAAGCAGGTATCAGTCGAGTTTTTGTCTTCCCTGGTTCTGGATAGCGAGTGAAAATGATGAGATGCTGTTTTGCTGTTTCTGGTAGATTTAGCATGAGATACCTTATTGAAATCAATTAAAAATATATTAATAGCAATACTTATTTCCGTCAGGTTCATCGTGTTCTTTTCCCGTTCGCATTGCACCTAAAATCGTAGAAATATAGACGCACCGCTTAGCTTTACTATTATTGATACTAAATAAAGTTATCTGTCCTAATGTTTGGAATGATGTTTGAGTACACTCATCTGCAACTTGGTAAACCGGACAACCTTGGGAGTTAAACATAATTCGCCACTCTTGCTTTGTAGTTTGTTTTGGCAAAGTTGTCTCATATTTATTTTTATCAAGATGAATATTTTGGTCAAGGTTATGCCATAGAGTATTGTTGTTACTGATAGCATTAGGAATAAACACCCCTACTTCTGCTTGATGAACTGTCCATTGCACAATATTGTTCTGTTCGCGAAAACTAACTTGCCAAGTTAATTTGTTTTTGATAGCTTGGCTTTGAGCTTGGCGTATAGCAAGATAAACTTCGTTTTGGGCAGTGTTGAGGCGCTGAGTATCGACAAAAGCTAGCCAACTTGGAATTGATATGGCAGCTAAGATACCAATTATGAGAAGACTTACTAAAAGTTCTAGTAGTGTAAAGCCACTATTAGAATATTTATTAAACTTATTTAGCAGATAAGAATCCATTACCTTGGACTCGTATACTTGCCTGAGGAAAATATGTTTGACGACTTTCATTGAAATCTATATTATTATTTTGAAGACGAGCGAGGGCATTACCACGTAAATAAACTTCTGCTACGGTATTTTCTGAATCCACACAAACGTAAAAGCCTCGTGTTCTAACATTTCCAGTGGCAACAGCATCATCGTTATCGTGCTTTTCATCAAATTTTGGAACTTGTTGACCTATTGTGCAAGTAGGAGGTGCTGGATTGGTAGTATTATTTATTATCGTTTGATCAATGTAATCAACTAAAGGTACAATTTTTTGTGTATAATCTTCGCTCTTTTTTGTCCATTGATTCATCTTACTTTTAAGATTGCCTAAGCCTTGCAGATTAAACATCTGAAAACCTTCGTCTGGCTTAGCTTTGTCTCGCGGATTGTCTTTATTATCAGTTTCGGTAGAAGAATCATAGCCATCTCTTATTTGAAATCTACCGATTCGAGCTGCTTTAGACCATGTCGCGTTATCCTCTGTAATCAAATAATAGGCAACTAAAGAATAGAAGAAGGTATTATCTTTCAATATAGTAGAACTTTCTTTTGAAAGAAATGTTCGCTTCCAGAAAACAAGAACAGGGAAAAATGTATTTTTATCACCATACCTTCGTAGTTGCTGCCTAATTTTATTAATGCCATCAGCATCATATATATAGACTGACTGCTGCAAGTCTCGCGCAATATAATCAAGTGCAGCTTTTATTTCTTGCTCAGTGTTTGCTTTTGCTTGCTCCTGTCGCTCAGTTGTCATAACGTTAATCATGAATCCCAACAAAGGTGTGATAACAAGAGTCGCGATGACAATACCTACGAGCAACTCAACTAGGGTAAAACCATCACATTTTTGTTTCAGCCTAAAGAGTGTTATTTGCTTAATAAAAAGCAATTTGAGTGGATTCATAATATTGAGGTTTAGCAGTTAGACTGAGGATTAGAATCAGAAGCTGGAGGTTTTAGACGCCGACAGAAATCACTAAATGTTGTTACTTTACTTGATATTTCTGTTGTCATTTCTACTAAGGGTGCTTGGATGGCTATTAAAGCTGTCCCGCTAGTGAAAGTTTCTGCTTGTTTAATTCCTGGGTCTTTCAATGCCTTCAATGTGATGCTAGGCTTATTGAAAGCGTCTGCTCTGTATACTCGTAACCCCAATCTATAGCCATCCTCGGGTTTATCGGAAGTTGGATTATACCCAAATCCCTGAACAATCATGTCTTTGAAATTATCACTTGTACAACCTCCCGTATCTCCATCCACGCAATATAACTGAGATGATGCGGTTGTAGGAGAGATTTCGCATAAGCCAGTTCCAGTTGTAGGACAAATCAGGGTTCCTGAGGGTGCATCTGGCGGAGGTGGATCGGTACTGTCTTCTGTGCTTTTTGTTATGATGGATGGGGATGGAATTGTGCTTGATTTAATGCCATCAATATAGGTTTGAGCAGCGTTGGTTGCTAACTCAATACGCTTTGCTTGTAACCGTGTTGCGACAGATAGGATAATGACAGGTGCGATCGCCGCTAGTAAAATCCCAACAACAACGACTGCTACTAAAGACTCAATGATGGTAAAACCTGATTGACTAGATAAAGATTCTTGCTGCTGTTTTTGGTGAATCATAATATTAACAGTTATCAGTTATCAGTTATCAGTTACCAGGTACCAGGTACCAGTTATCAAAGAGAAATACGGATTCGTTTCTTTTCTTCACTGTTCACTGTTCACTGTTCACTGACAAGTACCACGTTGATCTTGGCTAATGGCGTAGCTACCATTAATTTCTTGAGCACATAACAAAGTTTTTACCCAAGCATCGTCTCGTCCGACTTCTCTGTAAAACTCATTCGGCTTGTTTGTTGCGGGTGTCGTAAAGTGTAGAGAGAACAAGTCAGGTGACTGACTCAGCAAGGCTGTATCATAACTCCAGAAACGGTTGGGCGGAGTAAAGAAGGGTGTACGATTTTGATTTTGATTGGAACCACTGCTTCCATTAATAACTGTTTGCCAAGGAGCAGTAGCATAGTTACTGTGTTTAAATTGGATAAAAGAACCGGCTACTGTGTGGCTTACGCCTTCCCAGCGTTCTAAGTAACGCACAAAATTTTCCAAACCACCATTGCTTTCTGTTGGGCGTTCTGGCGTGTTACCTTGAGCGAATATAAGATTTGTTTCTGTATTTGTGGCGGTTTGCATCGAATCATAGTCATTCTCTTCACGAAAACCGAAGCGGAAATTATCAGATAAAACTGTAATTGCATCAGCAATAACTACTGCAGGTCGCCAAGTTTCACCAATGTTACAATCAGGAAACTGACTTGGGCGACAGCCGAAGTTAGGATTCGGTGATTGACGTGCATAGAATTTGTTACTCCAATCCTTCTCCCCTTTCAAGGAATTGTCTAAAAACTCTTCTTGTGTGTGAACATTGAAATTCCCTTTGATGTAAACTGGCAGATTGGATACCAAAATTAGACCCTTCTCATTTTCTTCTGGTTTTTTTGGATTGTAAGTAGTGTGACGGCTTAAGTTACTCCCATTAATAAGCATGATGGCATTAGGTCGCCGAGTTGGATCTAGCTTGAAGTCAGTAGCACTGACATCTCTACTTCCAGGATTACTTTTGTCTTCGAGTGCATCATCACGAGTAGCGTAAATAATTCCACTGTTTGGTATTAGATACTCTTGTGGGGTACTAGTACCAATCTTTGTCGTACGCAGTTTATCTAAATCTAAGACCGTAACCCGAACTTCTAAAGGCTGACGCTCGGTGTATTCCTGTAATGTTAGGGTAGATACGTTAGCTGTGTTTTCAATTGCTTTAATTTGTCGAGCATCCAAAAATGTCGTTTCGTAGATTGCTCTATGAGGTACAGGTGGACTAGAGTTGGGTCTCAAGGTATCATTAAGAATTTGAATGGCACAAACAGCTGTATCAATTGCCGAATTATCAGCCATTGATAGAGGTTTACCTGCGCTATAGTGTTCTAAAGCGTTTCTTAAAGGTTCATTGACAAAACGTCCATTAGGAAATACTAATCTTGCCTGTTGTTCTAGTTGACTGTTGTAAGTAGATATGGCACTTGCTCTATTTCCAGAATAGGGAGGATAGACAACACCATTATTGGATTTACCAGAGATTGTTGTTAGATCGGCATCGGGATTTTTCGCAGTAGATAATAATGTGTTCTGGTTTTGCGCTGTGATGGCATTTGTAGGATCGTAGAAGCTGCTTACACAAGCTATAGGCATCTGATCTTTTCCAGAATTATCTTTGTCAGAAGGATCTTTATAGAAGTAAACAGCCGTAGTTCTCATGAGCAAGTCACCTTTGACTTTAGGATTCGCTACTAGATTACTATCTGTCATAGGCATGGAATCAGACCAGACAATGATTGGGTCTTTACCTTTGAACTGTAGACTGCTAACCTTAATTCTGTTTGGATCAGCATTACTTGGATCTACAAAGTTTGTGTCCCAATTAGGACGTGACGCACTCAAGAAAGACCTGGGCTGAATATCCGGAGTCATAGGATCAACATCAGCATCCCACGGATAGGAAGCAGTTGAATCTGAACTGGGACCGTCAACATAAATTCCTGCGCCCGTGACAACTCGCAAACCCCCAACGACATCCAGAGAACTTTGTGGTTTTTGTGCTGCTGACTTTTCCCAAAACTCGTCTCGATCTGTAGCTCCCAAATCCTCGAAGTGATATGCTTGGGAGAAGCGCTTACGAGTCACAGTGCTATTATTTCCTTTCCTATCAACATCCCATTCCTTACCAGTAATAGTCTGTCCTTCGTCTGGTGAACTGAGAAATTTGCTTTTGGTTGTGTCGTACCATAATTGAGGTAGGTTATTGCCAACTAAAAGGCGATCGCCTATTTTTTGCTCTTTATCTGCTTTTGCTTGTTCTACTGGTTCTGTTGCAGGTAGATAAAGTTTACTACCGTTATCTTTAATCCCTATTTCGGCATAATTAGTAGCAGTTTTTCCATCAGCCGGATTGAAGGGAAATACCCATTCATCCACTGGTCTTAAAGAGTTCCCATTTCCTTGAAGAGGACTATTTGTTTCATAGTCGTGGCTTCCATATTTAAGTGGATTACTACCCTGTGCAACTTCGGCATATGGAACGCGACGTGTTCTTTTTTTAAAGTAAGTTTTTAGCTTTTTTTCACGAACTTTAACAGGGTCTAAAGTAAAGTCCTCTGCTAAATATCGTTCTATTTTCTGTTTCACTTCATCTGGAAGTTCTGCGTTATTTGGATATGCACTATTTGTTGCTTGTACTAATCGCTCAATTCGTTTTGCATATGCTTCATCATTATAAGCTGCCGTGTTTCCGTAAACAGATGTAGGTACAGTTTTATTTGTGTTGTTGATAACGTCACTTTTCATTGTGTTGTTAGGTGCATCTTGTTGCTCAAACAAGTCTACCTGCACATCATCATGACTGGAATTATCTGTACCTCTACTATCTATAACATTTCCAGCGACAATAATTTTGCTATTTCCCTCTTTGAAATAGCACGATTTCGGACTACTGACTAAATAAAACTTGATAGGCTGATCGAGTCTTGTTGTTAGCAAATTACCATTAGTCAAAATGCGCCCATTCAAACTGATACCTTCTTCCGGAGCAATTTCTAAATCATCTTCATAGACAACGGCATTGTTACTGAGTGGTATTCTTTCTCGGTCTTGCTGATATTCGAGAGCGACAAAACCTTTATTACCTTTAAATGTTTCATATTTATTAGTATTTAATCTTGTTAAATCTGTAATAGGTACAGTCGTAGTATAAACAAAAATACTTTTTTTTAGCTTTTCACCGACTTTATACCAACCATAAGTACTTACTAAGTTCGCGCTAGTGGTAGCTAGGCTTTGACATTCAGTACCAACAGTACCTGTGTCCATCGGTTGTGTTCTTGCTTGTAAGACACTTGTGGCTTTATTACTAGTTGGAGTCCGAAAGTAAATACCATAGAGAGTGTAACTATCAAACTTGCCGTTATTGTCCGTATCTACAGGATATTTCCAAACAGTTTGTATTTCTTTATCTTTAACAAGTTTTAACTGTGTCTCATCACCAAAAGTAAATTGGTTAAGGTTCTTATTGATAATTTCTTCTAGTGAAAAGTCTGAAGGAATTGAGGACTCTAACCTAGAGTCTCCAAATAACTGTTCTATTTTTGCTTTTGCTCTTTCAATAGCAGGGTTAGCTGCATTCAGGACAGCCTCATTCACTCGGACATTACTAGCATTTTTTGCCCTTTCAAAAGACCGAAATAAAATAGCAGTTGTCATCAGCACAACCACCAATGCTACCATTGCCACTGTCGGTAACACAAAACCAGCATTCACACTTGTTCGTCGTTTTTTCTGATTGACAAGTAAAGCCCGTAATAGCCGAATAATTTTCTTTTTAATTATAGGTACAAATGTTTTATTGATTGTTTTTAATTTTTGACGATAGTGAAACATGAGTGCTTCCTGACCAAGTTTTGTTATCATGAAACCGCAAATGGACACGGATAATTTATCTGTGTGCATCTACAGATCAAAAATAGCTTTATAGGGAACTTCGTGAAAATGCTATGAAAGTGAGCTTATATTACCCACTTTTAGAGAAAACATATCAATCTCGCAAAAATGATTACTTATACGATGTCTCAAGAAGCCTGCAATTGAGACAAGTTCCTGGTAACAGAAGATGTTGGAAACACTGCTCAAAATGGAATGAAGCTGAATAAATAGGCTATGTCAATGGACGGCTTATGAGCAAAAGCATAGATAAGATACAAAAACAGGACTTACGCAAAAATAACGTAGTTGCACCCGTTGCGACGTAAGGAAGCAATCTCAGAGTCTTGTTCTTTCGTAACTCGTGCCTAAGTCCTAAAAAATTAGAAAAGCACTGGAGTATCCCTATTCTCCAGTGCTTGAAGGCAACAACTCTTACTCAAAATTAGAATACCCAGGAAAATATAATTAGAATTGGAGAAATAAAAAAGCACTGGGTACGGATAAACCCCAGTGCTTAAGGACGACTTACACGATTTACTATCAATCCAGAATTAGAATACCCATACAAGTGCAGGGGAAAATATGCTACTAAGGCTCAAATTTAAAAGTGGTGGTTTAAAATCCCGGCACTGCCACTATCTGAGTTACCAATCAGGGAATTCTAAATCTGAGTATAATCAGCAGAAGCTGAAAATTTTTAAAAAGTAAAGTCCATCATCAAAATTCAAGTGTGGAATATAGCGGTTCTCATTTGAATCACATACACCACCATGAATAATGTAGAGCACGTAAATGTAACGTCTCTACAGTTGTGTATTGCCCGCAACACCACAAGCGCTATAGATAAGCAAAAAATGTATCACAGTAATATGTAAAAATTACCAGTGAGCATGAAATAACAGAATAAAGAATCAATCACTACCTTTATAGTGCTCTTGTACCGTCATCACATATCTAATGTGAAATTTTCCATGCTTAGGAGTTAGAAAATATCTATGTTATTTCTAGTCGAAAAAGAGATGTATCAAATAGAAAATCAGGAACACACGGTTATGAATTTAGAAAACATGCACGAAACACTTAATGAACTAGAAGCCCAGAAAAGCCAAATTGAAAGGAGTATAGCAAGTATACGAGCGGATATTAGTGAAAGAAAAGAAAAACTCCGCAAAGTTGAATTTGATATATTTGGTGATATCGATGAACGCGCCCGAAAGTGTCTGGAACTAGAGAAATCTATATCATTACTAAATTTCAATTTATCGAAATATCAAGCAATGCTTGTAGATGTAGAAATAAAGATACCTCCGCTACAAAAGCGCATACAAGATTTAAATCAGCATCTGCAATTACTACAAAATACCAATGAGATCAGACAGGCTTTAGAGCCATTTATCGAACTTGAACAGCAGTATTTAGCAAAGCGTGATGAAATTGACCAAATGCTTAGAAGCAAAAGTCATTATTTAGGACTTAAAGCCCTCCCAGCGACGCAGAAACTCATTAGGAAAGGGACTGAATACGAGCTACGAGGCACATTGCACGGTTAAATAAAAGAAGCATTTTTTAAACCATCGTATAAGCAAAACCCACCTACGATGGGTGTAGGTGGATTTTTACTGTCTTCTGACGAGAAGTGCAAAACTCTCTCGTCAATGTGGTTGCTTCACGAACCGTTCTACAACACTTGGACAAACCTAGACAAAGTTGAACCTTGTTAGACAGTGC
>NZ_QMEB01000374.1 GCF_012912135.1 Brasilonema bromeliae SPC951 | reverse complement strand
TACAAAAGGGTGTTGCTAGTTTAAGCAACACCCTTTTGTTCGTTTTTACCTTTTTACTGCAAACCTCCATCCAAAAACTGATGGATGGCATACACTGAGTACTCACTAATTTACTGAGTAAACGTTTGCACCAGTTGAGCTATAAAGTTTCCTTGGAACTGACACTAACCGTCTCTAGCAGTGCCTAAGTAGTTATTTTCATAAGAGTTTTATACACTCATCTCTAGCATTCGTTGAATTGGTCGCAATGCTGTTATGCGAATATTTTCTGGCAAGATGATTTCGGCTGAGCGATTTTTCATCACACAGTAGAGCTTTTCCAAGGTATTTAACCGCATAAAAGGACACTCGTTACACGCGCAGTTATTTAATGGCGGTGCTGGTATAAAGCGCTTGTAAGGCGCTCGTTTCTGCATTTGATGAATGATTCCAGGCTCTGTAGCAACGATAAATTCTTGGCAAGGGCTTTGTTCACAATACTTAAGTAAAGCCGCTGTAGATCCGATAAAATTTGCGTGGCGCAAGACACTAGTTTCACATTCTGGATGGGCGATCGCCTCTGCTTGTGGGTGTGCGATTTTTAACTGCACAATTTTCTTTTCAGAAAAGGTTTCATGGACAACGCAACTTCCTTCCCACAGCACTAAATCTCTCCCAGTTTTTTCCATAACATACCGTCCTAAATTCCGGTCTGGGGCAAAAATAATTGGCTGATATTTGGGAATCTGCTGCACAATTTTGACAGCGTTGGAACTAGTGCAGATAATATCGCTCATTGCCTTAATATCAGCAGAGCAGTTGATGTAAGAGACCACCAAATGGTTTGGGTGCGCCGCTTTAAAAGCTGCAAACGCCTCTGCTGGACAACTATCAGCTAAAGAACAACCAGCATTTAAATCTGGTAAAAGAACCATCTTGTCAGGATTAAGAATCTTTGCCGTTTCTGCCATGAAATGGACACCAGCAAAGACAATGACATCTGCATTTGTATCAGCTGCTGCTTTGGCAAGCTGTAGCGAATCCCCAATAAAATCCGCTATATCTTGAATGTCGGGTTCTTGATAGTAATGTGCCAGGATAACCGCATTGAGTTCTTGTTTAAGAGTCTCAATTGCTGCAAATAAATCTAGTGGTAGATCACCCTGTTCGGTTTTTTCTCGTTGAGCAAGTGCAGTCGTAAACACAGTTAGACGTTGCTGAATGTTACAAGTTTTTGTCTGGTGGATTTAATTATAGTAGTTTTTACCAAAAATGTTTGAGGGGTAATGCTCCTCTGTGAAATTGTGTGAAGAAGAACTCAGAACGCAGAACTCAGCTTGGGCACTTCTTATGGGGGCTTGGTGACCCGCGAAGAGAGCGTGTTGGCCAGATGCATCAAAGATTTCCTGGGGGCTTGTACATTCCTACATTGCACTTCTTATGAACTCATCCAGCAATCCGTGATATTCAAACTTCTTTTATTTTTCTGAGTTGTGCGTTCTCTCTTGGTCAAAATCCTGTAATTTTCCTATGCTGGAAACAGATGGCAAGGAAAGTGGCATGACCAGTCAGAAAACAAACTCAAAAAATTTGAAAATTGCTGTAGTAGGAGATGTTCACGACCAATGGGAAGAAGAAGATGGCATAGCACTCAAGCATCTTGGTGTTGACTTACTACTGTTTGTTGGAGATTTTGGCAATGAGTCGGTGGAAGTGGTAAGAGCGATCGCATCTCTTGACATTCCCAAAGCAGCAGTCATGGGAAACCACGATGCCTGGTACACTGCCACAGAATGGGGACGTAAGAAGTGTCCTTACGATCGCACCAAGGAAGACTGGGTACAGCAGCAACTAGATTTATTGGGTGAAACCCAAGTCGGTTACGGTAAGCTAGATTTTCCTGATCTAAATTTAACGGTTGTTGGAGGTCGTCCCTTTAGCTGGGGTGGACCAGAGTGGAAATATACTGATTTCTACCAACAGTGGTATGGTGTGACCAGTTTTGAAGAGTCCACAGCCCGCATTGTGTCAGCCACAAAAAGTGCGGCTTACCAGACGATAATTTTTATAGGTCACAATGGTCCTACAGGGTTGGGCGATCGCCCAGAAGATCCCTGCGGAAAAGATTGGCATCCCATAGG
The DNA here is from genome assembly GCF_012912135.1 of Brasilonema bromeliae SPC951. Lineage (GTDB taxonomy): Bacteria > Cyanobacteriota > Cyanobacteriia > Cyanobacteriales > Nostocaceae > Brasilonema > Brasilonema bromeliae. The sequence continues at coordinate 690 of NZ_QMEB01000374.1, read as the reverse complement.
TGGTGACTTTGGCGATCCAGATTTAGCAGAGGCGATATCTCAAACCATCACAGCTGGTAAAACCATTCCCCTCGTCACATTTGGTCATATGCACCACAGCCTGCGACACACAAAGAAAGAGCCGCGAAAACGCATTTTTAGAAGTCCAGAGGGGATAGTTTACTTGAACGCCGCAAGTGTACCCAGGATTGTGGAACATGGTAGCCATAAACAGCGTAACTTCTCCATTGTCCTCCTGGAAGATGGTGTTGTCTCTCAAGTCTTCCTCGTCTGGCTTGGAAAGGATTTCAGCGTTGTATATGAAGAAATTCTTTATCAAAAACCCAGTCCAGTAGTGCAAACTGCATAGAGAATGAGATATAATTCGTATCTGGTTGGCTTTATTTTTGGCTGACCGCTGACAGCTAAACGCTGACAGCTTTACTGGAGAGGTGGCAGAGTGGTCGATTGCGTCCGACTTGAAATCGGATGAACCGAAAGGTTCCGGGAGTTCGAATCTCCCCCTCTCCGTTGAAAGATTTGTGATGACTTGATTGGGCGTAACAGCACAAATTAGGCATTTGGTCACCTGTAATAATATTTAGGCGAGATTTAAGTTGTTTGCCTTAAAATTTTATAGCTTCCTCCGCGTTTTTTATAGCAGTTGCCAAGAAGGTTAGGACATAGAATAGAGAGAGTCCCCTAGCCTCA
>NZ_QMEB01000373.1 GCF_012912135.1 Brasilonema bromeliae SPC951 | reverse complement strand
GCTGCAATGGCGACACGTTGTCCTGATAAAGCGCCTGTGGTAGAAGCGTTTTTCTCCGCTTCTACCACAGGCGCTTTATCAGGACAACGTGTCGCCATTGCAGCTAACACGGTATCTTCTCCTTGAGTGAAGGCGTAGTCCAAACCGTTAGCGCGTGCGACAACAATGGGAATACCAATTTCGCCTTCTAGCTTGGGTGCTAAACCTTCCAAATCCATTTTGATGATTTCCGTGGTGCAGGTGCCAATCCAGACAATGACACTGGGATTGCGATCGCGCTTTATCTGCACACACAGCCGCTTCAACTCTTCATAATCATTCAGTTGTGCGGAAATATCTCCTTCTTCCAACTCTGCCATTGCATAACGGGGTTCAGCAAAAATCATGACCCCCATTGCGTTTTGCAAGAAATAACCACAAGTTTTTGTACCAATCACCAAGAAGAAGCTATCTTCAATTTTTTGGTAAAGCCAAGCGACGCAGCTAATCGGGCAAAAAGTGTGGTAATTTCCAGTTTCGCACTCAAAAGTTAAACTTTCTGGTTGAGCAAGAGTCATTTTAGTATTTTCTCCCCTTGATTTTTTAAGCTAAAAGCGCAGTTAAAAGTAAGGCAGACTATATGTGGAAGAATGAACACTTCCCTTCAAACTGCCATAATCTATGGCATGACACAAGCCACACCCAGATTCAACACAAGTTCAATTTAAGTTAAGTTAAGTCTTGGGGAACAGACGATCAATCTCTGATTCATTCAAAGAACCAGAAGATTTTTCTTCCCCTAAAAGCGTTTCGTTATCCGGTTCTCCCTTTTGGGTTACGGTTTCGCTACCCCAAGAATCTGACAAAGCATCAGCAAAGCCACTCTGATCTGCTGCGGTTGCTGTAAAAGTTTTGCTATCTGCTTCCTTCAAATCATCAAAGGAAAGATTGCTAAATTCATCACCTGAGTTTTGTGCTTTGTAAAACTCACTATTTGAAATTTTCTGGTTAGATGAGGAATTATCGATCCCGTGTTGAGTTCCTTGGAACTCCTTTGCTTGAGTAACATTATCCCTGCTTGGATTGAGTACCCTTGGAGAATTTGTCAGTGTTTCATCACTTAAATTTTCACTTGAGAAATCGGACTCTTCCACGTGTTTTTCTATACGTAACTTCGGAAGAGCACGGTTACCAAGAGCAAGATCAGGATCGAAATTTAACCCCAACACCTCAACCAAGGTGTCAGCATCAGGATTCAATTTGGAAAATGGCATCATTAACTGCGCCAGCTTGGGTTCCAACGCATTAATAACTCCCAAGATGAGGTAAGAAGGTGGACGACTCCCGCCATCGGGAGTGTAAACAGATTCTACCTCCATGTGCAAGGAAATCCAGTCACGATTCACCTGGAAAAATTGCAACCACTTCTGCTTTAAAGATTCTGTAAAACTATCAAAAAAAGCCATATTGTCCCCCATCCTGGAATTAAGATGATTTATACAATCATCAAGTCTAATTCTTCTTCTGGATTAGGAACTTGTTGTTTACCCGGATTTAAATAGAAATCGGATAACAAAGCGAACACATCGCGATCTGGGGCATCATGTGGTACAACACCTTCTGGACGAGCCAAAATTTGGTCAGCGATGTTGAGATAGTAATCGCAAACGTAATTTAAACAGGGGTCAGATTCTGCCATTTCAAACAAAGTCTTACCTTTGACGCGGGAAACACGAATATCTTCAATCAAAGGCAAAACTTCTAAAACTGGCATCGGAACTGTTTCCACGTACTTGTCAATCAAGTCGCGCTTTGAGGTGCGGTTACCAATTAAGCCAGCAAGACGCAGCGGGTGAGTCCGGGCTTTCTCCCTAACTGAAGCCGCAATACGATTAGCAGCGAACAAGGCATCAAAGCCATTGTCAGTCACAATCATACAGTAATCAGCGTAGTTGAGGGGTGCTGCAAAACCACCGCAAACAACGTCACCAAGAACGTCAAACAAAATCACATCGTACTCATCAAAGGCGTTGAGTTCCTTTAAGAGTTTCACAGTTTCGCCTACCACATAACCGCCGCATCCAGCACCTGCTGGGGGACCACCTGCTTCAACACAATCCACACCACCGTAACCCTTATAGATGACATCTTCGGGCCACACATCTTCGTAGTGGTAGTCCTTTTCTTGGAGAGTGTCGATAATCGTTGGAATCAAGAACCCGGTCAGGGTGAAGGTGCTATCGTGTTTGGGATCGCAACCAATCTGCAACACTTTCTTACCGCGCTTGGCTAGGGCGACGGAGATATTACAGCTTGTTGTGGATTTCCCGATACCGCCTTTTCCGTAAACTGCTAGTTTCACTGTTGTTTGCCTCTTATAGCTTTTTGTCAAACTCGTGGCTTAAACACTTACCCTTCGGCTGGGCTCAGGGTGAACCTTCACCTAGCCTGAGATGGCGATATGTGAGGTCTCATGACTGTCATTATTGTGTAAGTTACCCAGAAAATAAAGGGGGCTGTCAAGTATATTAGGGTTCTATGAAATGAGTGATGGTTTAATGAGAAGAATTTGACTGTTGATTATTTTGGATAGTTTTTATTAAAAAGACGTATGTGAAATAGAGGGAACAGGGAACGCTTAACAGGGAACGCTTAACAGGGAACAGGGAAGAAGGGGAATGGTGCTATACGGTTCGGATAAGATCAGAACGCCTGCGGGGATCTCTTTCTTAATCAAACCGTATTGAGGGATGGTGTTTCTTTCATACGTCGCTTGCGCTTTGTGCTAAGCGTGAAAGGCTTATATGAAACCTTATCCCTCTGGGCAAAGATCCAATGTAAAAAATTATTACATATTACATAT
>NZ_QMEB01000032.1 GCF_012912135.1 Brasilonema bromeliae SPC951 | reverse complement strand
TCTTTAACTTTTTTCCCTCATCTGGTGGATACTACCTCTGAACGCAACTTAGTATCAGTATTCAGTATTCAGTATTCACAAGGAACTGTTTGTTTCTTCTCCTGACTTGTGAGTTCTGACCTATGTGTTGGTGCGTTCTCTGTTGATCAAAACACCCGTTCAAACACGTCAAGCCGATACTCTTTTTCCCGTTTACCTTTTAAATGCCGCAAGTGAGTAGGCGTTAAATCAAAAAATGAGTCGTGAACCTGATCGCCATTGAGGGGATAATCAGGAGCATATTGTGTCCAGTGAACTAAAAGCAGATGTCCTCCTGGTTCAAGGTGTTTGAGAATGCACTGTTGGGCTTTTTTCAGATCTTCCCAGCACCAGTAGTAACCAACTTCAGAAACCACAGTCAAATCAAACATTTCCTCAGGATACTCCTGTGGCAAACACATAATTTCAAAGCGCACCTGCGGTAAGTGTTGACAGCGTTGAATTGCTCTTTTTTGAGCGATTTTTGATACATCAACCGAAAGTAGCGAGTCGCAACGTTGAGCTAACTTCTCTGTCAAAACACCAATAGAACCACCAATTTCAAAACCAGAATGATAGCGCTGTTTGGGTAAAGCTGCGATTGTAGCAGTATATTTTTGATTTTCGTATTCGCTCGTTTCAAACTTCCACGGGTCGGGGTTGCTACCATAGAGCGTTTCAAAATAACTCGGTGGCAGGGAATTGTTTTGTACCTGCAACGGTTTGTGCTGGTTGGGGATGCTGGCAGTATCTAGGGCTTTTAAAAAAGAATCAAAGTCTACAAAGTCTGGTATAATACACTCTACACCAGCATTTTCTAAGAGCGGCTTTTGTGTATCGCTGGCGACACCAACAAAAGGTAGTTGCAGCTGGATAGCAGTCAAAACATCCCAAATACCATCGCCGATGCAAACAATTCTTTCAAAATCAGGCTGATGGTAGAACTCTTTAGCTCTCGACACAGCCGTTTTCACAATATCTTCTCGGGAAATGCTATCGTCAGCAAACGCTGCTGGTAGTTCCCTGATATCTAATCCTGCTGCTTGCAGCTTCATCTCGGCTGAAGCACGCCATCCGCCTGTAGCAATTGCGCTCGCCCAATCTTTTGTTTGGGCTAGGCGCTGTAACATCACACAAGCTCCAGGTATTTCGACAAATGATCCAGGAGTTTCTGTATAATGACCATGCAACAACTCTACAAAGCATTGCTGCAATTGGCATAACTCACTGGTTTCGGGAACACGTCCCCAGTTCTGCTGAAAAATTTGCAAAGCTATCCCAGAGTCAGTGGTATGTCCATAGGTAGCCCAATTAGTGTTAATTTCTTTGATTTGAAATTCCTTGGCAAATGCTTGCACGAAGCATTGGTTATCTACATCATTTGTTTGAGTGAGGGTTCCATCAATATCAAAAATTGCCAGTTTCATATAGGAATCGGGTTTGGTTTATGAAGTTACTAGAGGGAACAGGGAACAGGGAACAGGGAACAGGGAATAGGCAACAGAGAACGCTTAACACCCGAATGCTTAACATAAACTGTACGGAGTTCTGTTTAAAAATCAAATAGAAATCCTATAGTTCTTAAATTTTGGCTTCTAAATAAACTTCCCAAGAACGGGTAAAGTTCAAAAGCATTTCCGGAGTCAGGCGAAAGCCTTCTGGATCATCATCAATTAAATCTGTGGTTTGGGAACGATAGGCGGCGATCGCTTGCTGTTTCAACTCCACTACCGCGCTAATATCCAACCGCCAACTTGTGACTTCAAGAGATTCTGGTAGGGTTCCACGTTGATCTGGATCCCAGTCCCAAATAGGATACTCGATTAATTGCGGTGATATGTGTGAGTCACACAGCGCAGTGTGAATTAACTTCCAACTGGCTTGATGATCTGGGTGAGGATCGTAGCGCCACGGTAAAAAGATCATTCGCGGCGCAATTTCTGTTAGATAAGCAACGCAAGTCGTCACTGCACCTTTATACTGTGCTGGAACTGAGCCATCTTGCAGTCGTAAAAAAGTGACAGCATTCGCTTCCACTCCTAATACAGAAAGCGCTGAAAGTGTTTCACTTTCGCGCAATGCCTGCAGCGCAGGTGCGGGATATTTCTGAGAATTAGGATGTGAAAGAGTACCGTTACTGATGACCAAAACACGTACCATCAAATTGAGAGAACGCAGTAGGGCGATCGCACCACCACAACCTAGTGTCTCATCATCGGGATGAGGGGCAACGACTAACGCCGAACCACAAGCAATATCCTTAAGTGAACGCCAAGGCAAACTATTAGAATGAGTCAGTGGTGATGCAACAGTAACCTGGTTATTCATTATTCCAAAGCGAGCGAGCAGGATGAGTTTCAGCTAGGACATACTGTCCAACATTGGCAAGGGCTGCATCAAAGGCAGGTTGACGTAGGTACAAAGTTAAATCCCGGATGATGCGTTCCATCGGATTTGGTGGTAATAAACCGCGAGTGCCAATACAGCGCTCACAAATTTGCATCGTGTCAATGCAAATTTGTTCAATTGTCGTCCGCACCATATTTGCGTAGGCGACAAGTTGCTCTGCTTGAGGGTTGTCAACAGTGGGATAGCCTCCAAACACAGGCGCATAAGCTGCTACCATATCCGCAGCACCCCGCAGCCAGAGATTACCGCTTTCAATGGCGATCGCCATCCTGCCCAAGCGTTCTTTTTGGTATGGATCGTTTGTATATTCCATGTTCTGGAGATACTGGCGAGTCAAATCAAACAGTGCTTCCGCCCCACCCAATTGCACCGCAGCAAAGCGAATCACTCCCGCAGACAACCAAGGCTGGCGAAGGTAGTCCCCTGGCTTAGCAATTAATGAACTTTCTGCCAACTCCACGCCGCTAAAATCTACTTTGTAGCTAGCAGTTGCTCGCATTCCAGAAGGTTGCCACCAATTAGGATCACTGACTGTAGTCACTTCATCCATTGGCACAATGCACATTTGCCAACTACCATCGGGTAAGGCTCCATTCACAAAGGGACGCTCAACATAACCAGATCCCGAACAAAAGGTTTTAGAACCTTCCAGACGATACTTACCATTGTCAAGAGGGATAATCTTGACACCATCAGAGGCTTCTGCATTCCAAACGCCAAAGATTTTGTGGCGAGCGCGGGCATCACAAGCATAAGCTGCAATCTGTTCTCTAGTTCCAAAACTCTGAATCAGTTGCAGTGCATTCACATGCCCCTCATAAACTCGACCCACTGCCAAATTCCCACGCCCCATCTGCTTTAATAGCATTAGTGATTCGTAGGTAACGTTGGCATCAATACCTGCACCCCACCCGCCTAACTCTCGCTGCAAAGGTGCAGCCAGTAAACCTGCTTTTGCAATTCGCTTAAACTCGCTCTCGGGAAAAGCGCCATTGTTATCTATGGCATTGGCGTTAGCTGCACAATAATCAGCAATTTCTACAGCATGTGTCAACGCTTCAGCAATACTTGAGCTGTGGCGTTCCTGGATGACAACATCCTTGGATAGTTGAGCGGTAATAGTAGCCTCCTTTACATAATATTTCTTGATATATTCCTGAAGATAATAAAATTCAGTCGGTAAATACCTCTATCTTCAGATGGTATCCGTTGAAAGGAGGTGATACTAGATAGTCAAAAATCTAGCTAAATCGAATATTTTTCAGCATTCCGCATTTTCTTTTTCAAGCTACGGATGAATTCTCGTAGCACATCAGTCCGGTTCTTTCCGGTCAACTGGCAATACTCATCTAGCAATTCCAACTCTGTTTGTGTTACTCGTAAGTCTATTCTCTTATCCTGTTTCACTCTTGCTATATCCGTAAGGTGTGTGTACAATAGACAGTATAACCCTTTATGATTCAAGCAATGTACGCTGTCAAAGTTGAGCTAAAAGTGAATAACAAAGAGCAAACTTTATTGCGTAAACATGCTGGCTTTGCTCGTTTTGTTTACAACTACGGGCTAGCACTCATGCAGGGGCTAGAAAGGGATGGGATAGCAGGTGGGTACGGTAAGAAAATCAAAGCTATCAAAAAGGTTTTGACGAACTACACCAAAAAGCAGCAAGAATTTCGATGGATGTCCAAGCTCTCTTCCAAGGTTTACCAAAGCTCATTACAAGCCTTGGAGAGTGCTTACAACAGATGGGGGCAAGGTATATCTGACAGACCAAGATTTAAGCGTCGCAAAGATGGAGAATCTTTTACTGTCTATGACGGCAATGGTAAGGTATTGCTTCGATCAGGAAAGCAAATCAAAATTCCTACACTGGGGATATTTCGGCTAAAAGAAGCTTTGCCTTGTTCATATTGCACGCAGACTTTTACGATTAGCTATTGTGCGGGTAAATGGTTTGTAAGTTTTGCTGTAGATGCAGAGAAAATCCCACCGACTTACCATCCAGAGGAGAAAGTTGGAATTGATTTAGGGGTAAAGTGTTTTGCCACTTTAAGTGACGGGACTAGCGTGGAATCGCCAAAGCCAATGAAAAAAGCGAAAATCAAGCTGGCTAAATTACAATGGCGTAACCGCAAAAAGCAATTGGGTAACCGTCGTTTGGGTGTCAAGCAATCAAATAAAGCTAAGAAGTATTTTGACTCTCTAGCTAGGCAACATTACGCGATAGCTAGTCAGCGTCGAGACTTCTTGCACAAGTTAACAACAGATATAAGCCGCAAATACTATCGAATCCGCATAGAAGATCTGAACGTAAGTGGGATGTTTGCTAATAGAAAACTATCAGCAGCAATCTCTGATTTAGGATTTTATGAGTTTCGCCGTCAACTAACCTATAAATCCCAAGTTTACGGGACTAAAGTTGAGTTGGTTGATACAGCGTATTGCAGGTTTATGAGGTACAGTAACAGCAGTTTGTAAACCAGTTTTTTAGATGTCGGGAATTGACTAAATCAAGCGCAGTTCTAATTAGAACATCAACCCTAAATGCATTAGTTGGAGAAAATTGTCGTAAAAAAGCTTTTAATTGCGACCACCAATGTTCGATTGGATTAAAGTCAGGAGAATAGGGAGACTGGTAGATAACACTGGCACCAACAGATTCAATTAAAGGCTCGATTTCTTGGACTTTATGTGCTGGAAGGTTATCCATAACAACTACAGCACCTTTCCATAATTGAGGAAGCAGACACTTCTCGACAAAGACTTTAAATGCGTTTCCATCCATTGAACCATTCAGAGTCATAACAGCCAAAACTTGTTTTAAGCTAATTGCCCCAATTACTGTCACCTTGGCTCCTCGATAAAATGGTTTAAAATCATACACCCTACTTCCATGAGGGCTTCTAGCATGAGTTCGTGTCAAACCCAATAAAACACCCATTTCATCGATAAAAACTAAGTTTTCTGGATCTACTTGCTTAACTTGCTGCCAGTACTCACTTCTCAACTTTTGGACTCTTTCTGTTTTCCCTTGGCTGCTGCGTAGCGTCTTTTTTTTAATGTTAGTTTTTGTTTTTGTAATGTACGGCACATCGTACTCGTGCTGATCCAATGATTATAAGTTGTACCCCAATATTCACAGTATTCTAGTAATGTCGCGTCTGGATATTGTTCAACCATTGCAGCTAATTGAGCTTCAGATCCATCCAACTCTCCCTTCATTGCTCCGCCCTGTTGTTTGGGTTCTACGTGACCTTGAATTTTCTTCATGGAGAGAAGTTTTTGTACAAAGCTTTTAGCGACACCAAATCTATCAGCCACCTTCCTAATTGAGGTGTCTGTCTGTTCGTAAGCCTTTATTATTTTTTCTCGCAAGTCAATTGAGTAAGCTTTCATTTTAAGAGTTGATGCACTTATATGACTGTACCTCATTTACCTGCAATCGGCTGTAGATGGTATCCATCATCAAAAACGTGTTGCATGTGCGGTGCAAAGCGCGATGATTTGAAACTATCTGATAGAGTTTACAAATGCATTAACTCTAGTTGCGTAGCTCACACAATCACGTTAGATAGAGATTTGAACGCGGCTTTGAATTTGTTGAATGCCTCGAATGAGTATGTACGGCTGGCTCAACCGGAAGATACGCCCGTGGACAAGTAGCAGCCGACTGCCTTGATTGAAGCGGGAAGTAAACATCGATTTGCTCAGTTTTGAGCGATTTGTATAAGTTTTATGGAGCAGGATTAAGCGTTATATTTGCTTGGAAGAAGTAGCGACATCAGAAAGTTAATTTGGCGCAGCAAGAAAAGCACGGCATTGCCGTGCTTCTACGGAAAAAGAACAAGCACATCACCTGATTTACTATACGCAACTTATCTGGCTGATAAAACCAGCCCTGAGGTTGATTTCAATGTGAACCTTTGGAAACTTAAGAAGAACGTAGATCGCACCATTAACGTTGACAAATTATACGATACGTGCATATTTGAATCAGAAGTCAGAATTCAGCGCTACAGAATCAATCAGTGGGGGATTGGGACCCGCCACCTAGAAGCACCTAGGACTAGAGTTTTATCGTCCAACATTGGCTTATATCCCGCCGCCAAAAGAGTACATTATGGCGGGGGACTTACGCCAAACTAGTTAAATTTCCGCCGAAGCTCGCTCAATCAATCGACGTGCTAAAGTTTGTGTACCTGTATGTTCGTAGTAATTTGTCGATACATCCAGGAATGCAGCGAGGTAGTCTAGCTTATCATCAGCAAAATCGACAAAATTTTGCAAGTTGTTAGCTACCTTTTGTGGGGTTAAGTTATTTGAAGCAACTAGACCACTCATCCAACCACTGACTGAATGGAAGCTTTCACCGATAAAGTTCAGTTTGCTGCTAGAATCATTACCTGGAATTGCCTCTCTAATATTCGCAAAGGTCGAGTTTTGATCTAACTCTTGAGGACTTGTCTGATTAATTCTCGATAGTGCGCTACTGATAAAGTCTGGACCTAGGGGTATCAAACCATCAAAGCAAACTAATGCAGCCATGCGGATGAACGATTCACCGCTATATTCTCCCAAAGACGCGACAAAATCCCCAATACTGTCTCCAGGAATACCGTTAATTTGGCAGAAGGCGACTAACTCAGCAACTAATTTCAAGCACAAGTCTATAGTTTGTGCTTTCTCCGCTTTGGGAGTGACTCGGTTTAAAAAACCCAAAAGGGGAATTTTCTCACCCACTTTGTTTGCTAAAGCGGCTGCACCAAGTGCTTTATCTGTGCTATCAACGGTTTGATAAAGCCACATTGCTCTTTGGTATCCTTGAGAGCGATCATTGTAGAGATAAACCGCTCGTTCGCCAATTTGTTGAATGAGGTCTTCGTCGTCTTCACCAGTGACAGTTTTGATCGTGTTGACAAAGCCAACTACATTTTGCCACTCACCAGGAGCAACAAAATCGAGCGATCGCAATGCCGAAACCGTCAAGTTGCTGGTTGGTAGTTCATCAACCAACTCAAAAATTGATTTACTCACAAATAGACTCCTACTTAATTATTTTCTGGTGACTCAGGATTTCAGTTCTCAAACTCCTAACAGCTTGTCTTTGTAGCTATTGGGCTTTAGCGAGTCGCGCCAGACCACCTAAGTTAAATTTCTGTATCCAAGCTTCGCGTTCAGCCTCTGTAAATGAAGCGTCGCGAGATTGCACTTTCACTTGATAGCGATTAGCAACTAAAATAGCAGTACCAGTACTCCCCTGACTAACAGCTGGATATCCGGCTATTGTCTTTGGGCTGTTCACGAATTTTGCCGCTGGGTTTGCGGCACCTTTGACTGCTTGTGTATCATTAATGGAAAGTACAGCTAGGTCTTTGCCGTCTTTTTTCAATTTCGCTTCAGCAAAGCCTTTTTTCTCTTGGGTATAGACGCGTTGGTAGCCAGCGTCAGCACTTGGGAAAAATTTGTTAAATTCGCTACCTTGGGTTGAATCTTTCGCAACCGCCTGACCGCTTCTTTGTCGGCTGCTTTCCTGCTGTGCCTGGTCAAAACGTCCAGGAGTCTTCGGCGCGCAGGCTGTTGTAAACAGTAACAAACATAACAACAAAGCTGCTAAAACTCTCCGAGCACGGGGGAAAAACATATTGGACTCCTCTTTTTGCTTGGCTTTCTGTGAAAATTATCGACGTTTGTTTTGGCTAATACCTGGAAAATTTACTTTTTGATGACTGTTTTTCGCAATTACCGATGACTAAGGACTACGGTAAGCAATAACAGCATAAAACGGATCGCCTCCTGCGACACCCATCCACTGTAAGAAATTAGGAAGACTTGACTGACGAGCAATTACCTCTGGAGGTGTAAGTCCTGGAACTGCAGAGAAATAGCTTTTTACCAATTCCACTCTACTGGCTTCTGTACCCTCTCGCCATGCTTGAATCGCTTTTTGAAAAAACATGCGGTTAGAAAAGCTGAAAATTGCCACACCACCAGGTTTGAGGATGCGGTGAATTTCTGAAAAGACCGCTTCTGGATATTGCAAATACTGTACTGAAACGCAGTTAAGAACGGCATCAAAATCTTGGTCTTTGAGGGGTAGTTGAGGATTTTCGTTAAGATTTTGGACAAAGTAATGATTGAATTGAGGATTCCGTGCTAGTTCCTCTGCATTGAGTCCGTGTCCCTCAACATGGGCAAAAGGTATCTCTTGTGGTAGATGTGACACCCAACTGCTCATCATGTCCAAGATACGGGTATTGGGTTTGAGGCGCTCGCGATATAAATCCGTCAGCTGTTGAATAAAACCTTCGTCCACATGAGTGACAAAGCGGGGATATTCATAAAATAGCTTGTCGTCTGTGCTGTCTAGCTTAGTGCGTTCGTCTGGTTTCAGGGGCATAAACATCTTTTAAGAACAAGTTTTTCCAATTTTTCCAAAGTTTTGTCAATTTTGATTCCGTTTGGTGGAAACAATTGATATATCACCATACGTATTTTAAAAATAGACACAAAAATATTCATGAGCCAAAAGAAGAATTTGGCTGCCCATGATTTTATGTTACATAGATTACACTTGTTTCATCAAACCAAGCTTACCATCGGCTTTTTAAGTGCTTTTCCCCTGGTTTTGCTGTTAATTTGGGCACTACCCTTATTGCTGTTCAGTTCTGGGGAGAGTAGCCTGATGGCGCATGATGAAGGGCTTTACGCTTGGCGCTCGCGCCTGATGATAGACACTGGTGATTGGATACATCCTTGGACAACTCCCCATCATAAAACTCCTGGTCCTTATTGGTTAATAGCCAGTTGTTACAGATTATTTGGCATCAGTGAAGCGAGTGCGCGCTTACCAAGCATGATTGCTGGTGTTCTGAGCATACAACTTGTCTATGAAATAGGCAAAATTCTTCTTGGGAAAAAACTTGCTTGGCTTGCTGCGGCAATTTTGAGTGTAGAATTTCTCTGGCTACAATACTGCCGTTTAGGCACACCAGATGTGCCTGTTATTTTCCTGATTCTTTTCGCGATTTGGTCTTTACTGAAAGCAGAATTACACCCCAAATATGGCTTTGTTTGGTGCTTTCTTGCTGGTTTGAGTTTTGGCTTGGGCTTTTTAGTCAGAAGCTTTATGATTTTTTTGCCAATCATAGCTTTGCTACCCTATCTCATATGGGAACATCGCCGTCATCGTCATCTTGCAAACCCAATGTTGTATTTCGGGTTCGTGGTAGGGTTAATTCCTACCTTTATCTGGTTATGGTTTAGCTGGTTACGATACGGTGATGATAGTTTTGGACAATTAATTAACTTTGTTCTCAAATTAGGTTCTGGTGAACGCGCTCACAATGGGTTAGGGTTTTATTTCTGGGATATACCCCTAAAAGCATTTCCTTGGTTTTTTTTCAGTCTTTTAGGCTTAGTTTTGCTCATTCGTCGTCCTATTCCTCGCTACCATCTCCTATTAGTTGGCTATCCGCTCATTTTATTTGCCGAACTAAGTTTTTTTTCCACTCGTTTATCTCACTACAGTCTTTTGCTGTATCCATTCATCGCTTTGTTTGCTGCTGTAGGGTTAAATTGGCTGAGTGGAGGGATGAGAAAACAACAGAGAGCAAGGGGAGCAGGGGAAGCTGAGTCCTCCGGACACGCTGCGCGAACGGGAGCAGGGGGAGCAAGGCGAGAAATGACTTTCTTATCCTCTTCATCGTCCTCATCCCCAGTTCCTCCCATCTGTTTTCCTCGCAATCTGAGTTATGCCTTTGGCGTACTAGGTGTTTTGCTGTTAGGGGTGGGAATGGTTGCTTTAGTTTGGGGTGATGCACAAGTTGATAAGTACGCTATCGTGGCATTGGTATCAGGAACCAGTTGGTTAATATTACCTTTAGTATGGATTGGTCGTTACCACCTGGGCAAAAAGTCTCTAACTTCTCGTTACTGGTTAGCGAGTTGGTTAATTCCTGTTTGGATATCTTTGGCTGCTGCTGGTAGTAGTGGCTTTCTTGGCGACTACAACCCTGATGTCAAAGCCTTTATCCAACAACCTACAATTGCTCAAGTTTTACACTCATCTGCTGTTAATTTTGTAGACATAAGAGGCAAATCTGACGTATTACTCAAATTTTATACTCCCCATCACGGCAAGCGAGTACATCAGGTTTCGGAACTTCCACCCTTAAGCTATGCTTGGGTTTCTGTCAAACAGATGACTAACTTATCTCGGCGTCATCGAGTTCTCGGTACTGTGCAAGATGTCAGTTTAATAGAACTTCTGAATCAGTTTTGAATTTTAGTTGCGTTTTGTAAACTTTTTTTGAGTAAAAGCTAAGTAAGATAAAAAATAAAGTACCGGGTGATGTAGTGCTGCATACTAGTTCAGGAATACAAAATCTTACGCAAGACCAACCACAAATCCACTTGAAGCCTTTCGAGTGACAGGTGTGGAAGCTCGCTGATGGTAGTTTTTCCTCAAGAGCGATCGTCCGTATACGCAAGCGCCTGTTGTTTGCTGAACAGGCTGACGCGAATCGGAGATTCGGGGCAACGGTGAGCGACTTTGGGCACAAGTAAACATCAATGTTCAGCATTATATAAGTTGTATGGAGTAGCAGAGTATAGATGGAAATCCTACGTATAGTGGTGACAGGAGGTATGGGTGCGGGGAAAACAACCTTGATTCGGACAATTAGTGAAATAGAAGTTGTGGATACTGACAGGAAAGCGACAGATGAAGTTGGACTACTGAAGAAAACAACCACAGTCACTTTGGATTTTGGGCGGCTGACTATAGGACCAAATCAATCACTTCACCTGTATGGCACACCAGGACAAAGTAGATTTGACTATATGTGGGAGATATTGATTGCAAAAGCCCACGCTTACATTTTGCTAGTAGCAGCTCACCGTCCACACCATTTTCGCTATGGTCGTAAACAACTCAACTTTATGAATCAACGGGTGCAAATTCCGTATCTGATTGGATTGACTCATACTGATTGCCCAGATGCATGGGAAGCGGAAGATGTGGCGATCGCCTTAGGACTGGACGATGAGAAAACTCGACCACCAATAATTACAGTCAATGCTACCGAGGTGACTTCGGTCAAACAAGCTTTGAATGCACTCGTCGAAGAATTTGCTAACTACTACCAGCACACCACCTGATAGCTGGGCGCTTTTATGCCTACAAATGCTTGCCTCAACAAATAACTTTTTCTAAGCGAATTGTATTGTATGGTATCAACCTTAAGGTGTGTTTTCAGCCCATCATCCAAAAAAATCAGTAATTATCCTGAATATGTCATTTTTAATGTTATCTTAAACAAAGGCATCAGGCAGCAAATAACCACCTGATTAGTAGCTCCTTAACCTATCCAGATAGCCGTAAAACCTTTAGAGCTAAATGGAATTCGGGTGCAAGACGTTCCAGAAAGCAGCGACTTAAGTACAAACTCGTAAGCAGGACGTGAACGAGTGTTTGTTGAGCGCTAGACATGGAGACGGGTTTCCCATCGTAGAGACTGGTGAAACAACAGAAGTGCGGCAGGGGAGCCAGTCCGTTGCCCAGAGCAGCGCCCTTCGGGTTAAGAAATTGCCCGCAAGGGACAGGTTTTTTATGGCACGTCGATCAACCAAACCATCTATCTACAAGTTTTGGACAAATATTTCTTTCTCTATGAGTGATCACCGTATGATGGCAACTTCCTGTACTCTCAGACCACAGCTAGGAGATTTCGTCAATGTAATGGACTACAAAGCTTTGCTGGATGGCATAGAAGATAACCTAGGTTCCAAAGCTGCAGCAGTTATAATTAGTGCTGCGGGTCGTACTTACGGTAAGAAAATTGCCACAGCACTTGGGGCATCAATGGAATCACAAGATCTTCCAACTATACTAAAGCGCCTAAACTTGTGTTTAGGTATGGAAGGAACACGACTGTGTATGATCGAAGAAGTTTCTCAACAAGAAAACTTTATTAGGGTAAAGGTGACCGAGCCAGTTGAAATGTCTGGTGAGACCGGAGGTTCAAGCCGTTTGTGCCCATTTACCCTAGGTATACTGGGTGGCTTTATCGATCAGGTTATGCAAAGACGCCACCAAGCTCGACAAGTTCCTGTTGCCGATCAAATAAATCTTCAAACGGAGTTCGAGTTTACACCCCTTTGAAATAAAAAGAAGGGGTGTAAGGGTAAGAAGCAATTGGAATGGCTCCGCCACGCAAGCTATCGGTGCTGCACCAAACCAATTGAAGACAACGCGGCTATGCTCTGGCGAACCCGGAGGGCTATCAGGTATCTCCTCCACCAGACGCTGCGCTTACGGCAGTTGCGGCAGATTGCGGGAAGTCTTCTGGCGGGCGTCTAAGCCTGTGAAACTCTCGCCTCCCACTGCCTCATCGCATATATTTAGAGGATGATCATTAATACAGCAAATGCAGTCATCCTCTTACCCAAACTCTGTTCACACAGATAGAATTTGCCTGCAAGCTTATTACAGGGGTTTTCTACTTTGGTGAGCATTGCCACGAACGAATATAGCGGTTCTCATTTGAATCACACACACTACCACGAATAATGTAATGAAAGTGCATGCACTTTCATTACAACCGTATATTGCACACAACACCAGAAGCGCTATATTTCACATGTCCATCAAATGACTTTTATGGACAATGCCCACTGTACGATTTGTGGTTTAATCATTTGAAAAATCCTGTAATGCAGGTAGTCAAATAGAAAACTGAATTGGCAACCAAACATTATCTACAGGTTACAAAATCAAAACTTGCATAGGAGTGTAAGATGGCAATCAACACAGCAAAACTTAGCAGCATTCTGCAAAACTTTGTCACTGCAACCAGTGATGTGCAAGGTGCAGTGCTTGTTTCTCCCGATGGTCTAACTTTATCCTCAAGCTTACCAGGCGGGATGGATGAAGAGCGGGTATCAGCAATGGCTGCGGCTATGATATCTCTTGGTGAACGCATTGGGAGTGAGTTAACCAGAGGCAATATAGAGCGGATTTATGTTGAAGGTGACAAGGGTTTTGGAATTCTCAATGGATGCGGCGAGGATGCTGTACTACTCGTTTTAGCAAGTGATAGTGCCAAGCAGGGCTTGCTCTTGCTAGAAATTAAGCGTGTTCTTACAGAATTGAGAAAGGCTATGATGTACTAATTCTGCCTTTAAATCAGTGAACAGTGAACAGTGAACAGTAAACAGTAAACAGTGAACAGTGATAACTGATAACTGATAACTGATAACTGATAACTGTTAAAGTTCACCAAGCGGCTAGAAACTGCTAACTAAAATTGTGGCACTTCAGCGCACATTTACAGAAAATTGCAGAAATTTGGATGTACAATCAAGTCGATCATAACGCCTAGCTGCCTATGAAGGTCACACGTGCTTTGTGACCTGTAAAATTTTAACCAAAGCCGCTGGGAAATTCCCATTTGTCAACGGGTAAAAAGCTAGGTCTGACTTTATCAACAAGACCTAGCTTATTTATTAAGCCTTATCAGCATAACTCTCATTAAAAACAGCTTATCAGTCTATTAACTTCGTAGCTTTATTTCATACCCTGACAAAATTTTTGAGAGAGGTACTAGATATAAAATTTACATTTCAACCTGCTAGTCTGTCAGACTACTAAGTAAAACTAATATGATATTTACTGGTAATTTAGCAGAATTTTCCTTGCCAAAAATCTTTCAATTGCTAGAGCAAGGAGACAACACAGGATTACTCACAATTCGTACCATTACTGCTGATGTGACTGGTTTTATGCCAGTTTATTACATCTGGCTGTATCAAGGTCGGATTGTGGCTGCTGCTGATCGTCTAGACGAAAAAGGCTTGGTTTCAATGATCGCCCAACGGGGCTGGGTCAGCCAGGATGTTACTTTGAGAATGGCTAAGATCTGTCGGGTTAACACACCGATAGGTTTATGCCTCAAGTTCCAAGGACTGCTGCAAGCTGAACAACTGAAACTACTGTTTCGTACCCAGGTTGTAGATCAAGTATCTGCTTTATTTGAACTCAAGGATGGTCAGTTTGAATTTGATGCCGAAGCTGATTTACCCTCAGCAGAGATGACAGGCATGAGTCTACCAGCAACTGAAGTAACACTTATCGGTTTGCGATACGCGAAGCGTCAAGCCTCCGGCTTATCGCTGCGAGACTGGAGTCTACTAGCAGAACAACTGCCTGAGTTAAGTTTAATCCTGTCAAATAAGAATATGACTCAGCCTCAGTTCCAGTTAGACTCTCTGGAATGGCAAGTTTGGCAGTTGGCGAATGGTACCATTTCCTTGAGGGAAATTGCCAATCAACTTGGACTTGCTGTAGAAAAAGTGCAGCAGATTGCCTTTCAACTCCTGATGAGTGATCTAGCAGAAGAAGTTTTCCCAACTGCTATTTTAAGGAACGAAGTCACAGAAACGACTTCTGTAGCAGAAAATTTACCAGAGTCAATTGTAGACTCTTCCAGTCAAACCGATAACACGCAGGCGTTAACTAACATAGTAGCAGAAACGACTCTTGTAGCAGAAAACTTACCAACTCCAGTCATAGACTCTTCGGGCCAAACAAATGTCTCTCAGTCGTTTCTCCAAAAGTTAGTTGGTTGGCTGCGTGTCATTCGGTCGTTCTTCCAAGGATTATTTAGTTTTCGTCGAAACAAAACTTAGCAGCGCCACTGAGGAGTAATGGTAGAGGTCGGAAGTGGTGAGCATAGCAAGCTAGACCACTGCAAGCTCAAGTGAACTAGAATTTTTTTGGACTTTATGACTCGCTTAAAACCAGCCTGTCGGTTTTTATCTACAGGATAGATAATAAACCTTTATATTTCAACTTTTTGTTAATTTTATTGTAAATATTTATTAGGAATATATTAAGTAATAAATACTTGTATCAATTATATGTATTTTTTGGGATTATCAGTAATTACCTAACTATAAATATAGAAAGACATTGAGTAGTACTGCGTCCACACTAAAATGTTGGATTGAAGTTGCAAGGGTGCAGGAGTGCAGAGGCACAAGGAAGAAGGAAAACAGACTCATCAACCGATTAATTTTTAGCCAACAAATTAGACTAGACGCGCTCTTTTGATGAAATCTGGTTTTTGTTGATACTAGGAGAACTATCACATGACTTTACAACCACAAGCCTTGTCTTTAGCGGAAAGACGTGTTGGGCTGCCAGATGAGGACAAAGCTCTAGTAAAATCAGAGGCAAAGCTACGTCCAATTCTTGGAGACTTCAATAGTATTATCTGTTTTAAGTCGGCAGTTACCGGAATAGAAAAAGCTTTAGGTGAAAAGGCAGCTGCGATCGCCTTGACTACAGCTGGGCGTCATCGCGGCAAAGATCTTGCACAAGAATTATGTTTCTCAGGATCATCCTGCTCCTTTGAGGATATTGGCTACAAACTCGAAACAGCTTTAGGTAAAGACGGAACTTGCTTGTGCATCATTAATAACGTCATAAGAGAAGACGATGTTATTCATGTTTACACTTCAGAAACCTTTTGTTCAGCGGGCGAGCCTCAAGGTTCCGAGCGTAAATGTACTTACACGCTCGGTGTTGTTTGGGGATTTATAGAGCAAGTTCTCGGTAAGCGCTTGCAAGGTAAACACACGGAATCAGTGCTTCGTGGTGGTGATTACGATGTCTTTAAGTTTACTTTTTTGTGAGAGCTAAGAAGACTCACAAAATTTTTTTTCAAGCGCTTGTGCTACAATAGGAGGGACAGTTTCTCCCGGAGGAAAACCCTCCTCAGATAAGATTTACTTTATAAATGATCTCCGAGTAGGTTGGCACTAATTTTAGCGAAGTATATAACGTTTTGTCAGCGCAAAGAGAAAAGGTTAAAGGTTTTCCCCTTTTCCCTGCCCCTTTGCCGATTGCAATATAGTTCTGTTTATTTACACCCATCTGACTCGAAAAAGCAAGGGAGCAGGGAGCTTTGAGCAGGGGGAGATGAGAAAATTTTTCATGCGTGCTGGTGTACGCAGTTCATGACGCCTACTTAATTAATACTATTGTAGGTATAGCGATTTACTATAATAGCGACATCTGTAAAAAGTACTAAAACACCCTCACTCACAATGGAAAGAGTTAGGATTCACGTTTCCATGCTACAAGACGAGCTGCAAAATTTTGTCTCAAACAGCACAGGGGTTCAGGGTGCAATCTTGGCAACTCCTGATGGCTTAGCTTTGGCTTCTGTGTTACCACCAGGAATGAATGAAGGGCGCACTGCTGCCATATCTGCATCTATGCTCTCGTTGAGCGAACAAATAGGACACGAACTCGTTCGCGGTAATATTGATCGTATCTTCGTTGAAGGTGAGAAAGGCTATGGCGTGTTGGTTAGCTGTGGTGATGCAATTTTATTGGTTCTCGCTCATGCCTCTGTCAAGCAAGGCTTATTGTTTCTAGAAATCAAACGGGCTGTTGCTAAAATAACATCCCTATTGGGTTAAAGGTCAACCAATGCATGGATTGTAGATTTGAAATTTTGCATGGAAATGCAAAATTCAAACACCAAATGCAACTTAAACTATGACAAAAATAGAGTGATGGGATTACACTTACCATCATTCGATAGCTGAAACCGGTAAACGCTATATTTTCAGGGAAAAAACCAGACAAACTGAGTTAGATATGACAAAACTCTGACAATAATTACAGGGAAACTTAAGACTAATTTCTACCGTAAAACGAATTCTAGATAAACTCAACAGACAAAGGAAAGGAAAAGATGATATCAAGTGAACAGACTTTTATAAGTCATAAAATGGGGCATTTGCGTCCAGAACTTGGTGATTTTAGCAGTATAATCTTTTTGAAAGCAATTCTTGTTGGTATCGAAGAAACTTTAGGTGACAAAACCGCTGGTATCGCAATGATATCTGCTGGTCGCAATCAAGGCAAAAATTTGGCTAGAGACTTAAATTTAGTTGGCAATGAAGCAATATTGTCTCTTGAACAAATCCAATACAAGATTAATTTGGTTCTGGGCAAAGAGGGAACTCGCTTGTGCCTGATCGACAAGATAGAACTAGAAGGAGACATTTACAAAGTCTATGCCAAAGAAACTTTTTGTTCTGCTGGTGAAGCAGAGGGATCATTACGAAACTGCAGCTATACTTTAGGCGTTATTCAAGGCTTTTTAGAAGCTTTTTTGAAGAAGCGCTTGCACGGAAAACAAATTGAGTCTGTTTTGCGTGGTAGTAATCATGATGTTATGCAGTTTTCTATTATAGCTTAAACATAAGACACTTGTCAATTAAGGAGTCGTAAATGGCAAACCCCGCAAGTCTTTGGTTGAAACCCTGCGGGGTTTAACATAACCGTGGGATGAGTTAATTCTCATCAAATCTCTGCTGGTGCAGGTTCCCAGAGTTCTCCATATTGCTCCCGTAAAGTCTGCCAAGCCTCCACTTGTCCAGGTTCGTATTCTCCTGGTTTACCCCATTGTAGAAACAAACTCAAAGCTGGCTCTTGTTTGTCATCCAAAAACCGAATGGCATAGGTGGTAAAGTTACCTCGCTTCGCTTCACCCGTTTCAAATTTCACCTGCGTAATTTTATCCATATTCAAGTGAAATTCAAAACCTTCAGTGTGCATGTTCGCGTACTTACCTTTTGGGAGTTCTGCATAAAACAGCTTTTCCACTCTACCGCGTGCTTCCAAAACAGCAGCACTGCTTGTGACAATCAGACGCAGTGTTCCCAGAGTTTCACAAGCTTCCAAAAATTCTTTTAGTGTTTTAGTCATGTGTCATTAGTCATTTGTCATTTGTCATTTTTTCATGACTCGGGACTATTTTTCATGTTGTTCGTATGCAGCGACTATACGCTGAACAAGAGGATGGCGCACAACATCTTTTTGAGAGAATTCGCAAAAAGCTATGCCTTCTACGTGTTTTAAAATTTGTATAGCTACCGTTAATCCAGATTGTTGGTTGGTTGGTAAGTCGGTTTGTGTGATGTCACCTGTAATCACCATACGGGAACGGAAACCCAAACGAGTCAAAACCATTTTCATTTGAGCTGGTGTGGTGTTTTGAGCTTCATCAACAATGACAAAAGCGTTGTTGAGAGTCCGTCCCCGCATATACGCTAAAGGAGCAACTTCAATGACGCCTCTTTCCATCAGTGATGGAACTTTTTCTGGATCAATAAATTCGTTGATAGCATCGTAGAGTGGACGCAAATAGGGATTCACTTTCTGCTGCAAATCTCCTGGTAAAAAACCAAGTCTTTCGCCAGCTTCGACAGCAGGACGAGTGAGAATCAGCCGTTCAAATTGGTTCGCCAGAAGTGCTTGTACAGCGACGACGACTGCGAGGAAAGTCTTACCAGTACCGGCTGGACCAGTGCAAAAAGTTAAATCCCGTTTGCGTAGTGCTTCGATATACTGTCGTTGTCGGAAGGTTTTGGCGCGGACTTCCTCACTTTTACGCGTTCTAGCAATGATGTCCCGCTGTAAATCTAGCAGTTCCCCTTCACGATGAGTGTCCAAGGCTTGGCGAGCTGTTAATATATCTGTACTAGAAATATTGTTGCCTTTGCCCCAAAGGTCTTCAAGCGATCGCACTAATCGACTCGCCAAATCCACTTGCTTTTCTGTGCCAGAAATATACAGTTCTTGTCCCCGCAGAACTATATTGGCTCCTGTTTGTTGTGCCAAAGTTTTGAGATTTTCTTCCCCCTCTCCTGCTAGTGCGATCGCACTTGGAAGATTCGGCAGTTCAATCGTTAAGGCACCTGACATCATAAATTCAGAATTCAAAATTAGGAAAAGACTTCACAGACTTTAATTGAACTAAACAATTCAAACAATTTTGTTGTTTAGTTGATGTTAAGAACATTGGCGTTGAAATCGGACTTGGTTAGGAAAAGTAGAGGCAGGTAAAATCGCTGCTCTACTTTCCCTGAGTTTGCTCTACAACAACTTTCAAACCTTAACGTAAATAGCTAGCTGGCATTGGTTAACCGCCATCATCAAAGATATGACTTTGATTTAGAAGCGACCACCTTTGCGTGCGGCTTCCGCTTTGCGCTTACGGCGCAGACTGGGTTTTTCGTATCTTTCTCGGCGCTTGACCTCGGATAAAATTCCGGCTTTTTGAATTTTCTTTTTAAAACGCCTTAATGCTGAGTCAATTGACTCATCTTCACCCAAACGGACTTCAGCCACTCCCTGGTTTCACCTCCTTACAGAGATTCTCTAAGTATCATCTAAAAACGTAGTCAACCGCTGCTTTTTATTTTCTGACTTATGGTGTGAGCGCTTTACTTAGTTTACGAGTGCTAGACTCAACCGAGTAGGCGTAAGATGGTAGCAATCATGCTCGGCGCTTACACAACACCTTTGACGCTTTGGGGTAGACCGAATCAAATGAAGCTTGCAACTGTGCCAAACCAAGCTATTGCTAACCGGGTTTTTTTTGAAATGCTAGCTTTTCTACTATGATCGCACTTCGGTACAAACTTTGACTTGAATTTCCTAAGTCGATAAAAGCTGCGGTTGACTAGTTACTGAGTGCTGGTATTCACCTTTTAACCTTTTGTTACGGACTTTGTGTGAAATCTAGTGGGAGCGTATTCTAGCAATAGGTTTATGTTCGTTTCCACGTTTTTCTCTGGGTTTTGGTGGCGGTAATCGTTCTTCCCTGTCTTCTTCAAAAGATGAGTCATCCCGATTACCAGCACTGCTGCCATAGATGTCCAGGTATACTGAGTGTCCAGCTGTTTGAGCTGCTGCAGTAATCACAGTGCGAATCGCTTGAATATTACGTCCACCTCGACCAAATACTTTTCCCTTATCTAAGCTTTCAAAGGCAATGCGAATCCAAGCACGGTTGAGGGTGTTAGACATTTCACAATCGATGCTTAAAGACTCAGGAGAATCTAAAAACGGTTGCATCAGAAACCGTACCAGTCCAACGTAGTCTGGACTGGTTGTGGGGGATTTTGTTCCGATTTTATGTTGAGGCTTTTCCACTGACCTGTTCAAAGACATTGGCTTTTTGCAGGATGTGACGTACGGTATCAGTCGGTTGAGCGCCTTGTTGTAGTCGCTTGACGATTCCGGGAACATCCAGTCGTACTTCATCAGTTCTGGGGTTATAAAAACCCAGTTCTTCCAACGGACGACCATCGCGGCGAGCGAGGTTGTTGATTGCGATTATGCGGTAACTTGGTTCTCCCTTCTTACCGTATCGCTTCAGGCGCAGTTTAATCATGGTTAAGAAATCATTCTCCTGTTTTTAGGAATCTGTTTGCAGTTAGTTTATTGGCAAGTTAGGTGAGCGTGAAGTTTCCTGAAGACAGTTCCAAAGGCAATGTTATTCCTGTTGAAAGCTGTCCCCTTGGGTAGGCAGTTTTACTTCTGGTGCTAAAATGCCTATTTTAGCATTTGCCAAGTCTTAGGTGTTAGTAGCTGTTTGTTATTTGTGAATTGCGGCTAACCACTCATGAGTGGCTAAAGCGTACCGAAGCCTTTCTTCTTTTTGTCTTTCTTCGGCTTCTTTTTCGAGCCAGCGCCGCTATTGTAACCCCGCCAACCAGGGGCAGCTGGACTGTTACCAGCAGCAGCCGGACCACCCATTCCACCAAACATTCCTGGCATACCAGCGAACTGCCCTTGACCCATTTGCTGCATCATATTGCGCATTCTTTGGAAGTCACTGACCAGTTTACTAACGTCTGTCTCTTTATAACCCGCTCCATTCGCAATGCGTCGCCGTCTACTAGGAGAACTTGCCAACAAATCGGGGTTCTGGCGCTCTTGACGCGTCATGGAATTAATCATCGCTTCACAGCGCTTAAGCTGGGTTTCTCCGTGCTTAAGTTGGTCATCTGTTAGCTTGTTCATCCCAGGGATGAGCTTAATTATACCACCCAGTGAACCCATGTTCTTGAGTAGGCGCATTTGCTTGAGAAAATCGGTAAAGTCGAAGTTCGCTGACAGGATTTTCTCCTGCATTTTCTCAGCATCAGCAAGGTCAATTTCTTCTTGAGCCTTTTCTACCAAGGTCAGAACATCGCCCATGCCCAAAATGCGCGATGCCATACGGTCAGGATAAAACGGTTGTAAAGCTTCAACCTTTTCACCCACACCGACAAACTTAATGGGTGCTCCTGAGATATGCCGCACAGAAAGTGCTGCCCCACCCCGGCTATCACCATCCAACTTGGTAAGAATTGCACCCGTAATCCCAATTTTTTCGTGGAAAGTACGGGTGAGATTGGCGGCTTCTTGACCCGTCATGGAGTCTACCACCAAAAGAGTTTCATCGGGTTGGACAGTTTTTTTGATCTGGGCTAACTCCGCCATCATGTCTTGGTCAATTTGTAACCGACCAGCAGTATCAATAATAACTGTGTCAACCCCTTCTGCTTTGGCGCGTTCCACGCCCTGCCGTGCAATCTCAACTGGATCAGCATCAGATCCGAGTTCAAACACTGGCACGTCAATTTGCTTACCTAGTGTGATCAATTGGTCAATAGCCGCTGGACGATACACGTCCGTCGCCACCATTAAGCAGCTGCGTTCTAATTTACGTAGATGCAAGGCTAACTTGGCAGTAGCAGTCGTTTTCCCAGTACCCTGCAACCCTGCCATCAGAACAACTGTGGGAGAGTGATCAGCTTGTGCTAAAGGAACATTCTCTTCCCCCATCACCTGCACTAGTTCATCGTGGACAATCTTGATGAACTGTTGGTCAGGTCGGACGCCAGCAATGACTTCCGCTCCCAGCGCCTTGGTTTCAACTTCGGTGACAAAATCTTTAACTACCTGAAGATTAACATCCGCTTCTAACAGCGCACGACGCACTTCGCGCAAAGCGTCTTGAATATTCGATTGGGAGATTTTGTCCTGACCCCGGAGTTTCTTCCAGGCACCTTCTAAACGGTCAGCTAATGCTTCAAACATAATCAGTTAAGTTACAGGTAGTTAGTCAGCAGAGTTTTTATGCCATATATACAGCTTAGTGTTTTTTCACTTCGACTGTATTGGAATACAGTCAGAAGGGCTACAAATACAGTGAACAGTGAACAGTGAACAGTAAACAGAGGAAGCGATTTCTTGACCCCTCTTAACTTGATAACTGATAACTGATAACTGATAACTGTTTTAAGAAGGGCGTGTAATCGCGTCCCTTAGGCGCTCACAACCAACGGTGAGTGAATTTGACCCAGCAGTACTTCTTGACGCGCTCCGGTTGCTGTTGGTAAGTTACCAGGAGTACCCATAGATCGCCAGTATGCCAAAACTGCAAAGGCTATTGCTTCTTTAAAATCAGCACTCAAACCAACTTCATCTGTGGTAACAACTGGCACAGGTTCCAATAGTACCTGTAACCGACGCTTGAGATAGAGATTGCGACTACCTCCGCCACACAAAAGCACTCGCTGCGGCATTTGCGGTAAAAAAGTCCGGTAACTATGAACAATTGAAGCTGCGGTGAGTTCCGTAAGCGTCGCCAGTAAGTCGGCTGGACTGAGTTGGTAGGCTTCGGCGTCTTGTAAACATTGATGCAGGTAATCAACACCAAATAATTCTCGACCTGTGGATTTGGGTGGTGGTAGATGAAAGTAGTCAAGGCTTAGCCAGTGCTCTACTAAGGGAGAACAGGGAGTACCACTCGCTGCCCAAGAACCATTTTCATCATAAGTTTTCGCACCATCCGTTAAATGCTCCACCGCCAGATCCAAAAGACTATTTCCTGGTCCTGTGTCCCAGGCGCGAATTTTTTCTAGCCAGTTGTCACGACGGACTGGTATATAAGTAACATTACCAATGCCACCAATATTTTGAATACAACGTTCTTCTTGAGGATGACTGAGCAAAGCCGCATCGATACGTGGTACAAGGGGCGCACCATGACCAGCAGCAGCAATATCCGCTACACGAAAGTTAGAAATCGTTGTTATACCTGTTTGATTGGCAATTGATTCACCACGCCCAAGTTGCAAGCTATACCCGATTGGTGTGATAGGTTGTGATGGTGGTTTATGATATACTGTTTGACCATGAGAACCAATTAGAGTGGGCTTGTGGTGACCAATTTGAATATTTTGTGCAGCTTGAGCAAAAGTACAAGCGATCGCATCATCCAATTCTGCCAACTCTGCCATCGAAATCGCAACACCAGCACAAACTGCTAGAATGCGTTCTCTCAAATCTGCTGGATAAGGATATGTTGCACCAGCCACTAACTCAATTTTGATATCCAAGTCTGTACCAGAAATATCTACCAAGGCGGCGTCTATACCATCTACAGACGTGCCACTTATTAAACCAATTACACGAGTCATTTGATTTTAAACCGCTGATGTTGTTGTAGACGCCCTCTGAGCGGTGAGGGGGTCGCAGTCTTGGCGGTTCCCGTCGATTGCGAACCCCCGAACCCGGAGGGTACGCAGATAATTATCTCAAAATTATCCGCGTATATCCCTTGTGTATTTGTGGTTACTATTTTTAATCAATTGCTGAACGAGTGGGAGTATTGTTTTTCTCAGCGGAAATAATATGTAAATCAACGTTTTTCAGTAATCGTAGCAATTTATGGGTTAAAGCGCCTTTGAAGAGAATTTGCCAGCGTGATCGCTGACTTGCCCCAATCACAATTTGAGTGATACGGTATTGTTCAGCGATTTGTGCGATCGCCTTGGCTACGTCAGTGCCAGTGGTACGAATGAATGTACCGTCAAATTCTTTGCAAAGTTTTTCACAAGTTTCGATGTGCAAACTTTCCTCCTTAGTCAGGAAGCGCTCTGGATGAGAAATATATATGGTAAATAGAGGAGCACTCATGTAACTCGCAATTCTCGCTCCCCGACGTAATAATTGGATTGAGTTGGGATAAGTGGATACACATACCAAAACTCGCTCGTGAATGTTACAGAATTGACCTTGTGGAGTGGAAGCAACGGCATCTTCCTCAACGTTATCTGCTACCTCCCGCAGTGCTAACTCTCTTAAGGCAATCAGGTTACGGCGTTGGAAAAAGTTATCTAGTGATTGTTGAATTTTTTGCGGCGCGTAGATTTTGCCTTCTAACAAGCGTTCTTGCAGTGTTTCTGGTGTAACATCTATTACTACCACCTCATCCGCTTCTTCTAAAATACGGTCAGGAACCCGTTCTCGCACAACCACACCAGTAATTCGCGCTACCAAATCATTGAGACTCTCCAAATGCTGAATATTCATTGTGGAGTAGACATCAATACCTGATGCCAAAATGACTTCTACATCTTGGTAGCGTTTTTCTCGTAGGGAACCTGGGACATTTGTATGTGCTAATTCATCAATCAATGCTAACTGAGGTGAGCGAGCAATGATCGCATTCGTATCCATTTCTGTTAGAGTTAATCCACCGCGAGGAATTTCCTTACGGGGTATTATTTCTAACCCGTTTGCCTTTTGCCCTGTTTCTTTGCGTCCGTGGGTTTCTAAAAGCCCAATAACAACATCAATTCCTTCGTCTTTGAGTGCATGAGCTTCTTCCAGCATCCGGTAGGTTTTGCCTACTCCGGGTGCCATACCTATGTAAATTTTATGCTTACCTCGTCTTGCTGGACTTATGCTAGCAGGAAAGGTTGCAGGCATAGCCCCGGCTTGTGGTGTTTGAGTATTATCAAACATCTGGTGGTGTGATAAATCCTGAGAGTATTTAAAAGGCGAAAATCACAGGTCAAGAAACAATGACTAATAACTACTTATCTATTTTGTTGACGGTTAAACTCATCTAAATCCAGAGCATAATTTAATTTTAGAACATTAACTCCAGGCTCACCAAAAATACCTAAAAATCTTCCTTCTGTATACTTATTTATAAAAGGAAGTATCTCATCTGGTCTGAGTTTACGGGCACGAGCCACTCTATCCAACTGCTGCCGTACTGCTTTGATAGAGATATGCGGATCTAAACCTGAACCAGATGTGTAAATTAAGTCAGCAATGGGTTGAATTTCTTCATCTTTCAGTAGATTTGCTTCTTCTACAATTCGCTGTAGCAATTGTGGACTGCTAGGTGCGAGATTGCTAGCTCCAGAGACCCCAGTAGGATTACCTTGCTTTCCTTGGCTATATCTAATTGTACTAGGACGACTGTGGAAATACTGGTCAGATTTGAATTGTTGACCAATCAAAGCTGAACCGATGATTTCTCCCTTGATATTTTGCACTATGCTGCCTTGAGCTTTGTATTTAAGAAAGGGGACTTGAGCGACGAAAAGTATGAATAAAGGATAGATAATTGCCGTTAATAACCATAAGATGAAGGTGATGCGAATTGCTTTACTAATTTCTCTATAAATAGACATACAAAACTTTAACGACCTCGGAAATTTACTGTCATAATTAACAAAATTGTGTCGGAATCGGGTTTGGTTTATGAATTTACTAGTTGAGCTAGGAAAGAGGGAACGCTTAATAGGGAACAGGGAACGCTTAACAGGGAACAGAAACTGTACCTAGTTTCGCAAAAATCAAATAAGAATCCTATATTACCTAATTAAAAGCGTTCTGGCTGAAAAACGACAACAGACAAATAAAGGATAATTGCTAGTGTTATGAATCCCAAAACACCAATTGCCCAAGCAGAAAGGCGTTCCAAAGTACCGTCGCCAGCAGCATATACTATCGGGGCAATCAGCAAATTTAGGCACAGCGCTACAAAAATAGCGAGAGGCAACTTTTGAGAGCGCCATTGCAACCAGACAAAAGAAATTGCCTCAGGTACGTTTGTTAAGAAAAACTTACTTGATAGAACATTTTTTTTGATCATTTTCCTCTCCTTTCTCTGCGCTTGCTACGATTTGTTTTCTAAGCCAATCCTGCCAGAGTAATCAACACGTCAATCAACTTAATTGCGATAAACGGCGCAATCACACCTCCCAAACCATACAGAAAAATATTTCGTTGCAAAAGCTGATTAGCCGTCAAAGGTTGAAATTTTACACCAGTGAGTGCCAAAGGAATCAAAGCTGGAATAATCAAAGCATTGTAAATCAACGCCGACAGGACAGCAGAATTGGTACTCGTTAACTTCATGATATTTAAACTTCCCAAATTAGCTGAGGTAAACAACACTGGGATAATTGCAAAATACTTGGCAATATCATTGGCAATAGAAAACGTTGTCAAAGCACCGCGAGTAATCAGCAGTTGTTTTCCAATCGCAACAATATCAATCAGCTTTGTGGGATCAGAGTCCAAATCCACCATATTGGCTGCTTCTTTTGCTGCCTGAGTACCCGTATTCATTGCTACTCCGACATTTGCCTGGGCTAGTGCGGGTGCATCGTTAGTACCGTCACCCGTCATCGCCACCAGTTTGCCCGCCGCTTGTTCGCGCTGAATCACAGAGATTTTATCTTCTGGGGTGGCTTCGGCAATAAAGTCATCAACTCCAGCTTCCCCCGCAATCACAGACGCGGTAATGCGGTTGTCTCCA
Source organism: Brasilonema bromeliae SPC951 (assembly GCF_012912135.1). GTDB lineage: Bacteria > Cyanobacteriota > Cyanobacteriia > Cyanobacteriales > Nostocaceae > Brasilonema > Brasilonema bromeliae. Next base: position 7,616 of record NZ_QMEB01000032.1, on the reverse strand, counting down.
GTCAGCATGACGGTACGCACTCCCATCCGCCGCAACTGCTCAAAACGTTCACGGATACCTGGTTTAATGATATCCTTAAGATAAATGACGCCGTAAATTTCACTATCAAGGGCTACTGCTAAAGGTGTCCCTCCCAGTTGTGAAATTCCTTCATATGCTGCATCCAGTACCGGCGTCGGCGTATCTTGTTGATTGCGAGAACGGACAAATCCCTTAATTGCCGATACTGCACCCTTACGCGCTTGGCTACCATTGGGTAAGTTTGTACCACTCATACGAGTTTTTGCTGAAAACTCTACAGCTTCGGCTCTGTGGCTGTCAAAATCAATTTTTGCACCTAACTTTTCTGCCAGTCGAACAATTGATTTCCCTTCTGGTGTATCATCAAAAATACTTGCTGCTAAGGCAACATTGGCAACTTGCTGTGTTGAATAGGTGCTGATGGGGATAAACCCTTCTGCCAAACGATTACCGAGAGTGATTGTACCTGTTTTATCGAGTACTAAGGTATTGACATCACCGCACGCTTCAACTGCTCGTCCTGAGGTGGCTATGACGTTAAACTGGGCAACTCGATCCATACCAGCAATGCCGATCGCACTCAGTAATCCCCCAATTGTTGTCGGAATTAACGCAACTAACAAGGCAACTAATACTACCACACTAATTGGACTTCCAACATAGCGGGCGATCGCGGGCAAAGTCACCACAACAAAAAGAAACACCAAGGTTAGAACTGCTAGTAACACCGTCAAAGCAATCTCATTCGGTGTTTTTGTGCGTTCTGCTCCTTCCACCAAAGCAATCATCCGGTCGATAAACCCCTTGCCTGGATCTGCAGTGATACGGATAATAAGTTCATCAGAGAGAATTCGCGTACCACCAGTAACTGAACTAGCCACATCTGAACCTGTTTCCTTCAAAACTGGTGCAGATTCCCCAGTAATTGCAGATTCATCCACACTGGCGACACCCATAGTCACTTCCCCATCAGCAGGGATGACATCACCAGCAGCCACATACACTGTATCGCCTATCCGCAAGCTGGTGGAAGAAACTTCACTAACTGAACCATCAGAGAGAAGTTTTTTGGCAATTGTTTCTGACTTGGTTGTCCTTAAAGCATCAGCTTGCGCTTTACCCCGTCCCTCTGCGACTGCTTCCGCAAAGTTGGCAAATAAAACGGTGAAGAACAAAATTGCTGTAATTAATCCGTTGAAAAGTTGTAAATTGTTGCCTGAAACTGGACCAAACAAATAAGGGTCGATAGTCGCTATAGTGGTGATAATTGTACCAACCCAAACCAAGAACATGACCGGGTTTTTGATCGCGTATTTAGGATTGAGCTTGACAAAAGCATCTTTGATGGCTCTGAGGTAAAGTCCTCTGGTGCTGACTCGCGATTGTTTACGTGCTTGGCGGCGATCGCTTTTACGAGGAGAATAAGAAGGTTTGGGTGAAGGATTTGTGGAGTCCATGAGAGGGAATTGTGAATTGGGGATTATGTTATGGTGGGCGTCCAGTGAACACGCTTATTGATCAGGACTTACGCAAAATAATGAAAAAATAAACCGCAAAGGACGCAAAGAACACGTTAGCGTAGCGTGCGCCTTAGCGCATAGTTAAGAGGGTTTAAAAGAGTTTTTGCGTAATATCATGTCCGGCTGGTTAGTTGTGATTACCGCGATATCTGCACCCCTCCCCTTAATCCCCTCCCCGCAAGCGGGGAGGGGCGGTTTTGGCGCAAGACAAAACCGGGGTGGGGTTCTTCGGAATTTATAAGCAATTAACCGGACATGATATAAGTCCTACTGATAACTGATAACTGATAAACGCCTATTACGAACAAGATTATTTGATGCGGCTGGCAAGTTTAATACTTTCGGCGATCGGTCCTAAAGCTAAAACGGGGAAGAACGTCAACACACCCAAAATCAAAATGACTCCAGCTGTAATAGCAGTAAATAATGTAGAGTCGGTTCTGAGGGTGCCTGGTGTTTCGGGTACTGGTTGTTTGGCTGCCATGCTTTGTGCTAAAAGCAAAATGGCAATAATTGGTATGTATCTTCCCATCAGAAGGCTAAAACAAGTACTTAAGTTCCACCACAAAGTGCTATCTCCCAATCCCTCCAAGCCAGAACCATTGTTAGCACTAGCTGAGGCGTATTCGTAAATCACTCGTGAGATGTTGTGAAATTCGGGGGATTTTGTATATCCCGGCGGTGGAATCAGAAATGCTAAGGTATTTGGAAATGCTAAGCTAATGGCACTGGGGATCAATACAGCAATTGGGTGAACCAGCAGGACGACACTGGCAAGGACAATTTGTTGCTTTTCTATTTTGCGTCCTAAAAATTCTGGAGTCCGTCCCACCATCAGTCCTGTGAGAAATACGGTGAGAATTGAATAAATGAATAAGTAAGCGGTTCCAGTTCCTTGTCCACCCCAAACTATCTGCAAAAACATATTTAATAAGGTGGAAAAAACTCCCTGAGGCATCAAGGAATCATGCATCCCGTTTACAGAACCAGTCATAGTTCCAGTCGTCGTAATTGCCCACAACGCCGTTTGTGCCCAGCCAAACCTGACTTCCTTCCCCTCTAAATTAGGCTGTTCTAATCCCAAGGCGTTATCAATCAGGGGATTTCCTTGATACTCAGCAATCGCTGTGACACCAATCAAAATTCCATAGATGGCAAAGACCATCCAAAAAAGTAGTTTAGCTTGCTTGGCGTTATTGGCAAAAATACCATAAGTGTGAATCAACGCCGCTGGAATACAAATCATGGCGATGATTTCTATGAGGTTAGAAATGGTATTGGGATTTTCAAACGGATGAGCAGAATTTGCGCCAAAAAAACCACCGCCATTCTCTCCCAATTGTTTGATGATCTCAAAGGAAGCAACAGGACCTCTGGCGAGATACTGCGTTCCTTCCTCCAATGTTGTCAATTTCAAAGATCCATCTAAGGTTTGTGGTACGCCTAGGGCTAGTAGTGCGATCGCACCCACAATCGAAATTGGCAGCAATATGCGCGTTATAGAACGAGTCAGATCAATGTAGAAATTTCCCAGTCGTCTACCTGTCAAACCTCTGATGAATGCGATGCCGACTGCTAACCCAGTTGCGGCTGAAGTAAACATCAAAAAAGTTAAAGCTGCTGTTTGGCTAAAATAACTTAAAGTTGTTTCACCAGAGTAGTGTTGCTGGTCAGTGTTGGTTAAAAATGAAATTGTCGTGTGCAGCGTGATGTCCCATTTAGGAGCAGCTAATCCCTGAGGATTCCAAGGTAAAAATTGCTGAAGACATATCAGCAAAAACACCACAATACCCATGATTATATTGCTGCAAAGTACTGCTCTGGCATACTGCCAACCCGTCATGTCATCAATTCTGGCTGTATCTGCCACTTTATAAATTATTCCCTCTACAGGGTTCATGATTGAGTCCAGCAGCGTTTTTTCTCCCAAAAAGACACGCGCCATGTATCTGCCCAATAGTGGAGTGATTGCGATTACAATACACAACGTTACCCCAATTTGAAAAAAGCCTTGTCCCATTTATCTAGCCAAAATTGTAGATGGATCTTGTTAAAGTCTTTGCATTTTAAAATTGTTCAACTATTTATTGATAGCTGAACAATTTTATTCTTTATAAGTTACCAGTTAGCAGTTATCAGTTATCAGTTTTTACTGTTCACTGCGATGCACTGAGCTTGTCGAAGTGTTCACTGTTCACTGATCTCATATTTATGGCGTTGTCAGCAATTCATGATTTGTCATAACTATTCTATACATGACATCGGTAAAAGCAAGTGTATATAGAGAGCATTCCAAATATTTAAATTCCTGGGACCATCCCATTCTCGTGTAGAAGCGCAGTTCCCGACGGATGATACTGATGGTATTATTCCGAAATCATGGCTTTTGCAAGCTCGCGATCGCTATGATGCTAACCCCCAATATTGGGATGATTTGGCGACGAGTGATATCTGGCGGCTGGGTTTGGATGTGGGGGATGGACAAGATAATCACGCTTTGGCGATTTGGCGTGGATCTGTGCTGTATGATGTACAGATACATCCGACGGTGGGTGATATTGCTGTTGATAATACTGGGGTGGGTGCGGGGACGTTGGCAAGTTTGCTTGCAAGTGGGATGATGAATGCAAGTGGTTGCCGTTTTGGTGATGGGGCTGATGACCGTTCTTTGTTTTTTAACCGCAAGTCTCAGTTGTATTGGGAGTTTCGTGAGGGGTTGAGGACGGGGAAAGTGGCGATTGCCTAGCCCCTAAAAGGGGCGCTGCGCAAACGGCAGAGCTTCGCTTAACGCTCCTTTGGGTGAAAAGGAGGATTATATTTTTCAGGATTTGTGTGCAACTCGTTATAGTATCAATACGAAAGACCAGATTTGTTGTGAGGCGAAGGAGAAGACGAAGGCGCGGTTGAAGCGGAGTCCGGATGCGGAGGCGGTTGTGATTGCTTTGGAGAATTCGATGCAGTTAAGTGCTGTGTGTTCTCATGTTGTTGGTGCGGATGGGTTGGAGTCGCGGGGTGTTGGTGAGTTGGCTTTGTTGCATCAGCTTTTTGATGGGGGTTGAGGTGGTGTGCGAATCGCACAGTGTGTCCAGAGGACATACCGCACAGCGTTTCTGTGGGAAATATTGCACAGGGAGTTTGGTGGTGATGCTTTATTTAACTGTGAAAAATCACGTTATTCCACAACTTTCTTTGTATTATCTTTTCCTTTACTATCTTTTGCTTTTACCCAACCTTCTTTCTTAGTACCTCCTACTTCTGCGCAAATATTTTTCCAAATTTCACCCTTCTCGTTCTTCTCCTCCTTCAAAACAATAATTCCTTGTCCACGCGGAAGCTTCCCTAACTCCCCGGAATCTTGGTTTGATTGTTTTCGTAAATTCAGACCTTCACGCTGAACAACTTTAGCTTTGTACGACTCCGGGGATTCGGGTTGGAGACGACATACTGAATTACTTTCCAAAGAAGTTGTAGAAGAGGATGGTGTGGGTGTACTAGTTAATGTAGGCGTTGCAGTAGGTAGCGGCGAAGAAGTAGGGGTTGGACTTGAATTGTTATTAGTCAGTGAACTGGGACAATCGTCGGAGGGTTTACCTTTATAAGCTGCAACAGGGACAAATTTGTAAGGAGTACTAGAATTCTTAGTGGTGCAAATTTGCACAAGTTCTACTTTAGCATTCTTGCGATCGCCCGACGGCAAAAACTCAATATCACCAGAAGCTCCGGTAGTTTTAAATTTTGGTGATAGGAGAGCCTGTTGTACCCCACTTCGAGTCGGATTCTTCTCAATTGCATCAATCAAAGCCTGTGTTGCATCATAGGCAAGGGCAGTTCGCCAGTTTACTGTAGCACCACCCCAAAGCTCTTTCTCTTTAGACTTTTTGACAAAGTCTTGGTTGGGAGCGTTATCAATATGCCAAAAAGCTGCTACCACCATCCCAACTGCTGCGTCTTCTTTCAAAGTGTCTGGGGTGTAAACATCATCTCCCGCCAAAATCTTGAGGTTCTTCCCCTTAGCAGACCTAACCACTTCCAGCGCTTTTGGTAAAGTCTTCGTATCGGCTGCTAACATTAGTACTTGGGTACCTTGTTCCTTAGCCTGTTTCACCCTTGAATTGGCATCAAAATTCCGCTCATTCAAGTTAAACTCTTGCAATACTTGTCCTCCTTTTTGTTTCACAACTGTCTTAAACTCAGACTTAAGCGACATACTGTAGTCACTACTGGAATTATAAAAAACTGCTACATTCTTTTTCTTCCAATCTTGCAACATATGGTCTGCTAATGCCTTCGCGGTATCACTATCACTAGGAACTGTGCGAAAAACGTAAGGTTTAGAGTTCTTTGAACGGTCAGAATATTTAGAACAAATAGAATTACTGATAGGAGTGGGAGTCTTGGTGGGAGTGGGAGTGTTTGTAAGACAAACGGAAGTACTGATGGGAGTAATGGCTACAAGTTCTTTGGATGTATAAATATCTTTTGCTGCTATAGTGACACCACTAGCGTAATGACCGACTACACCTAACACCTTACGCTCGTTGAATAAGGCTGTAGCAACTTGTTTAGCAACTTCTGGATCATTATCGTCCGATGCGATCCCTACCTCCAAACGCACTCCATTAATTCCCCCAAAGTCATTAATTCCACGTTGAGCTTGAGCTACCCCACGCAAAATTTCCAAAGAATTATTGATATCGATATCATTGATATTCTTGGTAATTGGTACAGATACAACAATGGTGTAGCTGCGATTATAACCAATATTGGCATTGTTAAAGAAAATAAGTGCCTCTGGATCGTTACGATTCTTTTTTAGCGATTTGTCAAATTCCTCCCTTGCAAGGGACAAATTTTTGTCTGCCATAGCTTTCATCCCGGCTTTTTTATGGGGGGAAAGTTCTACTGGAATTAAACTTTTCTCACCAAAACTAATGCGTTCTTTAATGACCTTACGTTGTTCCGACTGCGATGCAGCAAAGACCAGTGATCCCAAGAAGAGCACGATAACAACAAAAAGAACGATTCGAGTAATTATTACGCGCCACCATTCTCCCATATATTATTTTCCTTTAAAAATTTATTGTTAAAGATTTCGATTTATCGCCTTTCAGGATTGATGATGGAATCCGAGTGAGCGGAGTTTAGAAGTAGTATTTTTCAGGAAACTTTTTCTGTGCATTTTCACTTTGTATTATGCATATCACCTTATGCCACGTTTGCTACTTCTGGATCTACAAAATTCATTCACGAGGTGAAATAGGATGCTTAAGCACTCGACCTCGCCAAGTCCAACCCCAACCCGTCTCAGTCTTAATAACTGAGGCAATGGCAATGACTGCAACCAGTAGACCTCCCAAACCATGCAGCCACCAGTATTTTGGAGAGCTACGAAATGCCTGTGCTGCTAGTGTGCGTAAATTGTACTGGAGGAGAATAGCAATCAAAGCTAGACACATCGCCAGCAAGTCAACTGTTTTCCAGCCAATTAAAAAACTTTTACTAAACACAATAACTAGTACTAGCCAAGGAATCAAATAAATATTTAGCATTAGCAGAGCTAGGGATACCATTAGCCACAAGCTTCTTTGGGCACCCAAGTACAAAACTTTAGTCCAGCCCTCCCAGAGTGCTGTCCAAGAGCGGTACATCCTTAATTTTGCTAAATTTGCTCCTAAGAAGTGTCGCAACTTCAAACCACTCTCTTTAATGCGTCGAGCCAAAGCCACATCCTCAGCAACATAGCCTGCAACTGCCTGATGTCCTCCTATTTTATCGTAGGATGAGCGTTGAAACAGCTTGACACTCCCCTGCCTAAAGGCGAGGGGATTCTACATTCATCGTCAGAACTTGCTCTACCAGGTTTGCACCAAGTAGCGTAGAGGTTCCAACTCCTGTAGCGTTACTTCGGGACTGCCCGTCCCTAGCTTTTGCAAGATTTAGAATATTAATTGCTGCGTTCACGTCTCTTTGTAACTCGCAACCACAAGCACATTTATGGGTGCGAGTTGAAAGAGATTTTTTCACAATTGCGCCACAATCAGAACACTTTTGAGATGTCATTCTAGGATTGACTGC
>NZ_QMEB01000372.1 GCF_012912135.1 Brasilonema bromeliae SPC951 | reverse complement strand
GTGTAGGGGTTTAGGGGTGTAAGGGAAAGAATCTAGTACATCACGGCGTCAATAGGGCAACCATTTCAAATCTCTAAAAAGTCCATTCTATAATACTTCTGACTTATGACTTATGAATTCTGCTGTATCAGGTTCCCCTACACCCCTACACCCTTACCCCCTTACACCCTTAAGTTTTGACAAATCAGTTCTTCGGATTCCTATATTCTTCCAATAGCTGCGGGATGTAATCATACCCATCTACACCTATGACAGCAATGATTTTAGAACGATTTTTCTGCAAGAAATTTCTGAATGATTCTTCCCCTATTTGTCCTTGTAAAATTATGAGCCAACTCGCGGATTTTTGCCATTCATTTGAAGCAATTTGGTTTAATAAATACATTCCCAAACAGCCAGCATAAATTGCTTTTTCTTGGTCGGGTAAATAATAATAAGCTTCGCCTAAATTCGATAAGTTCAAACCTTGAAGATACAAATCACCAGAAATTTGTGCTGCTTGGAAGCCGTCTTCCAAATATTTAATAGCTGTTTGAGGTTGTTCGATGATGACATAGGCTACACCCAAACTACTAAAACACAAAGCCTTACTTTGAACATCGCCCAGTCGTTCTGAGAGTGTTAAACCTTGCTGTAAGTAGTTAATTGCTGTTTCATAAACCTCTGGTTCTAGTTGTTCCAGTTGCTGGGCTTGCATGACTTCGCTGTATCCCAAGTTTACCAGGGCATTTGCTTCACCTGTGCGATCGCCTGTTTGCCGACTCAATATCAATGCCCGTTGACTAAAGTCAATTGCTTCAGCATACATTATTTGGGCAACGTGGGTACGGCTGAGGTGGTTGAGATTGGCAATTTCACAAGCGCGATCGCCTGCACTGCGCGCTATCTCCAAAGCCTGCTGATGAAACTCCACAGAACGCTTATATTGCCCGAATGCTCGTTGAGAAGAGCCTAAAAGTGTCAAAATCCGTGCTTTTTCTTGAGTTCCTTCGACTTGACGCAACGGTTCATCCAAATAATTCAGCGCATCTCGTAAGTACTGACCAGAAAAAGAGGCGAAAATTCCCCCGTACAAGGGAAAGTATGAACGCTGTGCAAAGGTTCGCAGAATTTGCAGCATGACTTGAGAACAACCAGCGCTGTATATTGACGACGCACTACCAAAACCATTTGCCAGTTGACTCCAAATCACCGCAAATGTCAAGAAAGTTGAAATCGACAACTTAGAGCCTGCTTTAACATTGTAAGGCTGTTGGTCAAACCAGTTGACTAACCCCCGTTGCAAGTACTGCAAAATAACTGCCATCTCCACCCAATGACTCAGGCTGACACTGCTATGCTGTTGTGCAAATTCAATTGCAGACTTCTCCAAAGCTAAGTAGCGAAACAGTGTTTTGGGAAACTCACTATTCACTTGCTTCGCCCAAGTTGCCCAAGGACCACGTTCTCCCGGTACACCACCAAATCCCAGTGATTCCCGGCTTTGCTCGTACATCCAGCTGACTAAGTGGTCTTGCAGTCTTTGCCAACTAACTATGCCACGGTTTATACCATCTGAGATTTCCTGAAAATCCGAATCAGCTTGAGCAAATTGTTGTAAAGACTTTGAGACTTGCTGGATTTGTTGCAAATTCAGTGGATTTTTGCGGTTGAAGTCGAGAGTGCGTAAGAATGCAGCCAGACGATTCCCGACTTCCGCTGTTGTCACTTCTCTAAATCCTGAGACAATAGCTTCAGTGGCTTTATTTTGCTGTTGAGCGCGTTGCCATTGACTTTGAATTGTTTTGATTGCCCTGAGACTGCGGGTTGCTTTGGCTTGCTTGAGTTCGTCTTTTTGGGTGTCTACTTGGTGTTGGGTGGAATTGAGGCGATCGCTCAAAGCCAGTTCAAAAACTTCCCCCGTGTCAGCAGTCACACCTTTGATCAACATTTGATAAACCTGCTCTTGAGAGCTAATCTTGCCCTTGAGGGTGGTTTGGATAATTTCGTCGATGAGGGCGAGATACTTTTCGCGCAACGGCAGAGAGTCAGACACTTTAGCAACCAGAATAGGGATATGTCAATTTTAATTCCTGTCTGGGTTAAGTTGCAGAACAAGACCGTGCCAAGATTTCAACTCAAACGACTCGTGAGTTGGTGAGTTCTTGCTTGATCATTTCCCAGCTTCAAAAATTTGTTGAACTGTCAAATTCAATTGTGGGAATGTTGGTGACTGTATGCGCTCATCGCCTCGAAACTTGCTAATTTGATACTCACCCTCGTCCAAAGAGCAAATCAAGATAGTTGGTTGCTTAGGCTTGCCAATAAATTCTCTGCCACCATTAGCTGCATAATCAACAATCCAATATTCAGGAATTCCCATTTCTTCATAATCAGCATATTTTTTGAGATAATCATCACGCCAGTTGGTACTGACGACTTCAACCACTAAAGGAATAGATGCAGCTTGAGTAACAGTCGATTCGTTTTTCCATAGTTCTTCGTTGATAAGATTTTCACGGTTTACTAACAGTACATCTGGTGAATAAGCTGATTCACTTTCTGGTGGTTTGACCAATGCTGTTTTGGGGATGAGGTAAGGAAGACCTAATTGATAACATTGGACACCTAGTTGTATCGATAAAAAACCTGTGATTTCTTCATGTCCTCCTAATGGTTGCGGCATTTTAACAATGACTCCACCATGCAGTTCGTAATGCCCATCCTCTGGTTTCCATTTTGCAAATTCTTCAAATGTGACTAGTTTGTATTGAGCTTGAGTCATTTATTTTTCTTTTTATTTTTTAGGCGTACATGAGGTTTGAAATTTAATAGTTATTTTTTTTGTTTGTTACTAAATAATTATATAGTATGGGGAATTACGTTTAGCCGCGTCGGCATTGGACGTTCTGCTTCTGAGCGCAGCAGCGGAGCGTTAAGCTAGCTGCGCCTCCGGCGATCGCTCAAAGCCAGTTCAAAAACTTCCCCCGTGTCAGCAGTCACACCTTT
>NZ_QMEB01000371.1:2771-2995 GCF_012912135.1 Brasilonema bromeliae SPC951 | reverse complement strand
ATCATCTCAGGCTTCAGACGCGAAGTCTTACACCCTATCATGACACCTCTTCTTCCGAAGTTACGAGGTTATTTTGCCGAGTTCCTTAGAGAGAGTTATCTCGCGCACCTTGGTATTCTCTACCTGACTACCTGTGTCGGTTTCGGGTACGGGAACCTTAATATCTGGCTTTCGCGGCTTTTCTCGGCAGCGTGGCATCTATGAAATTTCACTCGTAAGTAATT
>NZ_QMEB01000371.1:1065-2761 GCF_012912135.1 Brasilonema bromeliae SPC951 | reverse complement strand
AGACAGTTTCCTACTCGGCCTCACTTTATAACGTCAATGCGGATTTGCCTACATCAACTAGCTACGCCTTTGGACGGCAATCCATTAAGCCGCTCCATATAGCCTCCTGCGTCCCCACTTAGCTCCTAACGATATTACGGTTGTACGGGAATATTAACCCGTTGTGCATCGGCTACGCCTCTCGGCCTCGCCTTAGCTCCCGACTAACCCCACGTGGACGAACCTGCCGTGGGAACCCTTAGTCTTTCGGTGCATTGGATTCTCACCAATGTTTTCGCTACTTAAGCCGACAGTCTCACTTGTGCTTCGTCCACATGTGCTCATCGCTCATGCTTCACCCTACAACACAACGCTCCCCTACCACTCTAAATAAATAGAGTCTACGATTTCGGTGACATGCTTAGCCCCGTATATTTTCGGCGCAGAGTCGCTTGACCAGTGAGCTATTACGCTTTCTTTGAATGGTGGCTGCTTCTAAGCCAACATCCTGGTTGTCTATGCAACTCCACCTCCTTAATCACTTAGCATGTACTTTGGGACCTTAGTCGGTAGTCTGGGCTGTTTCCCTCTTGAGTACGGAACTTATCTCTCGCACTCTCACTGCAGGATATTACGTTACAGGTATTCGGAGTTTAACTCGATTTGGTACGGATTTTCTCCGCCCGCACCGAACTAGTGCTCTACCCCCTGTAAGATACGTCCCACGCGGTGCCTCAACGCCTTTCGGGGAGAACCAGCTAGCTCCGGGTTCGATTGGCATTTCACCCCTATACACAGCTCATCCACTGATTTTTCAACATCAGTTGGTTCGGACCTCTACGCATTTTTACACACGCTTCATCCTGGCCATATATAGATCACCCGGGTTCGGGTCTACCTCATGTAATTATATGTCGCCCTTATCAGACTCGGTTTCCCTGTGGCTTCGCATATTAACTGCTTAACCAACTACATAAGGTAACTCGCCGGCTCATTCTTCAACAGGCACACTGTCACACTATCTAAAAGTGCTCCAATTGCTTGTAAGCACACGGTTTCATGTTCTATTTCACTCCCCTCACCGGGGTTCTTTTCACCTTTCCCTCGCGGTACTTGTTCACTATCGGTCGTAAGTCAGTATTTAGCCTTACCGGATGGTCCCGGCAGATTCATACAGGGTTTCGCGTGTCCCGTATTACTTGGGATACTCCTGAGGTTCAGACAATTTCGTTTACCGGACTGTCACCGTCTATGGTGTGCCTTCCCAAACACTTCAACTATCGTCATCCCATCTCATGATGGAGTCCCGCAACCCCTAAATAACTTGCGTTAATTAGGTTTGGGCTGTTCCGCTTTCACTCGCCGCTACTAACGGAATCACTGTTTTGTTTTATTTTCTTCCCGGTACTAAGATGTTTCAGTTCCCGGACTTACCTCGTTCTATCCTATGTATTCAGATAGACGTCACCAGACATAACTCTGGTGGGGTTGCCCCATTCGGAGACCCACGGATCTTAGTCTGTAACGACTTCCCGTGGCATTTCGCTGTTTACTGCGTCCTTCATCGGCTGCTTACGCCTAGGTATCCACCGTGCGCTCTTTGTAGCTTGACCAAAGTCTGGATCTTTTTCTCGAACAACAGGACATTGTCGAGGATTCCAGACAAATTAATTCTGTGGATATCTTTGAAGTTCCGAAGAACTTCTAGGATACGGAC
>NZ_QMEB01000371.1:0-1055 GCF_012912135.1 Brasilonema bromeliae SPC951 | reverse complement strand
CAATATGCAGTTTTCAGGGTACAAACCCGGTTTTGTTTAATGCCCTTTTCCGGTTGGGCTGTCGCGTTTGGTTTTTCCAAACCTTCGCGAGTCATCAATTCTATCAGATGAATCAGCGCTTTTACAAGGTTTTTTCTGAATCTTACTTCAGAGTTTTTCTTGTCGCTTTCGGAGTCGAGCTTCAATTAAGAAGCGCTATCCGACTGAATTCTGGAGGCTAGCGGAGTCGAACCGCTGACCTTCTCCGTGCAAAGGAGACGCTCTACCAGCTGAGCCAAGCCCCCATCCATGCGGGTTCTAATTGTACTAGGCTCGTTGCCTGTGCTCGTTAGCTTCGAGCGTACATTTTGAACTTTCTTCACATCACTATCGGCTTCGAACTCAATCGGCTTGACGCGCGATTAGGAAGCCCAGTGATGACTACTTCTCTATAATACAAGAAAATCTGAAAAGTGTGGGCATGCAAACAAAGTTTTAAGGGTCGATTTGTTCGCGTTAAGGAAGTCAATTTAGTACCCTCTGAAACCCTGATGGTGTGCGGCTTCCAGCACTTGCTCCCAGTTGAAAAAAAGCCCTGCGCATTCATATTATATGGAATATTCTGATTGAAAGAACTGACTTGTCAGCATTGCAATACGCCGCAACCCGCATCAAATGGGAATTGCAGAAACTGTCGCAAATCACTTATCACCGAATCTGGTGCCAAAATGACAACCATCGCAAACGCTTACCACGTTGCGGATTCGGATGCACCAATCTTCTTTCCAGTGTCCAGAGCGAAGTTTATTCTGATGATTGTCGTCACGCTCGGCTGGTATGCATTTTATTGCTCATACCGAAACTGGCGCTACGTGCAGATTGAGAGACGACGAAACGTCAGTGCGGCGTTACGCGCATTATTCTCGATCCTATTTATGTATTCCCTGGCGGAAGAAATTCGCATCATGGCGCACAAATATGATGTGGAATCGGACGTCAAGCCCGTTTTTATTGGCGCAGGTTTCGCGTTCATTCTAATTTGCGCGCAACTGGGAAGATTCTATGCGCCTTTATAT
>NZ_QMEB01000031.1:29440-35175 GCF_012912135.1 Brasilonema bromeliae SPC951 | reverse complement strand
AAGTTCTGACGATGAATGTAGAATCCCCTCGCCTTTAGGCAGGGGAGTGTCAAATCTTATTAATTCGTTACCAGTATCAGAGATAGACAAAAACTCGGACACCCCATTCCCTCGTTAAATCTTATCTAACATAGGTCAGGGCGGGGGTCTTACACGAAAAAATCAGCCAGCCTTACTACAACGAGTACTCGTCTTGGAACACAGATCCACAAAACAAAGGCTGGCTGATTTTTAGGGGACAATGCGTCGGGTGCACCGAGCTTTTGTCCGCCTTATATCCCGACACCAAGCTGATTACATCTATGGTGCGGGGCTTACGGCGAGAAAGCTAAAGCTTTGAGCAAATAATCAATAAGGTACTTGAAGTACACCCTCAACTGTTGAGCTGCTTCAGTTGAGACTTGTGCTGAATCTTCCCAACACTTGATGTATTTATTTTGAATCAACTTGAACCCATTCACATATATCTCAACTGCCGGCTGCTCATGAGTGATGATACCTTGATAAAGTAAACGAGGTTGAATTCCGTTTTCCAAGCAGCTTCCAAGCAGTTTCAAATATCTACTAAGGTTCTGACGAAAGACTTCTGTTTGGGAAGCTTGCAAACCCAATAACTCATCCGCTACTTCTTGTGTTATTTTATCTCGATGAGCTAGGAGCCACAAGCCTGCTTCTAGAGAGGCTGCTGATTGTTCTTCTGGGAGTGGGAGTGAGACAGCGCTGCAGGAGGGTCTCCCTCCGTAGGCGACTGCGAACCCGAAGGGTAACGCCGTGAACTCTTGAAGATGTTCTGAAAATTCTTCGATTTTGTGATGTTTGACTTGAATAAGTGCTTCGCTGATATTTTCTTGTAAAGGTTTATTCTCCTCTTGCTCGCGTATCAAATCTTCCACAATCGGTTTTATGTTTTGAATTATCAAATCAGTCTGCTCTTTCAGCACGTCCAGCACTTGTTGAGGCAAATCGTACTCTAATAACTTGTCTAATCGATTTGTTGTATTGTCTTGCAGAAGGTTGAACTGGCGTTGCAGTTGCTGAATGAGCGACCCCAAACGTTGTTCTGTGTTCGGTAGATCTTGACATAAACGTCGTTCTAGATAATCGACTCGTTTTTGCAGAGATTTGACAGATGCTCTCTCTAACCAAGGGCTGATGATAAATATTGCTAAATCGTGCAAAATCTTAGTATACTTCTGCACCATTCCTACTCTGTTGATATTTTGCGCCATGAGATTTGTCCAAGAGAGGTGATGTCTTAATCCGTTGGATTCCCTGTGTTGGTCTGCCTTATGTTTGCGTTATTGTCTAGAGCAGTTAAATCATTAAAGAAAAATTCACCAACTCAGAATTCAGAATTCAGAATTGAGTAATCTTTCAGTGGGGGATTGGGAACCGCCCTTACGGGTTCACCCGACGGGAGAGCCAAAGTTAGAGGGCGCACCGAAATCCGCCTGCATAGCACAGGTGGCTAGACAGGAGTTCCAATTGTGTTCACCTTCCCGATGCAACTCACTACAATGGAACGGCAGTATACAAATGATCGCCGTCTTCACATAAGTTTTTGGAACCTATCATCAGGATGTGAGCTAAGTTGTCATCAAAATCACTCAACGACAAGTCGCTGAGGCAGCAATAAATGGGATGAACTTTAAGTATAAACCACAAAGAGGACTTAAAAACTTGAGTGAGAAAACCGTACTAAATCTAGAGCGCAATTTCTACCTGATGAATCTGTGTTGAGGTCGATACAATCAAAGTGCGGGTTAAGTAATGCTGTTGCGAGCAATAAATCTATGACTTCAGTATTACTAAGGAGACCAAAATATGAGAAATCAATTCAAAACTGCTGCATTATAGGGATTAAACCCCGTCCTTAAGGACGGGGTCTTTCCTTAAGCGCGATTTTGATTACGATTAGCTACTGGGTGATTGGCGGTACCAGTGGTGTAATTGTGGGAATTGTCATAGCAGTGACAAACTTATTTTCTTGGTATCAATCTGATAAAATTGCGCTGGCGGCATAACGTGCCCAGCCAGTATCACCTCAGGAAGCACCGGGACTGTATCAGATGGTGCAAAAATTGTGCCAACGGGCCAATCTACCCATGCCAAGAATTTTCATTGTCCCTAGCCCAGCTGCCAACGCCTTCGCCACAGGACGCGATCCAGAACACGCTGCGATTGCAGTCACCGAAGGTCTTTTAAATTTATTACCAGAGGATGAACTCGAAGGCGTCATCGCCCACGAACTCACTCACGTTGCTAACCGTGACACCTTAACACAGGCGGTTGCTGCTACGATTGCAGGTGCAATCTCGTTCTTAGCCCAAATCGTTAGCTACAGTGTTTGGTATACTCCATATTCACGGGATGACCGGAATGGTCTAAATCCTCTGGGGATGTTGTTGACAATATTTCTTGCTCCAATTTCTGCGACAGTGATTCAACTGGGAATATCACGTACGCGAGAATTTTCAGCAGACGCAGGTTCTGCTAGATTAACACGTAACCCTCGCGCCTTAGCCCGTGCACTGCAACGTTTGGAAGCGACAACAAGACAACTACCCCTACAAGCAAACCCAGCGTTTGAGCCACTGTTGATTACAAACGCAATCTCGGGACAATTCCTGGGCAACTTGTTCTCTAGCCATCCCTCTACTGAAGCACGAATTGAGGCATTGCGAAAGATAGAACAAGAACAACTTTCCAGAACGTCTGAATTTTCGTTTGGACGATAACAAGTCGCCGAACTAGGCGATCATCGCTGACTAGATGCAGCTTTAGCCGCGTGAGATGCTTTGAGTAGTCCTCGCCCTCAACGTTAATTTTGCTTAATTTCACGTCAAAACGAGCAACGAATTTTTGAGCAGATGACACGGGTGCTTACCTGTTTCATCTGTTGTCAGTTTTTGCATGAGATTTCTAAAATTAAAATGACTAATGATGCTAGATAATGAAAAAGCTTTAACATTGACTTGAATTCTCTAGCTCGGCCATTAAGAACTAATACTTATGCGAACTAACTATTGCGGCGAACTCCGAAAAGAACACATTGGAGAAACTGTCACCTTGTACGGATGGGTAGATCGTCGCCGCGATCATGGAGGTGTGATATTTATAGATTTACGCGATCGCACTGCCATTGTTCAAGTCGTCAGCGATCCACAGCGTACCCCAAATTCTTATGAACTCGCAAATACTCTACGAAATGAATACGTTGTTGAAATCACAGGTAGAGTGACGCAACGTCCTGAAGAATCCCTGAACCCCCGCATACCTACAGGCGAAATTGAAATTTACGCTGATACAATTAAACTCCTTAACTCAGTCGCTAAACAGTTACCATTCCAAGTTTCCACCGCAGACGCCGATCCTGTGCGGGAAGAGTTGCGGCTGAAGTATCGTTATTTAGATTTGCGGCGCGATCGCATGGCAAATAACTTGCAACTACGCCATCAAGTTGTCAAAGCCATGCGTCGTTACCTAGAAGACGTGGAAGGTTTTATAGAAATCGAAACCCCTGTCCTCACCCGTTCCACTCCCGAAGGTGCGCGAGATTATCTCGTACCCAGTCGCGTCAACCCTAGTGAATGGTTTGCTTTACCGCAATCACCCCAACTATTCAAACAATTGCTGATGGTATCAGGTTTTGACAGATACTATCAAATTGCCCGTTGCTTTCGCGATGAAGACTTACGCGCCGACAGACAACCAGAATTTACCCAGTTGGACATGGAAATGAGTTTCATGTCCCAAGAAGAAATTATCGAATTAAACGAGAAATTAGTTTGTCACATCTTCAAGACAGTTAAAGGCATTGAATTACAACGTCCTTTCCCGCGTCTAGTCTACGCCGAAGCAATGGAACGCTATGGTAGTGATAAACCAGATACACGTTATGGTTTAGAACTCGTTGATGTCTCAGATGTTGTCAAAGACTGTGGCTTCAAGGTTTTTCGGGAAGCTGTTACCAACGGAGGAATTGTCAAAATTCTTCCCATCCCCAATGGGAACGATTCAATTTCTAATGTCCGCATCAAACCAGGCGGTGATTTATTCAAGGAAGCCACTGATGCAGGTGCTAAAGGTTTAGCTTACATCCGAGTCAGAGATGATGGAGAAATCGACACCATTGGTGCAATTAAAGACAACCTCACCGCAGAGCAAAAACAGGAAATCTTACGCCGGACAGATGCGAAACCTGGTCATTTACTGCTTTTCGCGGCTGCTGACACTGCTACTGTCAATAAAACATTAGATAGGTTACGCCAAGTTACCGCTAGAGAATTCGGGTTAATAGATCCAGAAAAAATCAACTTGCTCTGGATTACAGACTTTCCCATGTTTGAATGGAACGCACAGGAAAATCGCCTAGAAGCACTGCATCACCCGTTTACTGCACCCCATCCTGATGATTTGAGCGACTTAAAAAGTGCAAGAGCACAAGCTTATGACTTGGTGTTCAACGGTTTTGAAGTAGGCGGTGGTAGTCTGCGGATTTATCAGCGGGAAATTCAGGAGCAGGTGTTTGAGGCGATTGGACTTTCCCCAGAGGAAGCACATAATAAGTTTGGCTTTCTGTTGGAAGCGTTTGAATATGGTACCCCGCCTCATGGTGGGATCGCCTATGGTTTAGATCGCTTGGTGATGTTGCTAGCGAAAGAAGAATCAATTCGCGATGTCATTGCTTTTCCAAAAACGCAACAAGCACGTTGTTTGTTAACAGATGCACCTTCAGTAGTAGACGCAAAGCAATTAAAAGAGTTGCATGTTGCTTCAACATATAAGCCTAAGTCTTAGTGCGACGAAAGCAGCCAAAGATGAACTATATTTTTTGACAGTTCTCAGTTGAAGAAAACACAACTATTGATATTCCTCGTCCTGTACTCTACGTTAAGGGCGGGGAATATATTTAAGAGGGTGTTTTAAAAGTGTCTTTTGCTCTGATAGTGGGCACAGCGAAATATCTCAGTGCATGCCTAAAACCTTAATTTTGCGTTGCAGTTGACCCAAATCAGAACGACAAAATTATACCTTCTGGGAGTTTACAAACAACCTCTAATACCGTTTCACTTTAAGGTTGATCCAATTAGACTACAGGGTTGTCCATTTTTATCAAAACTTTGCCCAACCCCGGCATAAAGGAGCCAGGTCACCCTACGCTTTGTGGTCTAATGATTTCAGGACTTACGCAGTTCTCACAAGCGTTCGGCAGTTTTGAGCGAGATACTAAACATGGCGAGCAGCAATGCTAGCGCTCCTAAAGGAGCATCGCCGCAAATTTTAGTTGTTGAATTAAATAATTACAGATCCATCCGTATTTTTATTGATAAATAGTTTGACCAGTTGGGGTTGAAACCATGTAAAGGGGGGTGTTTTTCTAATTCCTTCACTCTCTTATTCTCCCCCTCCTTTTCCGGTCATTCAAGATAGGATGTTAATAACACTATAATTAGTATCTTGTTCAATCAGTATCTTCACTGTGTTTTTCAAGTGGAGATAAAAAGTACTTTTTAATACATGATTCCAGAGAAGATGCCAATTTCAGAAAAGTATTCGTCCGCCGCGTTCGTGAGTGTTACCTATTGCTTAGACACTCAGTAATTACCCTTTCTGTGAATTTACACATTTGGAATTCTCCTTATTTATACTGTTCCCGTCAATGTTTTTTCATAACAAAAATTCAAAAAATTAGAAAAATTAGAAACATATTTTTGTCATATTTTTATATGGCT